>JABXIW010000299.1 GCA_013372875.1 Gammaproteobacteria bacterium | reverse complement strand
TCTTGGATTTGATTCAAGAAGGTAATATTGGCTTGATGAAAGCGGTGGATAAATTCGAATACCGTCGTGGTTATAAGTTCTCGACTTATGCAACTTGGTGGATCCGTCAGGCGATTACTCGTTCAATTGCCGATCAAGCAAGAACCATCCGTATTCCTGTGCATATGATTGAAACGATCAACAAATTGAATCGTATTTCGCGTCAGATGTTACAAGAAATGGGCCGTGAAGCTCAGCCAGAAGAGTTGGCGGAGCGTATGGAAATGCCTGAAGACAAAATCCGCAAAGTATTAAAAATTGCCAAAGAACCGATTTCAATGGAAACGCCAATTGGTGATGATGAAGATTCGCATTTAGGTGATTTCATTGAAGATACTACCATTGACTCGCCTGTTGATGCCGCAACAGGCGAAAGCCTGAAAGAGGTTACTGGTGAAATTCTTAGTGGCTTAACCGCGCGTGAAGCGAAAGTATTAAGAATGCGTTTCGGTATCGACATGAACACTGATCACACGCTAGAAGAAGTTGGCAAGCAGTTTGACGTGACTCGTGAGCGTATTCGTCAGATTGAAGCTAAGGCATTACGCAAACTTCGCCACCCTAGCCGCTCTGAGAAGCTACGCACCTATCTGGATGAGTAAACTCAGAATTACGCATAACAAAAAGGCTTCCCTCGGGAAGCCTTTTTTATGACTAACAAACTCGCTATGACTATCTTTTGCGTACTTCAATATCGCCATTAACCGTATCGAAATTTAAGCGCGCATTGCCGTCTTTATAACGTCCTTCCATATCGGCACCCACATATTTACCTTCATCCACTTCAATCCCAAAATCGTTAGACAAGTCACCATTTAAAGTTTCGGCATCCAATCTAAAGCCTTGATTTTCAGGTAAATAAACTTCGATATCACCATTCACACTTTCCGCCTTAATGCGTTGATCTTGGCCAAAAGCTCGCATCTTGATAATCACATCGCCATTAACCGTATCCGTAGAAACGTCGGCGCCAGCATCTTCTATGGTAATTTTGCCGTTCACGGTTTCAGACTTAATATCACCGTGCACTTCATTAATACTGATATTACCGTTCACCGAGTCAATCATTTTAAGTGAAACACCATGCGGTACTTTCAAGCGGAATTCAACCTCGCCAGAGCTACCGCCCCAACCAAACCAGCTGGACTTTTTCTTGTACTCAACATTCACAGAAAAACGATCATTAGAAGCATCAACATCCACTTCAATCCGCTCTAAATCATCTTTATTGTCGGCAGAAGCTACATACTCCAATTTAATCTCATTGCGATCCCAGCCTTCAATATCAATGTTGCCATTCACATTTTCCACTCGCACACTGCCTTTGGCATCGAAATTATAGGATTGTGAAAACTCACGCTCTGCATCTGCCTGTGCCACGAAAGACATACTAGAAGCGGCAAATGCCACCGCGATTAAACTCAGTTTATTAATTACAAATCTGTTCATTACATTACTCACTAAAAGGTTCGTTTCTTATTAGATGGCACTAATCAAAAAAGGGTTTAGTCGAATTTAATTTTATCCAACAATTTCTTTTTCAATTCATCTTCCAGCTCTTTTTTCTTTTCCTTAACTTGATTATCCACTTTGGACTTATATTTGGCTTTGAGCAAGGCTTCGAAGTCAATATTCGGTCTTGGCTCGTTCCAAGTTCCTTTTAGCTCTAATGGCAAGGCCATACCGGCCAATTGTGGGTATTTTTGTTCCAACTGCTGCTTTAACACTCCTTTTAGTATCAATTGGAAGTTACCCGAGAGAGACTCTTGATTTGCATCAGTTGCCGCTTTACCCGCCAAATCAAACAATGGTGTCACCAACGACATATTATTCAACTGGATCAAGCCTTTATTAGCGTTTATGTCTCCAGTCAGACCCGCAAAAGTAGTTTTTCCCTTGTAAGCATCTTTGCCTTTAAGGGATTGCAGACTAATACCCGACTCAATGAGTTTATTTAAATCCAGTCCTGATAAAGCACCATCGGAAAGCTGTAAAGAACCGGTACCGCTTAGGTTTTGCAGCATTTGCTTCAGCTCAAGTCCTTGAGTGGTTAAATTTAAATTAATGGAACCTAAACCAGACAGCCTATCCACTTCAAACACTTGGCTAATCAAGTCACCCACTTCAATTTTCTGCAAACTCGGCGCAAGGCTCAGTGCTAGTGGTTTTGCAGCAAAATTAATGCTAGCGTTGGTCGCTAAATCACCTTGAAACGCCTTAGCTTTAAACGGCTTTAGCCACAAAGTAGCGCCTTTATTGGACAAATCAGCACTCACTTGCTCAAAGTTCATTTGCTTTAATTTGACGGAATTTGCACTAAATTTGCCTTTGATCCGCGCCGTTTTTAGGAAGTCTGCAATTGGCTTAGTATCGAGCGGTGCTGCCGATTTCGAGCCAGTATCGACTGTTGCAGTCGCGAGCCATGGAGATAGATCCAGGTCTTGAGTTTTTAAGTCCAACTCTAGATCCTTAAAGGTACTAAAGACTCCATTTAATCCAAGTTCAAAAGTTTGCTTATCCAGTTTTAGCTGACCTTTATGACTGACCTGAGTGTTTTTATTGTTTAGCTTGATACTTGAATCACCAGTTAACTCTAAATGTTTGAGTTTATTGCTAATTTCACTCATCACCGCATCAACTGAGCGCAAATCAATCGCCTTGCCATCGGTAGAAACTTTGATATCACTTTTTAATGACCAGTTAGCTTGGGTCTTGCCAGAACCACTTTTAAAGTCGCCCCGTGCGCTGATTGGCGTCCATTGCTCAAAGGAAAAATCATTTACTTCGAAATTCTGCAAAGCAAAACTTTGCGTTAATTTTTGATTAGGCGCATATTGGTTCAGTTCGAAGTTATCCAGCGCCAATCGAGAAATACTAAGAGCAGTATCTTTAGTTGTTTCTTCTGATTCATTGGTTTTTTTGGACTTTTGAGCATTGGTCATCAAGACATCAATGTTAGAGCGTCCTTTTCTATCGCGAATCAAATTTAACTTAGAATTGGCAAGCTCAACTGCACCAATTTCAATCACACCTTCAAAAATTGGCATCAATTTAATGCTAGCATTGAGCTTTTCTACCGACAAAAGATCGACTTTGCTTTGAAAACCTTCTGGATTAGATAAACGGATATTACCCGTTTCAATTTTCAGCCAGGGGAAAAAACTGAGCGCCAAATCATCTTCAATCGTCAAATCAGCACTGGTTTCTTCTTTAACCGCTGAGATCAGCTGCGATTTAAGCGCATCGCTATCAAAAATAAAGAAAGCGGCACCTATCACAATACCCAAAAGCAACAATAGACTGGCAACTAGCCATAAAATCCATTTCAATAATGATTTCATGATTCAACCTTGAATAAATAGGATTCTTATTAGATTAACTTACATTTTCAAAGTTTCAAAAAGGTTACCACTAAAATAAATTAATTATTTTTGAACTTTTGCAACAACAGCTGCACTAAGCTAATAGTTACATTGTCATAATCTCTTATTTAATAGATATCATTAAAAAAGCCAATCATTTGATTGGCTTCTTTTTTATCTATCTTTAACCATGATTTTGCTAACCAAAATCAATCTTGAGTTAATCAACCCAAGAGTTTCGCAAAGTCACAGTACGATTAAATACCAATTTATCGTTGGCATGATCATAACGATCAGCTGTGAAATAGCCTTCACGCTCAAACTGAAATCTATCTTCTGGCTTAGCCTCAGCTAAACTGGCTTCAACCATTGCCGTTTGTTCGCTGTACGAATCTTCATTCAAAGCATCTAAAAAGTTATCCATGGCGCCAGGATTATCCACTTTAAACAATCGATCATATAATCGGATCAAAGCAGGCTTGGCGTGTTTAGCAGAAACCCAATGAATAACGCCGCGCACTTTACGCCCTTCAGGATTCTTGCCCAAAGTGTCAGGGTCGTAACTACAATGCAATTCAACGATTTTGCCACTCTCATCATAAATGGCTTCATCAGCGCGGATCACATAAGCATTACGCAGACGCACTTCACCGCCTTTGACCATACGCTTATATTTCTTATTGGCTTCTTCACGATAATCGGCACGGTCAATATAAAGCTCGCGACTAAAAGGCAAGATGCGAGTGCCCATCTCATCATTTTTCGGATGATTTTTACCAATGAGCATTTCTTCTTTGTCTTCTGGGTAATTGGTAATGATCACTTTGATCGGATCCATCACTGCCATGCGTCGCTCAGCGGTAGCATCCAAATCATGACGCACATTATCTTCCAATAAAGTCATGTCGGTAACGCTATTCACTTTGGAAATGCCAATGGCTTTACAAAAATTACGGATGGATGCCGGCGTATAACCGCGTCGACGCATTCCCGAAATGGTTGGCATTCTCGGGTCATCCCAACCGTCTACCAAATTTTCTTCAACCAATTGGGTCAATTTACGCTTAGAAGTAATGGTGTAAGCCAAATTCAAACGCGAAAACTCATACTGATAAGGACGAGCAGGAATATCTAAATTATCCAGCACCCAGTCATATAAGGGACGATTCACTTCAAACTCTAAAGTACAAAGCGAATGGGTAATTTCTTCTAAAGCATCCGAAATACAATGAGTAAAATCGTACATGGGATAAATGCACCATTTATCGCCCGTCTTGATGTGATGCATTCTTTTGATACGGTACAAGACTGGATCGCGCATCAACATATTCGGGTGGCTCATATCGATTTTGGCGCGCAGCACCATTTTGCCATCTTCGAACTCGCCCGCTCGCATCCGCTCGAATAAGTCTAAACTTTCCGCTATAGGACGATTACGGTAAGGGCTTTCGGTACCTGGAGTTTGAAAGTTACCACGAGCATTGGCCATTGCTTCTGGCGATGACTCATCAATATAAGCCAAACCTTTTTCAATCAATTGCTTGGCAAAGCCGTATAAATCTTCAAAATAATCAGATGCATTGCGCACTTCGCCGTGCCACTCAAAACCGAGCCATTTGACATCTTCTTGAATCGCCTTAGCAAATTCTTCCGACTCTTTTTCGGGATTGGTATCGTCAAAGCGTAAGTTACAAAGTGCATTTTGAGCTTGATAGGCTTCAGCAATGCCAAAGTTTAGGCAGATCGACTTGGCATGTCCCACATGCAAATAACCATTAGGTTCTGGCGGAAAACGGGTATGCACGCGGCCATCGTTTTTTCCTTCAGCCAAATCTTTATCGATAATATTTCGAATGAAGTCGGTATATTTTACGGTTTCGCTCATCAAAAACTCACAATTTTGGCGCCATTCGGCACTATTTGCTCATAGAATTTATAAGTGGGGATTTTAGCGATATTTACAAGCCAGCGCGATAGCTTTTGACCAATAGCACCAATTATTTAAGTTTATCTGCAAATCCTCGCCATTTGCCGTGCGAATGACGCACAATTCTTTAATTTTATGTCCGAATAAGCGACAATAGGACTATACAAATCAATCGTTAGGACAAGCCCTTGGCTGCAAGCAAAAAGAACAACTTTGAGTCACAACTGGAAGAGTTAGAGGCCATCGTCGATCAACTTGAAGACGGTGATCTGCCTTTGGATGAAGCACTTAAAATCTTTGAAAAAGGGGTCAAGTTGTCACGCCAATGCCAAAAGCATTTGGCCGAGGCGGAACAAAAAGTCACCATTTTAATGAATGGTAAAGAAGAGTTATTTGAAGCGGAAGACTAATGCAAACAGCAACATCCTCCAGCCTAGCTTCGCCAGCGCCTGAATTAGAGCAAGTCATTAGCCATTGGCAATCACATATTGAGTCACTATTAACTCAAGCCCTGCCAAGCGAAGATACCCAACCACAAAGCCTGCACCAAGCGATGCGCTATGCAGCGCTCAATGGCGGCAAACGCATTCGTCCAATTCTGGTTTACCTCGTGGGTCAAGCCTTTGGCGCCAACAGCCAAGATCTTGATGCGGCGGCGCTCTCGGTTGAGTTGATCCATTGTTATTCCTTGGTGCATGACGACTTGCCCGCCATGGATGACGACGATTTGCGCCGCGGCAAGCCCACTTGCCATATTAAATTCGATGAATCCACCGCCATTTTAGCGGGCGATGCGTTGCATACGCAGGCTTTTGAAGTTTTGGCAGATGCCGATTTATCAGACCGAGCAAAATCACAACAACTGGCCATGATAAAATTGCTGGCCAAAGCCAGCGGTTCACTTGGTATGGGTGGAGGTCAAGCCATAGATCTAGCATCCACCAATAAGACCATTGATTTAGCTACGCTTGAAAATATGCATCGCATGAAAACAGGAGCCTTGATCAAGGCCAGTGTTTTGCTTGGCGCTATGGCCGCTGGCAAACTCGAACCGCATGAAAAACAACATTTAAGCGATTATGCCGACGCAATTGGCTTGGCCTTTCAAGTACAAGACGACATTCTCGATATTGAATCGGACACCGCAACTTTAGGTAAGCCACAAGGCTCGGATCAGGAAAAGGATAAAAACACCTATCCAGCCCTATTGGGGCTTGATGGCTCCAAGCAAAAATTGCAGGATTTATTGCAATTGGCGCTACAAGCCTTAGACAAGTTGCCGTACAATACCGCCACCTTGGCGCAGTTGGCCCATTTTATCAGTCATCGTCGCCATTAATCCGTTTTAGCAGCCAGTAGCATGAGTGAAGAAACCTATCCCATTTTGCAAACCATTGATTCACCAGTCGAATTACGTCAACTGGAAAAAGATCAGTTATTGCCACTTGCGGATGAGTTACGCCAATACTTAATTGACACCATCAGTTCGTGTGGTGGCCACTTTGCTGCTGGGCTTGGCACCGTTGAGCTGACCTTAGCGCTGCATTATGTGTTCAATACGCCTGATGACAAAATTGTGTGGGATGTTGGCCATCAAGCCTATCCGCATAAAGTTTTGACAGGCCGCCGCGATCAACTCGCGACTATTCGTCAAACTGATGGTTTGCACCCTTTCCCAGTGCGTAGCGAATCTGAATACGATACTTTTGCCGTAGGCCATTCTAGCACCTCTATTAGTGCCGCTTTGGGTATGGCTTTAGCTGCCAAACATAAAGGCGAAGACCGTCACTGCGTCGCGGTGATTGGCGATGGTGCTTTAACCGGCGGCATGGCCTTTGAAGCCATGAATCATGCAGCCGATACTGATGCCAATATGTTGGTGGTACTGAATGATAATGAAATGTCGATTTCAGAAAATGTCGGTGGCCTGAATAAATATTTAGCAAAGTTACTCGCAGGTCGCTTTTATCAAAGAGTTCGCGAAACAGGTAAAAAAGCGCTGCACGGCATCAAACCATTATCCGATTTTGTCGGGCGTGCCGAAGAACATATGCGCGGTATGTTGCTGCCTGGTACTTTATTCGAAGAGTTAGGCTTCCACTACATTGGTCCGATTGATGGTCATGATTTGCCGACTTTGTTGAGTACTTTAGAAACCATAAAAACCTTGGATGGCCCACAGTTTTTACACGTGGTCACGCGCAAAGGTAAAGGCTATGAACCAGCTGAAAATGATCCCATTGCTTATCATGGGGTGCCCATTTTCGATCCTAAAGATACCAATTTACCCAAAGGTAAAAAACCAAAAACCTATTCCAATATCTTTGGTGACTTTATTTGTGATATGGCGGCACAGGATGAACGTCTTGTTGCCATTACACCAGCGATGCGCGAAGGTTCCGACTTGATTCGCTTCTCGCGCGAATACCCAGAACGCTATTACGATGTCGGCATTGCCGAGCAGCACGCAGTGACCGTTTCGGCAGGCTTGGCTTGCGAAGGTTTAAAGCCGGTTTGTGCTATTTATTCAACTTTCTTGCAACGCGGCTATGACCAGTTAATTCACGATGTGGCATTGCAAGATCTAGATGTTTTGTTTGCTATTGATCGCGCTGGCCTGGTGGGCGGCGATGGTGCCACCCATAACGGTGCTTTTGACATCAGTTATTTGCGCTGTATTCCTAATATGGTGATTATGGCACCAAGCGATGAAAACGAATGCCGCCAGTGCCTATATACGGGCTATTTATACCAAGGCCCTGCTGCCGTTCGTTATCCGCGCGGCATGGGTACGGGCATTGAGCCAGACAAAACTTTTACTCCTTTTGAGATTGGTAAAGGCGAGATTAAAAAGGCCGGCGAAAAGGTCGCGATACTGTCTTTTGGTTCAATGCTCAAGTTGGCCATGGATGTAGCAGAGGAAACCAACGCCACTGTTGCCGATATGCGTTTCGTTAAGCCGTTAGATCAAGAATTAATTAAGCAATTAGCTGATAACCATGACTTACTGATCACGCTAGAAGAAAATGCCATCATGGGCGGTGCTGGCAGTGCCGTTAATGAATTTATTTTAGAAAATGACATTCTGGTAAAAGTTCGAAACCTTGGCTTACCGGATCGTTTTATTGAGCATGGCGACACCAAAGATCTGTTCGAGCGAATCGATTTAACTAAAGCTAAGGTTTTAGATTTAATTAAAAACCATTAACGCGACTTGCAATATAATTGCGGCAAAAGCTCCTGCAATCAAATCATCTATCATTATACCAAAACCGCCATGGACTTTTCTGTCCAGCCATTTGATCGGCCATGGCTTTATAATGTCAAAAAAACGAAACAGCATGAAGCCCGCTAACGCCCAGTACCAAGTCACGGGCAAAGCAATCATGGTCACAAGATAGCCACAGATTTCATCCCAAACGATACCTCCGTGATCGTGCACCCCTAATTTTTTAGAGCTAGCGCCACAGAGCCAAATACCAACCACAGATAATACAAGTGTTGCTACTAGGTAATTGACTAAACTTAACTGGGCTAAAAAATACCAAATCGGAATGGCAACTAGAGTTCCCCAAGTTCCTGGTGCTTTCGGCAAAAGACCTGAACCAAAACCAAAAGCTAAAAAGTGAATAGGATCGGTCAGAATAGTTTTATTAAAAGACATTAATTAAGATTCCGATTTAAAGTGTTGCCAACTATTTTCGGTAATTGGATAAGTTTCACCTTCCAATAAAATTTCATAGCCATGCTCGATGATTTTCCCAATACGGGTCACTTGAGTGCTGGTCTTATTGGCGTGTTTTAATACTCTCTGACGGTGTTTTCTATTGGCAGTAAAACATAATTGATAATCATCACCGCCTGCCAAAGCCAATTGCCTTGCCGACTCGATTCCAACCGTATCAATTAGGCTTTTCTGTAAAGGCAATGCTTCCACAATCAACTGAGCGCCCAACTGGCTTTGCACCATAATATGACCCAAATCAGCTAATAGTCCATCAGAAATATCGATCGCTGAGGTTGCAAATTTCGCTAATTTCCTACTAAACTTAGTCGGTATTTCCGGTTTAATTAAGGCTTGCCATAAAACTTTTTCGGAATAATTTAAATTCGACTTCCCATGTAACTTTAGTGCGCTTCGAGCAGAACCTAAAGATCCGGTCACCCAAATGTCATCACCAAGTTTTGCTCCGTTCCTAAGGATTGCCTTACCCTTTTTAACAAGTCCCATCACTGTGATACTAATTGAAAAAGGCCCTTGCGTTGTATCGCCACCAACTAAGTTAATCGAAAAATCATTTGCAGCTTGTTGCAACGACTCAGAAAAAGTTCTCAGCCAATCGTGATTAATTTCTGGCAAAGTAATGGCTAAAGTGAAAGCTAAAGGCTTAGCACCCATCGCCAGCAAATCACTGACATTAACTGCTAAGGCTTTATATGCTAAATCTTGCGATGATACATCGTCAAAAAAATGTACTCCCGCCACTAAAGTATCAGTGCTGGTAACTAGTTGTTTATTTTTGGGGATATCAAGGATTGCGCAATCATCGCCTATAGATTTGACGATCGAGTTTGAAAGCTTTTGCTCGAAATCAAAATAGTTTTTTATGATTTGAAATTCAGCCATTCAAACTCGTTCTGTTAATATTTTAATTATTCGTGAGGTCTTAATTCTTTGCTAATTTTATCCAAAACGCCATTCACAAATTTGTGACCATCGGTTGCACCAAAGGTTTTAGCTAACTCAATACCTTCGTTGATAACCACTTTTTTAGGAATGTCGATACGCTTTTTCAATTCAAAAGCACTCAAACGAATAATAGCGCGCTCAATCGGATCGATTTCTTCAATATCGCGATCTAGCGCTGGCTCTAAGATTTGATCCATCGAATCTAAGTCCGTTAACACCGACATAAACAATTCTTGGAAATACTCAGTATCGACCTTTTTAGCATTCATAGTGGTCAAATATTGAGCTTCGATCTCATGCAGAGGATTGCCCGTCATTTGCCATTGATAAATCGCCTGCACCGCATATTCACGCGCTTTGCGTCGCATGGATGGTTTAAAACTCATGACCTTTCCTCTTAAACTTTTGCGCTTGGATTTAAGCTTTTCTTTAAATTAATCATTTCAATTGCCGTCGCCGCCGCTTCGCCACCCTTGTTCATTTTTGCAGGGTTTGCTCGCTCTTCCGCTTGCGCTTCAGTATTAGTGGTTAAAATACCAAAAATAATCGGCATCTGTTCATCCAATGACACTCGCATCAAACCAGCACTTGACTCAGCAGAGACAAAATCAAAATGCGGAGTATCACCTTTAATCACCACACCAATAGCAATAATCGCATCAAACATCCCTGACTTAGCCACTTGCTGCGCCGCCAAAGGTAGCTCATAAGCTCCTGCCACATTAAACAATTCAATGTTTTCTTCTGGCACTGCAAGCTCTGCTAGTTTCGCTTTAGCACCATCAATCATCATGTCAATCAAAGGCTGGTTAAAGCGCGCATGCACAATCGCAACGCGACCACCTTGATACTGAGTTGCAGAAAAATCTAATTTAAAATTACTCATAATGATCCTTAAATACTTCTTTACTCAGAAATATTTTCAATAATTTCGAGGCCGTAGCCGGCGAGACCTGTGTACTTTGAGCCTGAACTCAATAAACGCATCTTATGCACACCTAAGTCGGCTAAAATTTGTGAGCCAATACCAACTGTGCGTTTTTTCTGACGCTGTTGCTCTTGAGTTAAGGCTTCACCTTTATCTTCTTGTTCAAAAGCACGAATTTTGTTTAATAACTCTTCGTTCGATTCTTTATTGGCTAGCACTACAACCACGCCTTCGCCTTCATCGGCAATTCGCTCAATCGCTTTGGCCAAAGTCCAGCTAGATTTTTTGCCACGTTGCGCTTCTAATAAATCACCTAGGTTATTGGCCAGATGCACTCTAACCAGCGCCGAATCTTTTTGCTCAGGCTGGCCTTTGACTAAGGCAAAATGAATTTGTTCATCAATAGAATCTTTATAGGTATGTAGGCGGAAATCACCATGCTCTGTCGGCCAGTGGCATTCCGAAACTTTCTCCACTGACTTTTCTTTAGTCGAACGATATTCAATCAGATCGGCAATAGTGCCAATTTTTAAATCATGCTTTTGTGCAAAAACTTCCAAATCTGGACGGCGCGCCATAGTGCCATCTTCATTCAAGATCTCAACAATTACCGCCGCTGGCTCAAAACCAGCCATTCTAGCTAAGTCACAACTGGCTTCCGTGTGTCCAGCACGATTTAAGACACCGCCTGGTTGCGCCATAATTGGGAAGATATGGCCAGGTTGTACTATATCTGCAGGTTTGGCGTTAGTATTGACCGCCGCTAAAATAGTTCTAGCTCTATCGGCTGCAGAGATGCCAGTGGTAACGCCCTCAGCAGCTTCAATTGAAACCGTAAAGTTAGTGCTAAATTTAGCGCCGTTTTGATTCGACATTAATGGCAAATTCAATTGCTCACAACGCTCTTCAGTCATCGGCATACAGACCAAACCACGCGCATGGCTTACCATAAAGTTGATATCGTCAGGGCGAACTTGTGAAGCAGCCATTACTAGATCGCCTTCATTCTCGCGATCTTCATCATCCATCAAGATAACCATTTTACCCTGACGAATGTCTTCAATAATTTCTTCGATACTGTTGAGTTTCATAACTATTTAGTTTTACCGTCTGAGCCTTATGCCTCGACTTGTTGATTGTTCATCAGCCGCTCTAAATATCGAGCCACCAAATCAATTTCTAAATTGACTTGCGAGCCTACTCTATAAGAGTCCGCGATGGTTTCTTGGAGTGTATGCGGCACCAAATTCAAATAAAACCGATCGTCTTTCAGTTCATTAACCGTCAAGCTAATGCCATCGACGGTAATCGAGCCTTTAATCGCAATATAATGCAAAATGTCTTGCGGCGCTTTTATCTGATACTGAATCGAACGTGCAGCATCTTCAATCTTGACCACTTCACCAATCGCATCCACATGACCTGAGACCATATGGCCACCGAATCGAGTGGTCGGCAACATCGCCTTTTCAAAGTTAATCGGCTGTTCTACTTGATAATTTTTAAAACGCGTTACGCGGATGGTTTCTACCGAAACATCTGCTTTAAAGCCATCATCCAGCTTCTCAATAACCGTCAAACAAACGCCATTACAAGCAATACTATCGCCGAGTTTGACATCTGCCAGATCCAACTTGCCAGTATTAAATTGATAAATTGCATCGCCCTGTTGATCACCAGAAGTTTTCGGTTCAATCGCGACTATATGGCCAGTGGCTTCAATGATTCCGGTAAACATCAGTCTGTTCTCGCACCTTTTATGGAGTAGGTAAATCGAATATCCTCGCCGATATGACGAGTATCGAGCAATTGCAACTCAATAGATTGGGCCATTTTATCAAAAGGCAAGTGATAAGCCGACAGGCCATTTGAGCCCAATAACTTTGGTGCCATATAAATGATCAGTTCATCCGCCAGCTTTTGCTCAATAAAAGCGCCAGCCAAGCCTGAGCCAGCTTCTACCAATACTTGGTTAATACCCTTATCGCCTAATCTCAGTAACAACTCATACAAATCAACTTTGCCAGTATCGATCACTTCAAAAATTTCTTGATTCACGCTAGCTGGATAAGTTTTATTTTGCCATTCGGTGGTTGCGAGCCAAGTCTCACCTTCTTGCTGGAAAATTTTCGCATCGGCATCGACTAAACCTTGGGAATCAACCACCACCCTTAGCGGCTGCTTAAAATACTCATCTTTCAAAAAGTCTAATTCGCGCACATTCATGGATGGATTATCCTGAATAACAGTGCCAGAACCGGTAACTATAGCGCAGGATTCGGCTCGCAAGCGCTGCACATCGGCTCTTGCTTTCGCACCAGTGATCCACTGACTTTCGCCAGATGCCATCGCCACTTTCCCATCCATACTAATGGCACTTTTTATCACCACCTTTGGTAAACCCGTTTGCATTCGCTTAATGAAACCAGAGTTGAGCTTTTCTGCTTCTGATTGCATCAAACCGACTTCAACTTCTAAGCCCGCTTTTTTTAATTGCTCCATGCCTTGACCCGCTACCAATGGATTGGGATCAATCATGGCGCAAATCACTTTTTTGATACCCGCTTTAACCAAAGCCATAGCGCAAGGCGGTTTTTTACCAAAATGTGAGCATGGCTCTAAAGTGACATAAGCGGTAGCGCCAGTTAAATCGTCGGTGGCATTTTCAAGCGCATTGACCTCTGCGTGATTTAAGCCTGATTTTTGGTGCCAACCTTCGGCAATCACCTTTCCGTCTTTCGCAATCACACAGCCCACTCTTGGGTTAGCGCGCGTGCTAAACCAGCCTTTTTTAGCCAGTTGGATAGCTCGCGCCATATAAACGGCATCTTGCGCTGAGAAGCTCATGCTAAGGAATTATTTATCGCTTTCTAGCTTATCAATTTCTTCGCGGAATGCTTGCACATCCTTAAAATCGCGATAGACCGAAGCAAAACGCACATAAGCCACTTTATCCAAACCTTTAAGTGCCGCCATCACCTGCTCGCCAACCACATGCGAATCCACTTCACGCTCACCAGTCGCTCGCAGGAATGACAAAATTTTATTAATCGCCGCTTCCAATGCTTCTACGCTCACCGGGCGCTTTTCGACCGCTTTAGTTAAACCAGCACGCAATTTTTCTTCATTGAACGGTTCGCGAGTACCATCGGATTTGACCACTTTAGGCATCACCAATTCTGCTGCTTCAAAAGTAGTGTAGCGTTCCTCGCAAGATAAACACTCGCGACGACGACGCACTTGAGAACCATCGGCCACCAAGCGCGAATCAATCACCTTGGTATCGTTATGTGAGCAGAAAGGGCAATGCATAATTAATCCTTTATCAAATGACGATTTTATTTATAAACTGGGAAACGCGCCGTTAACTCAAGTACTTTAGCTTTTACAGAGTTGATGGTGTCCTGATTTTCAATGTCATCTAAAATATCACAAATCCAGCCCGCAAGTTCAGTAACCTCTTCTTCTTTAAATCCACGCGTAGTTACCGCTGGAGTACCCATACGCAAACCCGAAGTCACAAATGGTGAACGCGGTTCATTCGGCACCGTGTTTTTATTAACGGTAATGTTAGCCGCGCCAAGAGCGGCTTCCGCATCTTTACCAGTAATATCTTTATCGATTAAATCGATTAAGAATAGGTGATTGTCAGTACCGCCCGAAACGATTTTATATCCGCGCTCCATTAACACATTGGTCATGGATTTGGCATTGGCTTTCACTTGCTTTTGGCTGGCTTTGAATTCATCACTCAAGGCTTCTTTAAAAGCTACCGCTTTGGCAGCGATGATGTGCATCAAAGGACCACCTTGGCCACCTGGGAAAACAGCCGAGTTTAATTTTTTCTCTAACTCAGAATTGGCCTTGGCTAAAATAATACCACCTCGAGGCCCCGCTAAAGTTTTATGGGTAGTCGAAGTCACTACATCTGCGTATGGCACAGGATTTGGATATTCACCCGCAGCAATTAAGCCAGCAACGTGAGCCATATCGACAAATAAATAAGCGCCTACTTTATCCGCGATTTCACGGAATTTAGCCCAATCAACCACTCTTGAGTAAGCTGAAAAACCCGCAATAATCATTTTTGGCTGATGCTCAAGCGCTAGCGCCTCCACATTGGCCATATCGATATAGCCGTTTTCATCCACGCCATATTCGACTGAGTTATAAATTTTGCCAGAGAAGTTAACTTTTGAACCGTGAGTTAAGTGACCACCGTCCGACAAGCTCATACCTAGCACCGTATCGCCTGGCTGTAATAAAGCCATGTAAACTGCGGCATTGGCTTGTGATCCTGAGTGCGGCTGCACATTGGCATAATCAGCGCCAAATAATTCTTTTAGGCGCTCAATGGCTAGTTTTTCTGCCACATCCACATACTCGCAACCGCCATAATAACGTTTGTCCGGATAGCCTTCGGCATATTTATTGGTCAAAACCGAACCTTGCGCCTGCATTACGCGCATACTGGTGTAGTTCTCAGATGCGATAAGCTCAATATGCTCTTCTTGACGCTTTTGCTCAGCTTCCATCGAAGCCATTAATTCAGGATCAAAA
This sequence comes from Gammaproteobacteria bacterium, assembly GCA_013372875.1. Next base: position 7,307 of record JABXIW010000299.1, on the reverse strand, counting down.
TCTTTTAGTGGAGTGGTATTGCCCAACATCAGCCAACCTCAAATTCAATAAATAGAGTTATCTGGAAAAGTGGCGTCATTTTAACCGATCAGAAAAGGAAATGCCCCCATTATTCGAGCTAATTGGATGCATTGAGCGCAACTAATAAAGATTCGATTGGGCAGGCTATAGAGTTAACTAAAACCAACCCTTATTGGCCTCAAGTTCGCGGCGGCACTGCTTATATTGAGTAGAAAATTGCAATGAGCGTGCTTTGACCTTATCCGAGACTTTTAATAACCAGGACTTTGATGAGTAAGTTTTGCGCTGATAACCGCCCCAACCTTCGTGATAAGCCAAGTATTGCGCTTTGGCATCCCATTTGGAAATCCCCAGCTTTCGATGCGAAGTGGCGGTGTACCAACCAATAAAGTCGATTGCATCCTCAAAGTCATCACGATCAGCACCAGAGTTACCAGAGGATTTGATGTAAGTATCCCAAGTGGACTCAAGTGCTTGAGCATAACCATAAGCATTCGATGGTCTTGGGCCTGGTATAAAACCTAAATACCATTTACGAGGTGGTTGAGCATCGTGCTTGAACTTTGACTCTTGATGCATAATGGATAGCTGCACATGAATCGGCGTGCCCCACTTTTTTTGCGAAGCCAAAGCAGCCTCATACCAGTCTTCATCGCTTAAAACACTACAAAGATTATCTACATTGTTCGGCTTAAAAACGGCACAAGCATTCAAAAAAATTGCTAGCACAAAGATTGTCAAAAATTTTAACGCTTTACCAAGCAAAGTTGTTTTACCTCACAAAATTAAAAAGATTTGCTTACGATTTTAACAATCTTTTCATTCATCCTAACTTAACAATGTTAAAGTATACTCATATTTCTAACGGTAACATACTGTAATTTATGAATAAATTATTGTTGCTAGATGACGACAAAGCCTATCTAGCAGACATATTACAAGAATTAAAATTGGCTGGCTGCATTCTACATCATGTGAATTCCAGTCAAGAAGCCGATGCCTTTATTGCAAAAGAAAGTGGTTCGGTTGGTTTGGTTTTGGTTTCGCTTAATAATGCTCTTGGCTATCCCGCGGTCAGAAAAATTAAACGCTCTATCAGCGCAAATACTCAATTGTGCATTTATTCGGACAGCGATAGCGTCTCGCTGCGCGAATGGGTATATAAGCAAGGCATCGAGAATTTTTTTACCGCACCTTTTCAAAAAACCGAGTTAATCGACTTTTGTAAACGACTATTATTGAATAAAAACATCCATTTTAGTCATCAACAATTGGTCGGACTTTCTGAAACTCTAGCAAAATATACCGACGCTGCAGATAACCTAGTGCAAAAGCACGCTGCTAGCTCTAACTCAATTCAAGAATTGCAACACAAGTTAGCGCGCTCATTAAGTAGTTATGAACATCAGAAGGACTTCTTAACCGAAGTGCAGTAACTATTAAAAGCCTTAAAAAAGGCAACCATAGGTTGCCTTTTCTGTTTTACGGCAAAGATTATTTTGCTGGATCGCACTCCTTACCCTTACAGCTATTTCCGCTACAACCATTAGCAGCCAAATAATCATAAGCTGCTTTTGCTTGCACTAGGCCTGCGCCATAAGCATAGTCATTACCACTTTCTCCTAAATCTTCTGCTGAATTTTTAAGAGCAGTGCGAATATCATAGTTAGAGCATTGTGGATAATGGCTCCAAACCAATGCCGCCACGCCTGAAACGTGCGGCGTTGCCATAGAAGTACCACTTAATACCCAATAAGCAATATCTTCATTACCACCCCATTCGGCTCTAGTATCCGTCGATAAAATTTGAACACCTGGTGCTGAGATCTCAACTTGTGAAGTATTTTGCGAAAAATCTGCAATATCTTTATTGATATCGACCGCACCTACTGACATGACTGAATCATACGACGCAGGATAGCTATGCGTTGAATTACCGTCATTACCCGCTGCCGCAATGGATAAAACACCATTCTTGCGAGCGCGCTCAAAGGCTCGTTTTTCAAGTTTTGATTCTAAAGAACCACCTAAGCTCATATTGATCACATTAGCACCCGCTTCGATACAAGCGTCTAAAGCGCCAACGATGCCAGAAGAGTAAGCAAACCCTCCATCATTATCGAAAACTTTTGCAATAAATAAAGGTACAGAATCTTCTGCATTTGCAATAACACCGACAACTCCAATACCATTATCGCCTTTAGCTGCAATAGTTCCAGCAACGTGAGTTCCATGGTAGTGATTAAAGTAATCTCCCCAATACCCAGCGCCAGGGTCATTAGTCCCATCAACATTGGCGAAAGGTAAATCAGGATGACCAATGTCGTAGCCAGTATCCATTACACAAACTTTGACCCCGCTATCTGCAGCAGCCATATACAACTCATCGCCTTGCACCATGTGAATGCCATAAGAATATTGTGGGTTTAGATTAGCAATCGGGTCATCGGTGTGGCTCGCAAGCTCTTTTGCTCCAACTGGACCAAAACTACGAATAGCATCCGCTTCTATGCTAGCAATATTACTGTTTTTTCTTAAACCGCTGATCGAATCTAAAGAATTAATTTCAATCGCAATTGATTCATAATTTACCAAATCGGCTTTTATAGTAGCACCTGCATTAGCAACAGCTTCTATCACAGCATCACGAGCTCCGGGTTTGTACTCAATCACAAAGCGACTATTCTGCAAATTTTTACCTAAGTCGCCTGCTACCCCTGCTGAAGCACTCAAACCTGTTGCTGTTAATACAGCTAAACTTATTAGTGATTTTTTCATTCTAGTTCTCCTTTTCAAGTTTGATTACTCTGACTTACCAGGGCATTCTTTAACATTAACCTGGCCATTCATGGCGCCAACATTGACGTATCCATTATATGGCCCTGACTCAACTTGAATAACCGCTGCACCGTGAATATCGTTGCCTTTACCAAAGTCTAATAAACAAGCTATACCTTCGCCTTCCCCAGCAGCCTGGTTATTTGTAGAGCGGTATGCAAACTCAATTTGGAACTGGTTCTCACTACAACGACACTCAACGCCCTCTTCATCGATTTCAGGCGAACAAAAAGCTGCATTGGTCATAGTGCCATGAAAGTCAACACCGCCTACAGATTCAAAGTCGATCGCAGTTTTGTCATGAAAAGTAACTTGGCCCTTAGTAGTAGATTCACCACTGTTATCTGGGCAACGTTGACCGTTAAAAGAAAAGACTGTTTTGCCATCACCACCAGCAGAGTGCATTGTGCCACCGCCTGTAACTTTGCCGTCAACTTCGCAGCCAGTTAGAAAAGCTGCAGACAAGACAAGGCCACCTAGCATTATTTTTTTAACCATTAAATTATCTCCTAAAGAAAAATTATTTTATTCCCTCAAATCCTTGGTGTTATCTTTAATTAAATCGGGCCAATTAACCCTACAAGAACTCAAGAATAATCACACTAATTAATTAAGCATGAAGCCTCAAGTGACATTTTCATCTTTTCATCGGCTTGTGAACCATGTAGCAACACAAGTCATTTTTGCATCAAAATCAATATGTTAGATATGTTTACAGTTTTAAACCTACAGGCGCTATTTACTTGATATTGACTGACAACTTTCTAAAGTATGAGCTTTAAACCATTGATTTGTGTTCGTTTGCGTCAGATATTTAAACAGTTATTTTGTGCTATAAATTTCTGTCAAATCTCCTGTACCGAACTTGTTATTTGTGCGGGTTGTCTCCATCATAAAAACATAAATTGCTATCAGGATTATTATGAGCGACAAATCAAACTCAACAGAAGATTATCAAGAGCACTATTCGGATGAATCTTTTTGGCAAAAAACTAAGCATTTTGCCATCAAGATTGGTAAGGAGACGGTGGAGAAGTCTTTGATCATGTACTACTGCATGAAAGATTCGGACACTCCAGCCAAGCATAAAAGCATTATCCTTAGTGCTTTAGGCTACTTTATTCTACCTGTCGATTTGATCCCGGATATTCTACCAGGCGGTTGGATGGACGACTTGGGCGCTTTAGCCTTAGCCTTTTCTACCGTTACCAGCTCAATCAAAGATGAGCATGTTGAAATGGCGCAAATAAAACTTGATAAGTTCTTTAAAAAATCTAAAGATCCAGAAACGCAAATTATCGATTAAAACCTATGCCTCAAGTCGCTGAACAAGAATCAAAGCTGTTTCAAGCCTATGGAATCTTTTTATTCGAAAATGATCACCCCACTGTCAAAGATCTAGAAGAAATTTACGTTCCAAGCGTTCACGGTCATAAAACTTGGGACTCCAGCTTTTTAATCATGGACTATTTGCTGCATCAGCATTTATTAAAGCCTAATGCAAAAGTCATGGAATTGGGCTGTGGTTGGGGACCAGCGGGGATCTTTTGCGCTGAAAACGCTAATGCCAAAGTTACAGGGGTTGACATCGATGAGGACGTTTTTCCCTTCCTTGAAGCCCAAGCCGAGATCAATCAAGTAAAGGTAAAAACACTACGCAAGCCTTTTGAGAAACTAAAAAAGAAAGAGCTAGCAAAGTTTGATTTGTTAATTGGAGCCGATATTTGCTTTTGGGATCAGTTTACCGATATCCACTTCAAACTATTTAAACGCGCATTGAAAGCAGGGGTTAAAAATATTGTATTTGCTGACCCCGGGCGTGAACCCTTTTATCAGCTTGTTGATAAATGTCAAAAGCACTTCAAAACCGAATATCTAGAATGGTATGCCACTGAGCCCAACAAGTTTGAAGGTTATATTTTGCATATCAAAGACTTTTAATTAACTCTACTTGATCTTGGTCAAATTCCAGCCAATAGTTCCTGTTAGGATACAACTAAAGTATTCGGAGGTTTATTATGGAACTAATCAAAGAGTTATTAGGTAACGAATTTGGCATTATGAGCGCCATAGTCATTCTATTTATCTTAGGTATGGCGGTATTTTTCATTTGGTTATTTATCAAAAAATCTGGCGAGAAGCCTAATAAATAAAAAGCCGGCAATAGCCGGCTTTTTGAATTTCTCAAAAGAAATTAGCAAAGATTATTCTTCGCCAGCTTCTTCTTCAAAATCTTCTTCGATCACTGGGCGGTCAACTAATTCAACGTATGCCATTGGAGCGTTGTCACCTGGACGGTTACCACACTTCAAAATACGCAAGTAACCACCTGGGCGCTCTTGGTAACGAGGGCCTAATTCAGCGAATAACTTTGCTACTGCAGCATTGTTACGGATACGAGCAAACGCCAAACGACGATTAGCAACTGTATCGTTTTTCGCTAAAGTGATTAGTGGCTCAGCAACACGACGTAACTCTTTTGCTTTTGGCAAAGTAGTACGAATTAATTCATGTTCAATTAATGACGCAGTCATGTTTTTGAACATAGCCTTACGGTGTGAGCTGTTACGGTTTAATTGACGACCTGATTTACGATGACGCATATTGAGTTCCTCTTTAATAACTCTATTTAATTGTAGCCTGCTTTAGTACTACAAAAACTTTCTAAGCTGTTAAATTACCTTATTACTTTGTTGAAAGTGTTTTGAAAAGATCATCATTTAGATTAGCTAAACTCAGATTTTTCAAAACACTTTCGCCGCGTACTAAGCCAATTTTCCGCGCTTAGATTATTTCAGAAACACTTAGGTTTCCATGAATAAAATAATCAACAAAGTGAAAATTACTTCTTTAAAAACAAGGCTCTAAATAATTAGAGCCTTATTAATTTTTGGCTATCTAGCTCCTAGGGATTAACCTTCTAGGATACTTGATGGCGGCCAATTCTCTAAACGCATACCTAAAGACAAGCCACGAGAAGCTAGTACGTCTTTGATTTCAGTTAATGACTTCTTACCTAAGTTAGGTGTTTTAAGAAGCTCAACTTCAGTGCGTTGTACTAAGTCACCAATGTAATGGATATTCTCAGTTTTCAAACAGTTAGCAGAACGTACTGTTAATTCTAGATCGTCAACTGGACGCAATAGAATCGGATCAACTTCTGGTTCTTCTTTCTCTGGCTCAGCTTGCTTTTCGTCTTTCAAGTCAACGAAGGCAGCCAATTGCTCTTGAAGAATAGTCGCGCTACGACGAATTGCTTCTTCAGGATCGATAGTACCGTTAGTTTCTAAATCCAATACTAGCTTATCTAAGTTAGTACGCTGCTCTACACGAGCCGCTTCGACCGTGTATGAAACTTTTTTCATTGGGCTGAAAGAAGAATCTACGTGTAAAACACCAATTGGCTTATCTTCGCCTTCTGGTAATTTACGTGTATTCGATGCTTCATAACCACGACCTAGACGAACATTGATACGCATGCTTAAAGCACCGCCTTTGTTCAAAGTCGCGATATAGTGATCTTTGTTCACTACTTCCGCACCAGCAACTTCTTCGATATCAGCAGCTGTTACAACGCCTTCACCTTTCTTTTGCAAAGTTAAAGTCGCTTCTTCTTTATCTTCAAGAAGAACAGCCAAACCTTTTAGGTTCAAAAGGATATCAATTACGTCTTCTTGTACACCTTCAATTGCAGAGTACTCGTGAAGAACGCCGTCGATTTCAACTTCAGTTACCGCCGCACCAGGCATAGATGACAACAAAATACGACGAAGAGAATTACCTAAAGTGTGTCCAAAACCACGCTCAAAAGGTTCCAAAATAACGCGAGCTTTAGTGCCTTCGTTAGACTCAACCTTAATTTGACGCGGAGTTAGAAATTCAGTAGCTGACATAATATCCCTCTTCTAAGGATTAAAAAATTCGTTATAAATAACCTAAGTTACTAAACGCACAAAAGCCTGATAGTAAAAACTCTCAGGCTTTGCGCATTAAACCATTATGGATTACTTAGAGTAAAGCTCCACAATTAGGTTTTCGTTGATGCTTGCATCTAACTCAGAACGCTCAGGCATACGCTTGAAAGTTCCTTCCATTTTCTTTGCATCAATATCAATCCATTCTGGCTTATCACGCTGTGCAGCCAATTCTAAAGCAGCAGTAATACGAGCTTGCTTTTGAGATTTTTCACGCACAGAAACCACATCTTCAGACTTAACTACGTAAGAAGGGATGTTTACTGATTTGCCATTCACTAAGATTGCTTTGTGGCTTACCAATTGACGAGCTTCGCCACGCGTAGCAGCATAACCCATACGGTAAACAACGTTATCTAAGCGAGATTCTAAAAGCTGTAACAAGTTACCACCTGTAGCACCTTTTAAACGATCTGCTTCTTTATAGTAGTTACGGAATTGACGCTCTAATACACCGTAGATACGACGTACTTT
>JABXIW010000224.1 GCA_013372875.1 Gammaproteobacteria bacterium | reverse complement strand
TTGTGTTTCACTTAGTTGAACCCTCTATGACACGTTGTCATTTCTGTATATTAATTCCGCAACATTTCAGGTTGTGTTATTTCCTCGCCTACTTCCGCGCCTTTCTACATCTATACAAAATGCCAATTCCTTCAATTTTGCTACATTTCATAACAATTCGGCATTAGTAAGTAATTGATTTGAAAAATGTATTCATTAGAATCCTTAAGGTTATTAATAATAATGATAATAATCAAAACTATAGAGGGTCAATCATGCGTCAATTTCTTAGTACGCTTTCTATTAAACTTCAGGTCTTTTTACCTGTTCTATTCACTGTTGTATTACTCGTCATTGGATTGAGCGTCGGAATCGGCAAGCTCGATCAAGCATTCAATAAGGTTTCCACTTCCACCAACAAGCTGATCATTCATAAAGAGGAACTCATCGCCATCGTAGACAACACCTACGCCATGCGCATCAAAGCCATTTACAGTCTATTTAAAGCCGAAGATGTCCAATCTCTCAACCAAGAACTGTCTGATAGACAAAACCAAAACCGCGATTTTCTCAATTCCATCGATAGCCTCCCAGGCGTTCAAACCGAAGTGAATGCCATGCGCACAGCCATGGATCACTATGTTGATTTCACGCGCGTCACCATGACACCTCTGCTCACCACCAAACACTCTTCTGGCTACACCACATCCGATTTCAATCAAAAGTACGAATCTGCGATGGCAGAATATCGATTGGCTGGCGAAGCAATGATCAACGCCATCGACAACCTGTCTAAGCAATTGAATCAAATCGTCACTGATGAAGTGGAAGCGAATGGCGAACAGCATTCAACCACGCTCACGTACAGCGCGGTCTCGCTTGCGGTGATCTTGAGTGCCGCTTCGCTTATTAGTTGGATACTTGCCAGCTATATCGTTGCACCGATTCGTAACCTTCAAGGAACCATGCAAGAAGTCGCGAAGGGAAATCTATTGGTTAAAGCCGAAGCCATCGGAAAAAACGAAGTGTCGCAGCTGGCTCAGGATGTAAACCAAACCATCGACAAACTGCGTGAAACAGTGAGTGCATTAGTTCGCATTAGTGAAGATGTGGCATCAGCATCGACTGAGTTAGCGACCGTTATGACTCAAAGCAGCGTCAATTCGGATCAAGAAAAACAAGAAGTTGAGCAAGTGGCTTCGGCGATCAACCAGCTAGAATCTACCGCAGCTGAGGTATCGACCAATGCACAAGAAGCCGATAGCGCATCAAATCAAGCACGCATGCTGACCTCACAAAGCCTGAGCATGTTTGAAGAAAGCACTCGCGCAAGCGAAAAAATGGCGGAGCAACTCAACGAAGCCGCAGCCGTCGTGACGTCGCTAAAAGATCAATCAGAACATATTGGTCGCGTAATCGAAGTGATTGAAGGCATTTCTGAGCAAACCAATCTGCTTGCACTGAATGCAGCAATCGAGGCTGCACGTGCGGGCGAAAGTGGCCGAGGCTTCGCGGTAGTGGCCGATGAAGTCCGTATGCTAGCGGCGCGAACTCAGGAATCGACAAAAGAGATCCAGACCATCATTGAAGAGCTTCAACAGCAATCTGGTCACGCGAATGAAAGCATGCACTCTAGCTTAGCCATGCTGTCAGACAACCAAGCTCTGGCACAAGAAGTTAGCCAATCACTTGCTAATATCAGTAACGCTATCGCCGATCTAAACTCAATCAACACTCAAGTGGCGACCGCATCAGAAGAACAGAAACAGGTCACGGCTGATATCAACAACAACTTAACGAACATCTATGAGCTGGTGAGCCAGAACGTAACTGGCATTACGCAATCCGCCGCTGCCGCTCAAGAGCTTTCTGGCCTAGCGGAAAACCAGCAGCAACAGCTAAGACAGTTCCAAGTGTAATCACTCATTGTGGTGTAAACACATGCGAAACACTGAATGAAATACGAAAAAAGCTCCGCAAATGCGGAGCTTTTTAACGTCATTGTCTTAACAGCCACTTGTCGATTAATCTTCGTCTGTAACAAGCAACACTGAAAACTGGTTCGCCTCAGGAGAATAGCCAATAACATCTCCATTCACGCTTTCGAACGTCATGATTTGTCTAGCGTCGGTGCCGGGCGTGTTGCTCCAGATATAACTACCTAAATCACCAGTTTCAAGCGAGTATGCGCTTTCAAACGCCGTACCATTCATCGAAGGATGGAAACAAGCACGCTCTGTGAGTGTAACTAACTCTTTAATATTCGGTAATCGCCACTGCTTTTTATCTGCAAAATTGTGTAGCACATGGTTGCCCGAGGCATTCCGAATTTGCTCCGCAGTAAGCAGCGCGTTTTGCCATGTTACTTTTTGAGCTTCCCCAGAACACGCTTTTTGAGCCATATCCCATGTCATGCCAACTGGGCAGCGCATCCAAGTGAGTCCTGTTTTCAAATCAGTTACAACACCTAGATCAGAGTATAAGTAGCGAGAATTCGGCGCTGACTTCACAAAATCCAAAGAGCATTCCTGAGCGGCCATCGACGCGTAAGAAACAAGTACAAGAGATAATGCGGTAATAAGTTTTTTCATCTTACTCTCCTTTCTCAGCAACTAGACGAATTGGGAATTGGTATGAATCATCAGCTGTTGGATCTTTTTTATCGGAATAAATCTCAATCGAGCTAGATTGTCCACGGTCGGCACCTCGAACCGTTACCAACGGCATTCTTAAGTACTCGGGCGTTTTTACCTTGTCATTTTCAGTAAAGGTAAACGCCTGGAACCAAACCGAACCGTATTCCAAATAAGGACTACCTAACGTTTGCTGTGGGAAGAACTTAAAATTCATTCCATAAACGACGCCACTTGCATCTTTCTCTGTTTCACCGAAGTCGAGAACATCATAAAACTCCTGATAATCCGGTAAGCGCCAATTTGTGATACCACACAGTGACTTCTGGTTGATGTGCTCAATGTATTGCTTAGTTGAGCAAATATCATCTCTTGCGTTGACACAGCCAACCTGTTCCAAGTCTTTAGAAAACGGCTTAAAGTCTTCTGATTCGTAAACAAATAGACGATCTTTAAACTGAAGCGAATTTTCGTCAGCACTTTTGTTTTCCCAAACCAAACCCGTACGCTCATCTAATGTACAAGCCCAAGTGGTTGCATCCACTTTTAGCTTCTCGCCCGTTGCACTTAACTTAACAAACTTGAAGCCATTACCTGTCGCCGCCTGCTTCTCTAACTTGTCAAAGCCAAATTCAGCATCTTGTCCTGGGAAAAGTTCTTGAGGCGTCGCTGTGTTCGAATGTCCTTTAGCGACCGTATAATACAAAACGGTACCCGTATCGTTACCTACCGAACCAAGCGCAGATAAAGAAGACAACTTGGCCGCTAACTCAGAGACCTCCGCATCACTCAACAAGTACGCTGCGAGAGATTTGTCGTTATAGCTGAGTGTTTGCGCCATCGTCGTCATGCCAAGTGTGATGTGTTCTGGCTTCATTTTGCTTAGCAACCCGACCGTGTTTTGCTCGATGTATTCCAACTCAGACGCATTGGGATCCGACATCACGGTGCCAGGCAGCTTCACGTTAGCATGTGCAAGCCAATCTTTTAGAACTTGTTCTGCTTGGCTGACGGTTTTACCATCAATAACCAGCGCCGCGATTAATGTGGTAACGCCATTAATGTCGTTGCCTTTGCTCAAACCTCGTCCCGGCGTCATCATGTTCAGTGTGAGCTCATCGCCTTGGTCAACCTGAGCCAAAATTGGACTGGTTAAAATGTTCTTGTTTGTCGAGGTAATCGAGAACTCACCTGCGTTATTACTTTTTGTGCTCGGCTCAGTCACATCACACACAAAGTTCTGGTTGAGATCGATGCACACTGGTGTATCTAACAACGTACCTTTCGCAGAAATGGTTCCCGCTACGTTGTAACTTGGCGCCGTTGCGTCACCACCACCAGAACCGCCACCACAGCCAACAAGGGCCAGTGAGACTGCAATGAGAGAATATTGAAACTTCATAGGTCTTATCTTCTTTTTGATGAATCGTTATTACGAGAGCAAACCACTCTCAACATTGAAAGCACAAGCAAGCCAAAGAGCGCCCAAGGTGAGCCACTCCCACCCGAGCCATTGACGTTGCTTTTCGAAGTGGTATCAGCACCGCACTGATACTGGTTAAAGTGACTCACACCCCACGCTTTTAGTGCGCCCGAGTTGCCGACCACCCGATCGGAGACTTCTAGTCGCCACGTTCCCCAACTAGGCTCTCCAACCAATGCTTGCAGCTCTGGATCGTGCTGAACCGTGAAATAGCCCGTAAACCCACCCGATTGACTCGGCTGATGGTTAAACAGCACTACAGACTGGCCTTGTGGCGACGTCAACGTGATGTGTAAATCCGCTAAATTCGCGTGTTCGATATCGAGATAAACGGCAAATGAGTCATCAATTTTCTGCGTTTTGTCTGATAGTGTTTGAACAAAAATTTTGTTCCCTTGCACTTCTTGACCGCGCGAGTTAATACTCGCATCGGTGAGCGCATCCTCGATAGTCTTGGGCTTATTCAAAAGTAGAGGAATACCGTTCACTAGCGCCGTCACGTTTTGCCAAGATTGCGCCTTAAGCCCTTCAGCAAACTGATAATCCACCGAAACTTTAGATTCAAACGGTGCACCACACGTCAGCCCCGTTGGTAAGTTGGCACTGAAAGAGGCCGAGTTTGCCAGTTCCACATCGACCGCTTTTGATGTGTCGTTGTTCAGTGACCAATTGCCCTTTACGCTTGCAGATCGGCCAGTGTGAGAAAGCGTCAACTCGACCATTTCCCCAGCTTTAATGTAACGAGATTGATATCTGGCGTTAAAAGGAACTTTGAGTAAGTTATGTTGTGCGAAGCTGTCTTTCAGAATTTGTGCGTACTCTTTTTCAGGGAAAAGCATTGTCGCGGCAAATACGGTGGACTCCGCCAAATCATGCATTTTTACACCACGACCCACGCCGTACATGCCTTCAAGCACAATCGAGTCAAAGTCACGGAAAACACGATCCGAACCATCTCCATAACGAGCAACGGACGCTTTCAAGGCTTGGAATAAAGGTGTCGACCACAACTCGTCGCCCAATTCACCACCAACGCTTTCATGCGCTCGGTATTCCGCTCCTTCAAAGTAACGAGCACGTTGGTTCCAGAGACTGCGTGTTGCGCGGCGAACGCCAAACATGCCATCCCAGTTGAACACGGTATCAATCTCAAATTCCTGACCACGGCGAGCCGCATCTAAATACTGTGTTCGGTAGCTCGCGCTGCCCGC
>JABXIW010000191.1 GCA_013372875.1 Gammaproteobacteria bacterium | reverse complement strand
GTTAACATGTCATCTCGCACAGGTCATGAAAAAGGGCGTCGTACCAGCCAATCTAAAACAGGCCATTTTAAACGTTCCGGTAAACCAAACCGTGTAGAGGATCAAACCACAAGACGCCACCCTACTCGCACAGCCAAAGCCAATAAACCTCGAGTCGACCTGCAAAATAGAAAAGTCATTATTTTCAATAAGCCTTACGATACGCTGAGCCAATTTACCGATGGTGACGGCCGTAAAACATTGGCTGACTACATTCCAGTAAAAGACGTATACGCAGCAGGTCGACTAGATAGAGACAGTGAAGGCCTAATGGTGTTAACCAATGATGGTATCCTACAAGCGAAGCTGACTCAGCCGAAATCAAAGTCGCCGAAAACGTATTGGGTACAGGTGGATGGAGCGCCACAAGAGCAAGATTTAGAGAAGTTGCGTAAAGGCGTTGAATTAAAAGATGGTATGACCTTACCCGCAAAAGTAGAAGTCATTGATGCTCCGACGATTTGGGAGAGAAACCCACCAGTTCGTTTTCGTGCAAATATTCCAACGACATGGCTAGCAATCACTATCGTTGAAGGTAGAAACCGCCAAGTAAGACGCATGACCGCTCATATCGGCTTCCCAACTTTACGCTTAGTACGCTATTCAATGGGCGACATTACCCTTGGAGACTTGCAGCCTGGCCAATGGAAAGAGATTCAGCTCTAGCCATCTTAAAACAGCACATTCCTTAAAGTAGTCAACATCAAAAAACATAAAAGCAGGCCATTGCCTGCTTTTTATATTTTTATCGTCACTAATAACAATTATTGTTGATGAATTATTGCTGTGAGATCCAGAGCTTGAATGCTTCTTGATCGGTCGGAGAAGCTTTTAGATACATAGTTTTTAGCAAGTCGACCATTTGCGTATCTTGTTGCCCAGAACCTTGAGTGCTTTCTACGGTTTTTGAAGCAGGCTCAATACCCGTTACAACTTGTTGATGCTGATTCACAGTAACATAAGTAACTGCAACACTAGCGACACCACCAGCAATATTATAACTGCGGGCTTCTTGTGGATAGTTTCGACCTATTTGAACACCCTCCGATTCGAGAGTATCTTCTACTAAATCGATTGTCTGGCCTTTAGAGTCCAACAGTTGCCACTCTAATGGAGAAATGCTCGTTTGAGCTTGGCGATACGTATTAAATTGAGGAAGCTGGAACTTAAGCTTTTCATTATTAACATCAAACTTAGCAATAATCACATCGCTATATACACTTTTAATATCGTCGCCAATTTCAAATTCAGGTTGATATTTGAAGACAATCTGATTCGTCCCATCAGGTATTTCTATTGTCTTTTCATCAGAAAAGATCCCACCTTCCAACTTAGGTTTTTCCATGTTGACAGCCAGAAGTTTAACATCTTCAGGAACCACCAGAGTTGTTGCAGCATATAGGTTTGAGCTGGCAAAAATAGACAGAGCCATCGCCACTTTAAATGATAACTGCATAGAATTTCTCATCCTTATCTTCATAGTAAAAGACCCAGCATAAAGCTGGGTCTTACAATATCAGACTGGGTTTTGATTACCAGTAGAAACGTGCACCAACACCGAAGTCAGTTTTGCTGTCAACTTTAGAGTTGTCTAGCTTAGTTTCTTCAAATACGTATGCACCTTCAGCGAATACGCGAGCCCATTTAGAGAACTTGTATTCAACACCAGCGTAGAAACGAGAGTCGTCTGCGTCAACAGTGCCAGCAACATCAGAAGAAGACATTACTAGTTCGTAACCAGAGTATAGAGTTGTCTTAGGTGCTACAGCGAACATACCCGCTAGAGAGATACCGTGAGAATCAACAGTTGAGTTAGCGTTTTTATCTTCGTTTTCGTTGTAGTAGTAAGTCGCGCCTAGAGTGTGCTCACCAAGTGCGTATTCACCAGTTACTTCAAAAGATAGGTTTTCAGTGTTGTGCGCAACATTCTTAACTGCAATCTTATTTACAGAAGAAAGTACACCAGCGTGAACAGATAGTTCACCGAAAGACTTACCTACGAATACTTCACGAACTTCTTCGTTCTTGTCTTTCTCACCTAGCGCGTAACCAGCTTTTAGCCAGAATGCATCGTTTTCGAAAGAGTATTTGATTTGAGAGTCGTTGTTCCACTCGTGTCCGTAAAGAAGAGCAGAGCCACCAAAGAAGTAAGAGTAATCAGCACCGTAAACGTCATCCGCGAAAGTACCTTCTTTACCGAAACGAAGTGTACCCATATCGCCCATGTCGAAACCGAAGATGTGACGACGAACGAATACAGTGTCATCTGTACGCTCGCTTGAATCTGCGCCTGCACCGTAGTTGTCACCAAGTGCAACACCGATTTCAACTTCACCTAGAACTTTAAGGCTATCGTTTACAACGTAAACACCGTTTACACCCATACGTGAAGAGCTAGTGTTTAGCTCTGCAGTGTGGTCTGTGCTGTCTAGGAATAGAAGAGTTGGACGTAGTTGACCGTAGAAATCTACAGAACCTTCTTCAGATTTGAATACTTCCGCTGCGTTAACTGAAGTTGCAGACGCAACTACAGCTAGTGCTAATATAGTCTTTTTAATAATTAATCCAATGCCTTTTCTTATTTTGTGATATCCTTTCCGAATTCCCTTTT
>JABXIW010000310.1 GCA_013372875.1 Gammaproteobacteria bacterium | reverse complement strand
TACTGTGTATTCGGTGAAGTTGTAGAAGGTATGGACGTTGTAAACAAGATCAAGGGCGTTAGCACTGGTTCTTACGGTATGCACCAAGACGTACCACTAGAAGACGTGGTAATCACTGGTACTACAATCGCAGAGTAATTCTTGCGAATTATTCCCAAGAGATAAGTAATTGGGGAGGCTTCGCCTCCCCTTATTTCTATGACGACATTATTTATATCAGACTTGCACCTTACGCCGTCACGCCCTGACATCACAGAATGTTTTGTTACATTTATGCGTACGGAAGCCAAAAATGCCGAAGCTCTTTATGTATTAGGCGATCTTTTCGAGTTTTGGGTTGGTGATGATGACAAAACACCGTTTGCTAACCAAATTCGTACCGAGTTCAAAACGCTCACCGACCAAGGTGTCCCGGTTTTCTTTATTCAAGGCAATCGTGACTTCTTGTTGGGCGAACGCTTTTGTAAAGAGACGGGCATCACTTTGCTTGATGACGTTTGCACCATCGACTTATATGGCACAAAAGCGGTGATTTTACACGGCGATACCCTGTGTATTGATGACGTGAAATATCAGAAATTTCGTAAAACTGTGCATCAACCTTGGTTACAATGGATCTTTAAACGCATCCCATGGTGTTTAAAGAAAAAAATTGTCTCTAAAGTTCAATCAGACATTCGCGACGATAAACAGATGAAGTCTTTAGATATCATGGACGTGAATCAAAGCGAAGTTGAAAAAGTGATGTCTCAGAATTGCGTCAACTTGATGATTCATGGCCACACTCATCGCCCAAATACACATTTTTTTGACGCAAATGGTGCTAAAAACACGCGCATCGTCTTAGGGGACTGGTATACGCAAGGCTCAGTTTTACAAGTGAATTCTGATGGTTTTGAACTGCAAAACCGGCCTTTCAACACATAATTTACGCTAAGCATGTCGAACATGTAGAAGATTCGCATTCAAAGCGTAGATATTTTGTAAAAAATCGCTATTATCATATTACTAAGTTAAACAGAACGAAGTACCTAATTGAAGTATTCTTACGTAGCTCGCCAACCGATTCTAGACAGAGAAAAGCGAACCATAGGTTACGAACTTCTCTTTCGAGACGGCCCCAAAAATACCTTCCCTGAAGTAGAACCTGAGCTTGCTACTAGTCGACTGCTATCTGATCATTTTTTGTCGACGCATTACAACACGTTAGGTAACAAACTCGGTTTTGTTAACTTTCCCCACCAAAGCTTGGTCAACCTTGTTCCGACACTGTTTCCGAAAGATTCTCTGGTTATTGAAGTACTCGAAGATTGTGAGCCTACGCAAGAGCTTCTCGATGCAATAAAACATCTGCACGAATGCGGCTACCGAATTGCACTGGACGACTTTGTACCAACTAAGGCTTGGAAACGCTTTCTTCCGTACGTATCGATGATCAAATTTGATATTCGTTTAGTACCAATTGAAAAAGCGGCAATTTTCATCCAAGCATTGAGCCAGTTTAATATCCATTTTTTGGCTGAAAAAGTCGAAACCTATGAAGAGTTTGAACAAGCGCTTGACGCTGGTTTTAACTACTTCCAAGGTTACTTCTTTAGTAAACCAGAAATGATCCAAAAGAAGCGCCTCAACCCGGCGTTTTTAACCGTCATCCAGTTGTGTAAAGAGATTGCTGACAAGCCCATCGACTTCAATGAAGTGGAGCGTCTGTTCTCTATTGATGTGACGCTTTCCTATAAGTTGCTCACTTACGTCAACTCGGGTTACACGCTCACAACCAAAATCAAATCGTTTAGACAGGCGCTGATTTATCTGGGCGAAGAACGTTTACGACGCTTTATTTCACTGGTTGCAATCGCTTCTGTGCAAGAGGACAAGCCCGATTCACTCTACTCGCTAGCTATTCAACGCGCTCGTATGTGTGAAATTTTACTTAGCCAAATGAAAACCAAGTACGATCCTGGACAAGCCTTTCTGACTGGTATGTTCTCATTACTAGGCTCGCTTCTCGATCAACCTCTGTCGGATGTGATTGAAGACATTCCCGTCGATGAAGACATTAAGCTCGCCCTGACAAGCCGAAAAGGTGTGCTTGGGTATCTCCTTTCTATGTGTATTGCTTACGAACAAGCAGATTGGGAACTGGCTGAAAGATACTGCTCTGTATTGAAGTTAACGGAAACTCAGCTAGCTGATGCATTCAATGAATCGACAGAGTGGGCTCAAGAACTGCTTTCTCAAACACCTTAACTCGCTATAATGCTTCTCTCCCACTCTATTGGGATTATTTGTTTCATCGCTTTACCTAACGAGATTTCATCTTATGGCTTCTTCTTGTCCTTGCGGCGCTAACCGTACCTACCAACAGTGTTGCGAAATTGCGCACAACAATCACGCTGACGTCAAAACACCAGAACAGTTAATGCGCTCTCGCTATAGCGCTCATGTGCTAGGCCTCGTTGACTACGTTGTGAAAACATATCACCCAAGTTGTAACGCAGAAGAACAACGTGAAGGTATCGCACAATCGATCGACAGCGATTGGTGCAAACTGGAAGTCGTCAAAGCAGAAGCTGGCAGCCATGAAAATGAAGGCTTTGTTGAGTTCAACGCCTATTTCAATGAAGACGGCCAACGCTACTGCCTGAGCGAGCGTTCACGCTTCGTGAAAGAAGATGGGCTGTGGTATTACATTGATGGCACCTTCCCTGAAGAAGAATCCGAGCAAGATCCGCGACTTAATCAATCCATCAGCAGCTTAAAAGTAGGCCGTAACGATCCATGTATTTGTGGCAGCGGTAAGAAATTTAAAAAGTGCTGCGGATAAAATCGCACTATCAAGAAAAAACAAAGGCTTCCAAATGGAAGCCTTTGTTTTATTTCTTTGATTTGAACTACTTGTGACGCTCTTTAAGCTTATTCACCACATCGTTCATTGATAAACCTTGGTCTTGTAAAAGCACCAACAAGTGATAGATCAAATCTGCAGATTCACACACTAACTCCGC
>JABXIW010000470.1 GCA_013372875.1 Gammaproteobacteria bacterium | reverse complement strand
TAACCAGCAGCATTGAAGCGGTATTTTTACTGTTTGTTGCCTATGAGGTAGGCATTCGTGTTTATCGAGCCAAAGGCTGGCGTAATTTGTTTTTTGTACCGCTGTTTCTTTTGGCCATCTTTGCGAACTTTGCAAGTTACGCGACGATAAAAGGCATGCCGCCGTTTACTTCTTCTGCTGTGTGGCAGGCGATGTTGTGGTGGTTTACGTTGTTATTGTCAGTGATGGGCGGACGTGTGATTCCATTCTTTGCTGCGCGTCGATTTAATTTCGAAAAAGCACAACCACTGCCGTGGTTAGATTGGTTCGCGAACTTGCCGTTGGTAATGCTATTTGTGCTGAGCTTTTTCCCCGTGACGTTTGCAGAATTAGGCAATCCGTTGATGCTGTTTGCAGGAGTTGCTCAGTTGGTGCGTTTTGTTCGCTGGAAACCTTGGTTAACCCTGAGCGAGCCTTTAGTGTGGTCGCTGCATGCTGCGTATTTGTGTTTGCCACTAAGCTTAATTTTGCGAGGCGCTTGGGGAGATGCATTTGCTAGCCATAACCTCATTCACCTGTTTGCGATAGGTGCGTTAGGCGGTTTGATTTTGGCGATGATCGCGCGCGTGACGATGGGGCACACTGGTCGCATGATCTACAAAGGGCCAAACATGAGCCTTGCGTTTGCGGCGATTACCGCGGCTGCTTTGGTTCGCAGTTTCGCCGTGATCTTTGACCCAGCGAACATGATGCTGTGGATTGATATCAGTGGCGGATTGTGGATTGTCGCGTTTGGGCTGTTTGTGTGGCGCTTTGGTATGATGCTCGTGACCTCTCGTGTGGATGGTCATCCGGGATAAAGCGTTTAGACTTGAGTGATAAAAAAGAGGAGCGTGTCGCTCCTCTTTTGGTTTCTGCGCTTTACGGTTTTATCGCTTATTCATCATCCGTTTTGTTCGTGAACCCTAAGCGTTTGAACAGCAACCACTCTAGGCCAAAGATCACAATCAAAGCGATGCAGAACCAAGTGAACGCCATGGAGGATTCTACGCCCGGCATGCCACCAATATTGATACCAAGTAGTCCTGTTAGGAAGCTGGTTGGTAAGAAAATGGTGGCAACTAAAGTAAACAGGTAACTGTTTTTATTGGTCTTCTCGTCTCGGTTGTGTTTGATTTCGTCTTGGAAAAGCGCCACTTCGCCAAGGTAAAATTCAATCGTTTCGTTGATGCGAGTAATGTTGTTATGCGCGAAGCGATATTGGTGAGGTCTTGATGTTACCAATTCTGACTCTGACTCGATCAAATCACGAATCGCATATTGCTGAGGGCGAATAAAACGTTTGATGGAAATAAGCGCCTTTTGTGCCGCAATGTGGTTGTACGTTGACTCATCATTGACGTCAAACTCGTTTAACGTTTCTTCGATGGTGTCGAGATATAAGTCGATTTTGCCGTTCAACCCTTCGATGATTTGATTCAGTAAGCTCGCCAGGCTTTTCGGCCCTTTGTGCTCTGCTAATGCTTGGCGAATTTCCATGATTGCACGTGATGGGATCTTACGAGTCGAGATCAGTGCGCCCTGAAAATAGAGAATACGGATACTGAGCATGTCTTCTGGCGACGCATTCTCGTTCATGTTGATGCCTCGTAAGATCAGCATGAAGTTATCGTCATCCAAAGGATGGAAAGATGGTCGGCTCTCGTCGGCTAACAGATGATCGACCGTCGCACGTGGTACGTGATTGTCCTCTAGCCAGCCACGGATATCGGGATGAAGCCGTTCACAGTGGTACCAATGATTCGGTTGAATGTGTTCCGCCGCTGTTGTTTCTTGAGTCGCCATTGGGGTTGAGAAATCCCAATGTTCAATCATAAAACCCATTTTCTTTTCCTTGTATGAGCCTATACCCCAATAATCTCCAGATGCTTAACTTAGCGAGAATGACTTAGCGCACTACACGCCGCAACGTTCTCACTCCTTCACATTGAAGTCATGGGGGATAATTATTCAAATGAGTATGATTGCATTTTACGCCAAATGTCTATGAATAATTGTTCTTATTGGTAAGCAAGTGAAGCAATAAGAACCGCACAGTAACAAGGGGAAACAAAAAGCCTGCAACGAGGCAGGCTTTGTCATAGGTGAGGAGGGAGGAGCTTTTTAGCTAACCTGAGAAAGGTTGACCACTTTTTGTTGCAACTTTTCTTTCAGGTAGTCGGCAAGTGCCTGTTTTTCTTCGTCGTTCATGTAAAGACCAAGTTTAGTACGACGCCATAAAATGTCTTCGTCGGTTAGCGCCATTTCATTATTCATCAAGTAATCGATCTCGCGTTGGTACACGCCGCCTGCTTGCTCTGAGAACGCTTGGCCAAGATCGGCTTCACTGGATGCGCCTTCCATCAAATCCCACGTCTGCGTACCAAACTGAGTCACATAGCGCAGAATCAGCGCTTGCGGTGCCCATGAGTATTTCGCGTGAATTTGTTTCGCTAACTGTTCACGGGTGCAGCTAAAGTTACCACCTGGTAGCGTTTGATTTGCTGTCCAGTTACCACCCATTTGAGGTAGGTACGGCTCCAGTTTCTTCATCGCCGCTTCACCGAGTTTACGGTAAGTCGTTAGCTTGCCACCGAATACTGACAACAATGGTGCTTGGTCGTACTCTGCATCGAGCTCTAGCGTGTAGTCTCGTGTGATCGCTTGCGGTGAGTCAGACTCATCATCACACAGAGGGCGTACACCACTGTAAGTCCAAACCACGTCTTCACGAGTAAGCTGGTGGACAAAGTGTTGGTTCACGATGTCGATGAGGTAATCAACTTCGTCATCCGAGATCGCCACTTCACGTGGGTCACCTTTGTATTCCACATCTGTCGTACCGATGATTGAGAACTTATCTAGATAAGGAATCATAAATACGATGCGGTTATCTTTGTTTTGAAGAATGTAGGCTTGCGGTTCGTTGTGGATACGAGGAACAACGAT
>JABXIW010000043.1 GCA_013372875.1 Gammaproteobacteria bacterium | reverse complement strand
CAATGGCTTGACCAATACCTTTACTGGAACCTGTGACTAAAACTCTTCTACTCATTTTCTTGCTCATTGATAAACTTTACTGGATCTTCAGGCTGGAAAACATTTAATCGTGCTTGAGCCACAACTTCATCATCGATGCTAATCTGGCACTCAAATACGCCTAAGCCTGATTCATCTTGCATCAACTCTTTAACCTGAACATAAATCTTTTTATTAAAAGGGAATTCCGAAATATCCGATTGATACTTTCTGGAGCCAAGCAGAAAACCTATTTTTACAGGTTCTTGCTTAGCATCAGCTTTAACACCAGCAAAGGCGGCAATCGTCTGCGCCATATATTCAATACCCAACCAACCAGGCACTCCAGTGCTTTCTGCAAAGCTGGAGCTTTCATTCAAAATAACTGAGGCACAAAAGCTACTACCGTCTATCGCTTCGATATTATCAAGCAAACACATACTTCTCGATAATGGCGAATAAGGCTCTATGCTCTGACCGATATACTGCTGCATTTTAATTAGTTTCTTTGGATAAAATCACGGAAATATTATTGCCGCCAAAAGCAAATGAATTGCTCATACAGTGGCTAATTTTAACATTTTTTGTTGGTGCTTGAGTGACAAAATTCAAAGCGGAAAACTCTGTCCCTGTATCGGGCTGGTTTAAAGGTAGTCGCCCTTCACTTTCATTTTGCAACGCCAACCAACAAAAACCTATCTCTGAAGCGCCAGCAGCGCCTAGCATATGCCCAGTTAAGTGCTTGGTGGAGCTGACAAATGGTCTTGAGTCAGCGAAAACATTAACTACCGCTTTTGCTTCCATCTCATCATTTTTTATTGTGGCGGTTCCATGCAAATTAAGATAATCAATTTGTTCAGCTGATAAATTTGCTTGAGTTAGCGCTTGCTGCATAGCATTAATAGCGCCTGTAGCTTGCGGATCAGGCGCCGACATATGATGGGCGTCAGAAGTTTCACCAGCTCCTAAAAGCGAGACTCCTGCTGGTTGCTTAGAAACTAAAAACAAAGCAGCTCCCTCCCCTATATTAATACCATCGCGATTATCCGAAAACGGCTTGCAGATGCTCTTACTGAGCGACTCAAGGGCATTAAAACCATTTAGTGTCAGCTTGCACAAGCTATCGGCACCGCCTGCGATAACCAAATCCGCCATATCATTTTCAATCAAATACTTGGCAGCAACTAATGCTTTAGCACTGGAAGAACAAGCCGTAGAAACCGTGTAATGAATTGAATCTTGCAAACCCAAGTAGCTAGCCAGAAACTCATCCCCACCACCAATTTCTTGATTAAGGAAATGATAGCTTTCATCAAAACCAGATCCTTTTAAGTGCTGCGATAACTGCAGCTCTGCGTCATCCATGGCACCAGTGCTAGTACCCAGAATAATGGCAATACGACTAGAATTAAGATCTGCTGCTAATTTTTTATAGTCGGCTTCAACCTGCTTGAAAGCAGCTAATAATAATTGATTATTGCGATTTTCGAACTGCTGCAAGCTCTCAGGAATTTCAGCTAAGGATTGAGAAACCTTGCCAACAAAGGCCTTTTTGTTAGGAATTAGCTTCTCATCAAGACTTAAAAATCGCTTCCCTGCCAGCAATAAATTAGCCCAAATAGATGCTTTATCCATACCTAAAGCATTGATAAGACCTAAGCTATTTAAGTAAATCTTTTTGCTCATAAATTCTTTATCTGCATTTGATAGCCATGAATCAAATTTTTAAAATGCAACTCGTCTACGAGCTTATTCTGTTTATAGCTCAGCAACATAATAGGTCTTTTTTTGTAGAGTATTTGTCGCTGACAACTCGTCTCACAGAACTCGGTAACATCATAATCTCGTAAAGATGCAAAAGATTCTAAAGGCCAATACATAAATTGCAAGTCCGCTAAAATACGTTGCGGTTCTGGCAGCTCTGCCGCGATTTTGCTTGCATTAGCAACCCGCACGCCCTCAACTTCAAAACTAATCAAGGGAACGCCCATTAAGTTGGTTGCAACTAAGCTAAGATAGTCGTGCTGCTGCTCAATACTGATTTGAATAAGGTAATCAAGGCTCTTTCCATCAGGGCCAATATACTTCACTTTTTGTGTTAGGTTTTCTGTTAATCCTGATGAAGCTACAGTCTGTAGTTGGTAACTGATATCTTTTGCGAGAAAAACTTCATGTTCAGGATTGGTCTGCGGCAAAGATTGACAGCCAGTTAATAATGTAAAAAGCACAAATATAGCAACTTTCATCAGCTTCATGCTTTTGACTCCTTGGCTAGGGGTGCCAACAAATAAGCACTGAAAATCCCAACTAATACCACGGTACCAAAACCTGAAACCGCTGGAGTTTGACTTAATGCCATCAAGCCAAAAGCTAACACGGTTGAAATCATGGAGCAGCTGATAGCCAAAACCATATCCGGCTTTTGGTGCTGCTGAGCGTTGGCATAAAAAATTGTGTAGTCGATCCCAATCCCTAGAACCAGTGTTAAAGCCACAATATGGAAAATATTAATCATTTGCCCGAGAGCCATAGCTGCAAACAAACCTAATAAAGCCGCGGATAAAGGCGGTATAAACTGCTTCAAGGCAGCCTTAAAACCATTCACTACTATCAATAGCAATAAAATAACCAAGTAAGCCGCTGCTACGAAGTAAATGCTATCTACTCTAACCTGGGCTAAGAAGTCACTGAATTGTGCTTTCGGATTTATTAAAGAAATAGCTGGTTCATTTTTAACGAAAAGACTAATTGCACTTAAATCTTTGACCCCAATTAATTTCACTAACCCGTAAAAATCACCTTGCTCATCCTTTAATAATAACTTTTCAATTAGCGGCGCGTAAGGCGTTTTCTTAAAGTCCGCTTGATTTAAGTAATCATTTGCTAATGATGCTTTAAGCTCTATAACATTAAGATCTAATATTTCCAGATAATCGTGGATATATTCGGAATTAAGCCAATCTTTAACTAATGAAATCGATTGGTTTTGGTACTCATTTGAATGCAAAAACTGCTGTAATCCAATATAAGAATCAAGGTTCTTATTGGCCACTTCTTGTTGCAATAAGGTATCCAGTTTTTCAAGTTTTACTAACAGCTGTTCAAGGTCATTAGCTGATACGACCATATTTTCACTAGGAGCAGCCTCTTCCACCAAAGACTCAATGACCTCTTGCTGCTCAATCAGATGCTTGGGGCTGGCGTGCAATAACTCTACTTGATCATTAAAAGTTATCTTTGGCAGTAAAAAAACCGCCAATACGAGTATTGCGGAGCATACCATCAAACATAGCGTCTTGTAGTTGCCAGTATTGGAAAGCTGGTTCAATCGGTCAAAAATGCTAAAGGATAGGTTCGACTTTTTGGAAAGATCGAATTTTATTGCAGGCAAAATAACCAAGGTTGAGAAATAAGCTGCAACTAAACCTACAGAGGATATAAAGGCGATTTGTTGCAAGACTTCCAATGCCGATAAAAACAAAGCACTGTAACCCAAAATACTCGTGATTAGCCCCAAAGTGACAGGTTTGATAATCTTTGCTGAGGCCACCTTGTTTGGATGAAAAGCATTTTTAGCGAAGTAATGAAAAACATAGTCGACAGCGATACCAATTAAACTAGTACCGACCAATATACTCAAAACATGTAACGGCCCGAATAGCAAACTAGCTACCGATAAAGCACAAATAACTCCAGTAGCAATAACTAAGCTCATCAACAATAATGGTATGGGGCTTCGGAAAATTAAACTGATTAAAACTAATATCACTAAAATCGAGCCCAAGCCAATAACCTTTGCTTCGGTTAAACCTTGCTGTGTCTCGTACGCAGCAAAACCGACTAAACCTAGCTGCATTAACTCAATATTTTTTGGTGATAACCGAGCCTCAACAGTATCGAGATAACTCAAGTACTCTTTTTGCAGTTCTATATCAAATGGCGAACCTTTAAGCTGCAAGTTAAGCATCAAAATAATGTCATCGCCATCTTGATAACCGATATAATTACCAATCACTTTAGCCGTATTATTTTTAAACGACTGCTCTAAAAAACTAGTAGTGAGCAACAGAGGATCTTGCACTAAAATTTCAGAGTTTACTGCAGATAATGGCGAATAAAGCTTTTCAATTTTACTTTGCGTAATACCTTGAAAGTCTTTGTTCTGTAAAAAGGTCTTATCTTGCTGGGATAAATAGATACCCTGATTCTGACTTAACCGTTCAAACAATAATGATAAACCATTAGAGTCATTGATCACCATAGCCAGTAGTTTGGATGAAGTTAAATCCTTACTTATCTCGTCAGCCGCATCAATTAATGATTGTTCATCTTGGGCTTTTAGCATCCAAATTAATTGGTTAGCCGTCGTTTGATTAAATAACTTTCCTAATTGCGCGGCTTCTTGACTTTCTGCAGGCAAGATCGAGGAAATATCAGAATTGATATTAGTTTGCTTAACAAATTGGTTATAAAAAACAGCTGCCAATGCAATACACATCAGTAGCCAGGTTATTAGTACGCTTTTTCTAGAAAAAAAATCAGCGCTCATAACTCAAATGAATGGAATTGATGTCTCCAGCATGACTGGCCGTCTTAATTTTTTCTATTTGGCTATTACCAGAAATTTCAATCTTAGAAAAAACCTTGTCGATGGGGCTGCTAATAGGTGTCAATGTTAACTGCCACTTATCATTATGCAATGACTCTTCGATGCTAAAATTCTGCAGTATTACTTCTTTATCTAGCTTGATTAAAGCCGCAAACACTTTGGCAAAAGCCTGCATATGTTGGTTTTCAGATAACTGCTGTATTTTGGTTTCACCGTCCACCGTTTCTTTTATGACTTCCTGATTAATAACATATTCAACTTCAAACGGCGTTTTAGTGTGCCAAACTAAAGCTGCGTCCGTGACTTCAAACACACCCTTTGATCGTAATGGCTTTTTAATCAACTTTAACTGCCTTACTTGCTCAAACAGGCCATTAAAACTTTGCAATTGAACCTGCTCAAAAGCCCTAATTTCAACATTAGCGGCATCAGTTGCCGCTGCCGAAAAACAGCAGTTTATAGATAGCAAGCCGAAAAAGATTAAACATTTCATAAATAGTTAGCCAACTTTTTAGACAAAATCGGGGGCGAGACAAACTGCAACTCGCCAGATTCTTTGTCCACAGCAGCCTGAATAGTATAGCCCTTTGTTAATACCTGCTGGCTGGATGCACCTGTGACACGATATTCCATTTTCAAGCGATTCTCATATTCCACTAAATTAGCAATGATACAGATCTCTTGCTTAAATTTAGCTGAACTTACGTATTTGACCCGCATATCCACAATCGGCCAATAAAAGCCACTTGCATCCATCTGATCATAGTTGTATTCAATTTTATCGAGCAATGCGCAACGCGCTTCCTCGAAATATTTGACATAGTGGCCGTGCCAAACAATCTGCATCGGATCCAAATCATAAAATTCGATACGCCGATTAATTTGCGCAGATACAATGGCCTTACTCCTCATAAAGCTCCCACGCCTGGCTATCAATCAAAGCAACAAACTTTCTTAAATCTTGCTCTAAAATTCTATCTTCAGTAAGCCAGTCAAACTCTTGTTCAATGGCTTGGTAAAACTCTAACACTTCGGCAGACCAGGTTTCTGTAGCCAATTCCTGCTTCTCTAACCGAATCTTCAGTGCCTGATATAAAGCTAATAAATGCGCGGCGAATACTTGCTGTGTTAACTCAATTACTCGCAAACAATCCCTAGTGCTAATGGTACCCATGCTAACCTTGTCTTGGTTATGACACTCTGTAGAACGCGAGAAAACACTGGCAGGCATGGTCAACTTTAGCGCTTCCGCAGTCCAAGCTGAAACCGAGATTTGTACCGCTTTAAAACCGTGATTGATAGAGCTTCTATGAGTCTCGGCTCCTGATAAATTCGACGGTAAACCATTGTTATAGCGTGTATCAACTAACAGCGCTAATTGCCTATCAAGTAGATCCGCCAAATTGGCAACAGTGTTTTTCATCGAATCCATAGCAAAAGCAATATGGCCACCATAAAAGTGCCCACCATGTAGCACTTTTTGATGCTCACTATCAATAATCGGGTTATCGTTAGAGCTGTTTAGCTCATTTTCGATGAATGTTCTAAAAAGTGGCAAAGCATCTTCTAACACCCCTATGACATGCGGTGCACAACGGATCGAATAGCGATCTTGCAGACGCTCTGAATTGCGAGATGGGTGTCTTTCGTAATTTAAATCATGACGGATACGCGCAGCTACTTTTTGTTGTCCTTGATGCGGCTTTACATTAAATAAATACTCGTCAAAATGATTGGCATTACCTTTAATCGCTAAACTCGCCATAGCGGTTAAACGAGTCGCCAACTTCGCAAGGTATTCTGCCTTTTGGTAAGCCAAACAGGCTAGCCCCGTCATAACGGCAGTGCCATTCATAACCGCCAAACCTTCTTTGGGCTTGAGCTTAATTGGCGTTAATCCTGTTGCTGCAAATGCTTCTTTGGCTAAAACCTGTTGCTCTTGCCACTTTACTTGGCGCTCTCCAACTAAAGCTCCCGCAATATAAGATAGAGGGGTTAAATCACCGCTAGCACCCACTGAGCCTTCCTCTGGGATTTGCGGCAAAATTTGTCGATTTATCATTGCTGACAATAACTGAACCAGCTCTAGGCTAACTCCAGAATATCCTTTCGACAATGAAATCAAACGTGCAAACATCACCGCCAAAACTTGCGGTTTATCCAAATATTTACCTAAACCACAACCATGATAACGAGTTAGATGCAGTGGTAGCTCTTCTATCAATTCAGGTAATATTTCAACCGTACAAGAATCACCATAGCCAGTTGTGACACCATAAACTACACCATCTTCTTTAAGTAGTTTTTCAATAAACTGAGCTCCAGCTTTGATTAACTGAATATAGTTTTGATCTTCAGATAAACTAACCGACGCGCTGCCAGAGGCAACCTGACAAACATCTTCGATGCTGATATAGCTATTTTGATCAAGATTTATAATAGGCATTGTCAATTATTGGGATTCGTCACGCCAAAAAGGGTAAAAATTATACCATTGCATTGGCGCTTTCTCACATTGTTTTTCCAGCCACTTAGCATAAGCCATAACGCTTTGTTCGATGGCTTGCTTTCTCGTTTTGCGAGAAACCGCAAGATGAATGCCTAAAGGTTCCACAGCAAGTTGGTAACTATCACCAGATTTCAAAGCGGATATAAAATAAACAGGAACTTTGAGGATTGACGCCAAGACAAAAGGCCCTATGCCAAATTCTGCTTCGTGACCTAAAAAATCAGTTACTACGGTTTTACTAGTGTCAGCTTGAGGGATTCGATCAGCCAAAATAAACAGATGCTGCTTTTCGGTCAATTTTTGCTGCAACTGAATTGCGGTATCTGGCCCTACTTCGGAAACCTGAATGATCTGCTGTTCAAATTCAGGCGAAAGCTCTTTTATCAAGCCAATAAACTTAGATGCGTGCTCGGTAAACATTAAAGCATTTAATTTACCACCCATAATAGCATCAGACTGATTTCGACAAGCATCTAAATTACCTAAATGTGCCCCCATAAAAATGGCGCCCGTGGGTAAAGCTCTTATTTCACGCCAAATTTCTGGTTCTACAACTTCAAGGGGGGATTTATGTCTGCTGTCCCAAGACAATAACTTATCTAATATCGCATCAGCGAATTGCAAAAAGTGTTTAAACGACGACTGGGTATTAACGCTAGGTTTATTAGCTTTTAGTCTTGCTAAGTAGTTTTTTGAAGATCGCCTAGCACTTTTACCCGTAAGGTAAAAATAAGTGATCACAGGATATAAAAAGATTTTTAATGGCCACTTCCCAAAATAACGACGAATAAAAAACAGAAATTTTATTCCTAACAGGGTTCCTCGTTCTTTTTGCTGGGTCCAATGACTTGAGTCGTTTTGTTTCAAGTTTAGCTCCGTTTAAACTTGCGCCATATCAACAGTGGAGCACGTATGAGCATTCCAAAAACAAGACGTGTGTGCATTTTTGTAATCAACCAATTATCCTTCCAGACACGGAAGTTAGATGTGTTTTCTTCAGGGTAAACAACATCAGTCGGCGTCATGATAACTGGGGTGTCAGCCCAATAGAGTTTGACCATAATTTCGGTATCAAAATCCATAAAGCGACCGATATAAGTAGTATCCATTAATCGGCAACAAGCACTAACTGGATAAACCCGAAAGCCGCACATGGAATCTTTGATTTTAAAGGATAAAGTCTCAATCCAAACCCAAAAGTGAGTAATATAACGAGCTATAAAACGCCCCATAGGAACAGAATCATCGTATACAGGATGGCCACTGATCAGCGCAGTTGGATGTTGCTCCGAAAGTGAGATTAATTCAGGGATTTTTGAAAGATCATGCTGGCCATCGGCAT
>JABXIW010000478.1 GCA_013372875.1 Gammaproteobacteria bacterium | reverse complement strand
CAGATCGTAGCTTCTTGATTTAGTTCTATCGATTTAAGCAACAAGGCCAAGGCATGACAGAATCGGTTGGTACTTATCCCGGCATGCTCCCTCAGTAATGACAGCCTCCATTAAACTTGCTAGTGGCAAACCGGGTTAGTGCAGAAAACTAAGGGGAAATGTCTTGTAGATGCTCAATTTAGCTTTTTTTGTGACCTTTATCGTACAATAAAGCATTTCTTTCTAAAAGCTGAGATAGAACAATCGGGATGAGAACTGATAGACTCATAAATAGCTAAGCTTTCCAGATAGTAGAGAAGTAAAATAAGTAAGGAAAACGGTATGTTTGACCAGTTTAAAATTCAGACGCGGGTAATGACCGCGATAAGCTTGCTGGTGATTTTGGTCTCGGCGCTGACCATCACCTTGTCACTGTCCAAGTCCAAAGAAGCGGTGAAGGTAGCCGAAATGCGTGAGTTGAGGGGCTTTTATGATATCGCGCTGGCCCGGGTCGAGAATAACGGTAATCTGGCAACCAGTTTAGCAAAAGTAATCTCACTGACGCCAGAGATACAGCAAGATTTTGCTGACCGGGATAGAGACTCGCTGGCGAAGCGCACTGTACCCATGTTTAAGACACTTAAAAAAGAATACGGGGTGAGGCAGTTCCAGTTTCATACCCAGCCTGCAACTTCATTTTTCCGCGCCCACAAACCTGCTAAGTTTGGTGACGACCTTTCCTCTTTCCGTAAAACCGTTGTCGAAACCAACCAGTCCAGACGGACTATTATGGGGCTTGAGAAAGGTGTCGCTGGGATTGGTATCCGAGGTATTGTGCCTGTCTATCATCAGAGCCAGCATATTGGCTCGGTCGAGTTTGGGATGTCTTTTGACCAGACTTTCTTCGACCAATTCAAACAGTCATTTGGTGTTGATGTAAACCTGTATACCTTTGATGGCGGCAATGTAAACACGTTTGCTTCAACCACTGACGGTGTTATGCTCAGCGAACAAGCGGATATTCAGGCGGTATTTGATGGTCGCTCTGAATACGAACAGGGAGTGACAGAGTATAAAGGAACGCCGCTTGCCACTTACCTTCATGTTATTCCTGACTATTCCGGAGACCCGATAGCGGTTATCGAAATCGCGATGGATCGCAGCCATAACGTCGCTGCAGAACAGGGATTGGTTTACCAGGCCCTTCTGGGCGCTGTGGTTGCTTTGGTTCTGGGTTTGGTTGCGGCATACCTGATAGCACTTGGGATCACCAATCCTATTAACCGTGCTGCGAAGGCTATGGCTGAAATTGCTCACGGTGACGGCGACCTGACATTGAGATTGGATGACAGCGCCAAAGATGAAGTTGGTGAGTTGGCCCGCCAGTTCAACCACTTTGTGACCAAGGTACATGATACGGTTGTCGAAGCAAACCAGGTGTCTCAGCATCTTAACTCCGCGGCAGAGCAGCTTTCTCAGGTTACTGAACAGACAGGTAATAACATTCAACGCCAACAGCAAGAGACTGAGCAGGTGGCGACCGCGATGAATGAGATGGTGGCGACAGTGCAGGAAGTTGCTTATAACGCGTCTGAAGCAGCGGATGCAACCGAGGCCGCCAACAAAGCAACCATCAACGGTCAATCTATAGTTGAGTCTGTTGTCGGAGGCATTAACCAGCTGTTGAGTGATATTGAACAGACAGGTCAGGTACTGGAGAAGCTTGAGCAGCAGAGTGTTGATATCGATACGGTACTGGAAGTCATCCGCAGCATCGCAGAGCAGACCAACCTGCTGGCACTGAATGCAGCGATCGAAGCGGCGCGTGCCGGTGAGCAAGGACGAGGCTTTGCTGTTGTTGCTGATGAAGTTAGGGCGCTGGCAAGTCGTACCCAGCAGTCGACAGAAGAGATCCAGCGTATTATCGAACAACTGCAACAAGGCGCTAAGCAGGCGGTAAGTGTGATGCAGCATAGTATCGATAGCACTCAAACCTCGGTTGAGCAGGCAGAGCAGGCAGGCGCTTCTCTGCACGAAATCACCTCTACGGTGGATACCATTAATGCGATGAACATTCAGATCGCTAGTGCGGCGAGTGAGCAGGTGTCAGTCTCCGATGAGATCAACCGCAATATCGCTAACATAAACGATGCGGTTATCCTGACCGTAGACGCATGTGAACAGTCTGAGCATGCGAGTCAGGAACTAAAATCTCTAGCCCAGCAGTTAAGTCAACATATGAGCCATTTTAAGGTGGGCCTGTAGTGGTCTGCATTATCGATACTAGGGCGTGTTGATCTTTGCTGTACATTTCGCGTTCAACAATACATCGGTAGCCACATTAACATGAATGCCAGCGATAACATGCTGGCATAATTCCTTTCTAGCTTGTCATATCTACTTGAAATAGCTCGATAATGCTTAATTCTCCCAAAGGCATTTTCGACCAAGTGACGATACTTGTATAGACACCAATCCATACTGTTTTTGTCTATATCTTCTCCGTAATTGCGTTTAGCAATTACTGTTTCTCCGCCACGTTCCTTAACAAAAGTGCGGAAAGGTTCGCTGTCATATCCTTTATCACAAACGATGGTATTAACTTCATCGAGTTGCTCAACTAAGCTTTCGGCATGCACTATATCGTGGCGTAGTCCTTCTGATAAATCAAAGCAAATCGGCAGGCCACCACTATCCACGGCTAAGTGAATTTTGGTTGAGTTGCCCCCGCGACTTTTTCCTATTTGCTCTGAGCTTTCAGTAGCTGCACCTGTGCTATGCTGATGCGCTCGAACTATGGAACCATCAAGAAAGACCCATTCAAAATCAGCCATGCTAGATAAGCTTTTGAAAAGTTTATCTAAAACCCCTTTCTTTGACCAAAGATTAAATCGTCTGTAAACGGTACTCCACTCTCCGAACTCAGAGGGTAGATCCCGCCAATGAATACCTGTCCTCATTCGATAAAGTATTCCTTCAAATGTCATTCGATGTTCAGTTTTATCATAAATACGACCTGTACTTTTCATAACTTGGAGTAGCAGTTTCCAGCGAATATCAGTTAGCATTGTTCTTGGCATGGTATTGGTTATGGTTTTACTTTTGGCGAAGCAAATTATAACTCTTTACCATGCTGTTCAAAAAATACTCACAAAAGATCAACACGCCCTAGACATTGGCTAAGCGACTTTTCCATACGTGATTTAATTCATTAGTTGCGTATTTAGTAAGATCGCTGACAAACTTCTGTCCAAAAGTGGTTTATAAATTGCTAATGCTCGCTTCTGCATTAGCCACTAAAGAAGCTCACTCATTTCTGGCACACTATCGGCTTGCGCTAGCAAGTATTCGCACTCTGTTTGGATGAGTGAGACACATAGTTCTATGTGTTCACGCTCTCCGTCATCGATTCCTTGAGCTTCGGTAAGATCAATCGCTTTCTTCAGGGCATTTTTTATAACACTAACGGTTTCTACCATTATGGAAGCCATTTTGGGGCCTGAATAACCCAGCAGAGCGCCGAATTCAGCTAGATCATAGCTGGTGATAGGACGTTTGAAGTTACCTTTCGGCGGATTTTGAAAGTCTTCGCTTTCCCAATCCCCAATCGACATTGCAAAATATTGAGGGATACTGGCGGCACGCCCCTCATCAGCAGACAATTTACCGCTGCGAGAGTTGCGTTTTGCTCCCTCTTGAGCGATAGCTTCTATGTTGACTAAATCATAAAAAGGGGTCAGTTCAAGGCCTTTAGGGGTGACGAAGAAGCTAATATTTTTACCATGAGCATCGTAGTTTAGTGTTGCTAGATTAAAGAGCATCCACTGGGTAAGCTTTAGGTTGGTGATTACCGTGTCTATGGTTTTGACGCTCAGTAGGCGTGGGAAAGAAACGCCATCACGCATATATACGCCATCGCCTTCATCCCCATTCTGACGCTCGTATTTGTAACCTGGAGGTAAGTCAGTTGCCTGACAGCCATCAATCACATGTCT
>JABXIW010000290.1 GCA_013372875.1 Gammaproteobacteria bacterium | reverse complement strand
TTGAACGAAACTCAGTTCCGTCAGGTTATGGTATTGCCTCAAGGTAAATTTCGCGAGCTGTTATTAGCAACGTCTAAAGAGCGTGAAGAAATCTTTGGCCAGTTATTCGAAACGGATATCTACAAAAAGATTGAATACGCCTTAAAAGACAAAGCAAGCTCGATAAGCAAAGCAAAAGATGAGTTTGATAACCAAATTCGTGGCGCGCTTCAAGTTGCGGGAGTGACATCAGAAGCGGAATTAACAGAACAACGTGAAACGCTGTCTGTCCAATTCGCGTCAGCGCAAAAGCGAGAGCAGGAATCGCTTGCTCAGTTAAATGCCGTGAAAACAGAAATTCAGAAAGCTGAAACGTTAAGCAATGAATTTAAAAAGCGTGAACAAGCAGAAGCTGCGCTCCATCTGCACTTGCAACAAACTGAAACCATTTCGGCTCGCCAACTGCAGTTAGATAATGCGAAAAAGGCGAGTAGGATTGAACTGCCTTATATCACGCTGCAAAATGCCGTCCAGCAAGTTCAAGATTTAAACCAAAAGGTTGCAGTTCTTTCTCAAGACCTAAAAGCCGCTGACGACGTCTTAAAAACGAAGGAACAAGCCTTCCAACAGGCGAAAGAACAAGCGAATCGGGTTCCTAGGCTGACAGAGCAGCAATACCAACTTGAAAGCATGAAAGGCAAGTTGGTCGAGAAGGTTGAACTGGATATCGCCATCGCTGCAGGACTACAGCAGAAATCAGAATTTGAAGAAACGCTAAAAAAATACATAGTGTTTAGGGAAAAACTGACGCAAGACGCCCTGCAAGCGCAAAAAGTGTTGGAGCAAGCTCGCATTGATGTCGCAAGTATTGGTAGTGTGGATGCAGAGATCAAACAGCAGCAGCGTTTGATGTCGGATGTTCAAAAGTTAGGTAACTTAAATCAAGAGCTTTCAAAGCTAGATGCATTGACATCAAGTAAACAAGCCTCGGTAACTCAAGCCAAGTCTCACTATGAAAACCTTCAACGTGAAGCGGATGCGTTAGAGCTCAGTTGGCATAATGCGCAAGCGGCAGTTCTTGCTCTTCGTTTACAAACTGGAGAGAAGTGTCCCGTTTGTGGTAGTACCGAACATCCTCTACCTGCTCAATTTGTTGGTGATGAAGTCACAAAAGAGCAAGTTCAACAGGCTCGTCATCAGGAGCGTGAGGCTCAAATCACGCTGAACCAATTGAGCAACCAGTTGGAACAACACAATATTACGATTGCTCAATACACGCAGCAAATTGAGCAAATGGTTTCGGAGTTGGGGCAGAACGCGAACCTAGAGCTGCAAGCATTACAGGCATCAATTCATCAACTCAATGAACGATTACAGCATTTGAACGCAATTAATATTGCTCAGCTTGAGCAAAGCGTGAACGAGTTGAATCAACGTTGTGTGGTTGGCGAAGGTAAGATCAACGATTTGCAAAACCAGATGGCTGCAAATGAATCGACGATTAAAGCAAATCAGCAGCAGTTAGCGAAATTGAGTGCGTCATTAGGTGATAAATACACATCACTAGAGCAACTAGAAAACGACTTGACTCAGATACACAAGCAAATTGTGGAGCTGAATAACGGCCTAGAATCTGCGCAAGTGCAGTTACAACAAGCTGTGCTGGCGAAATCAAATGTCGATAGTCAGTTGACGACTCACCAACAGTGGCTGTTGGAAGCGAATAGTAAACTGGAAGATGCTAAAACCGAATGGGAAAGTGCACTAAAAGCGAGTGCATTTGCTGATGAAGCGCACTTCTTACAGAGTAAAGTGAGTGAACAACAAACTCAAACTTGGCAACAAGAAATAGATAACTTTAAGCAGACACAAATTCAGTTAGAACAAACTCTTGCGGATTTAAATCAAGCTTTGAAGGAGGTCGAGAAGCCTAATTTAGAAGCGCTTAACGGGAGTTTAAGCACTGCTCAACAT
Organism: Gammaproteobacteria bacterium; assembly: GCA_013372875.1. The sequence goes on along the minus strand of JABXIW010000290.1, from coordinate 4,112 downwards.
TCGTATCTAGAAATTAGAAATCAGCTGGATAGCACGCGTTCACTGTTTGAAGGTTTGGAAAAAGTTCGCAATGAAATTTCTAATCTGCACGATAAAAACCGTAAATTAGAGGAAGAGTACAAAGTTTTCGGTACGCTTTATGATGTCGCCAGTGGTAAAACGGGCAGCCGTATCAGTTTACACCGATTTGTGTTGGGGGTTTTATTGGATGATGTGTTGATTCAAGCTTCTCAACGACTGAGTTTGATGAGCAAGGGTCGATATATTCTAGCGCGTAAAACAGAGGGTTTTAAAGGTGCTGCAGGGCGAGGACTTGATCTCGTGGTGGAAGACGGTTACACCGGAAAAATGCGTGATGTTGCAACGTTGTCGGGGGGAGAATCCTTCATGGCAGCTTTAGCTTTGGCATTAGGCTTGTCTGATGTCGTGCAATCTTACAGCGGTGGAATTCGTTTAGATACGTTATTCATCGACGAAGGCTTTGGTAGCTTGGACCCTGAATCTCTCGATCTGGCGATTCAAACATTGGTCGACTTGCAGCAAACGGGCCGCATGATTGGCGTAATTTCACACGTGTCTGAACTCAAAGAGCAGATGGCGTTGCGAATCGATGTTGAACCGTCTAGGTTTGGTTCTACCGTTTCGGTTAAATCTCAGATGCTATTATCTAAATAAAAATCAAACAGTTAAGTGAAAACAAAAAAGCCCCTTTATGGGGCTTTTTTATCGACTCTGACACTTATTGTTCACAGAAGTGACCTTCTTTTGGCGATTGAGTAATCGCGTACTCTCCGTCGAGATTACGATACACAATAGTGTTCCAAATCGAGCCATCATCCATTTCAAATTCAATTGCGTAGTTCACACCGCTCACTATTTGTGCATGAACTGTCAGAATTTGTTTGAATGACGAAAGGGTATCCATTTGTTTCAGGACAAAGGCCATCGCCTTTTGTGCATCAGGGGTAGCATCAAATTCGTTCCACCCACCTGGCATGTTTCCCTGTGTATTACATACATCTGCCGAGGCTGTTACATGTGTCGTCTCTTCTTGGTTTTTTGGTTGGCAACCAACAAGTAAACCCAAAATTGCACAAGTCGACACTGTTTTTAACATCATAACCATCACCTCTATTCATATCGGGTCGTATTATAGTGGTGATGAGATCACGCCATTGTCTATGTTGTGCAAACTTTTGATATGCACAAAGTTAATTCGATGAGTAATTGGAGCGAGTTTACATAGAAAATAAGCACGATAAATCAAAAATTCTGTTCTTGATAAATCAGTTTACAGTGTAAAAACTCCTGATGTTGTTGCCTACGAAGACTCAATTTACTCGAGAGTTGGGGCAGCGTTAAGCGCTATAAATCAAATTTAATATGAGTTATGGTTCACATGATTGACGTTGAAACTTCTTATCAATCATACAAAACACTACTATCACCGACCTGTAAAAATAAGCCGTAGTTTTGACTAATTGCAGCGTTCTTCGTCAATTTGTTGCCAGCGCCATGGAGGGCGTTATATGAAAAGGATAAATGTCATTGTTAGTAGCGGCAGTGGTAAGTCTACTTTCGCAAAAGCCTTAGCTCAGAAGCTCGACGTTACACATATCGAAATGGACAAATTGTTTTGGAAAGCGGGTTGGCAAGAAAGCACTGACCATGAGTTTTTCAGCAACTTAAAAACGGCCCTCACGCAAAGCGAATGGGTTTTGGATGGAAACTATTCTCGAACGGAAAGCATAAAGTGGCAAGACGTCGACACGATCATTTGGTTGGACTATTCAAGAACGGTGACGTTTTATCGAGCGATCAAACGTGCACTCACTCGTATTTACACAGAGCAAGAGCTGTGGGAAGGGACTGGTAACAGAGAAAGTCTGTATCGACTGTTCACAAAAGACTCCATCGTATTATGGTCTATTAAAAACTACGCAAAACGACGACGAAAATATCTTCAACTGAAACGTGAATTGAGCGGCTCACCCATTCAATTTGTTCATTTGACTAACCCGAAAAAAGCACAAGCTTATCTCGAAAAACTATAAAATAAGTAAAAGCTAAGAGAAAACAAATAGATGGACATTATTTTTGTGCGACATGGCGTGCCAGGTTTTTCATTAGCTGATGAAAGATGCATGACGCAGTTAGAGAAAGATTACGCGCCATTAGATCGAGCGTATTTATCGGAACTTCATCAAAAGCTTACCAACGCCGTATTCGATGATGCGCAGGCTATTATTTGTTCACCATATACGAGAGCGCTCCAAACAGCGGAGATCCTTAACCGTCGTCATGGATTTGAATTGTTTGTCGAACACGATCTGAGAGAGTGGCGGGCGGATACTGCTGGTGGTTATATTTCGTTGGCTGAGCGAGACCGGCGTTGGCACGAATATCGCGAGTTGCTAAAACTAAGACTGCCGATGAGCGACGAGCGCTATGAGCATGTTACAGCGTTAAAAGCACGAACGATGGCGGTTTTGGAAAGGTACAGACAATATGACAAAGTTATTGTCGTCAGTCATTTCAATGTTTTTGAAGCTTTGCAAGGTTATCAGGAACAAGGGTTGGCTTGCGGAGATTCTAAAATCTTTCGTCTGTGATCGATTTTCAATCTTATAGAGTAAAATCAATGAGTAATCGCTATTGGAGTTAAAAATGAAATCTATAAAAGCATGGATGTTGTTATGTTTGATCGCGATGTTTGGTTGTACGTCAAAACCAGATGATGTTGAGCCTGTAAACAACTTTGCACTCCAATCCTACCTCGGTAAATGGTATGAAATCGCTCGACTGGATCATTCCTTTGAGCGCGGCCTCTCTAACGTTACGGCTGAATACGAATTGCGTGAAGACGGTGGTGTCACGGTTATCAACCGTGGTTATTCGCAAGAAGATAAAAAGTGGACACAAGCCGAAGGCCAAGCGTATTTCGTTGGAGATGAAAACATCGGCCATCTTAAAGTTTCATTTTTTGGCCCGTTCTATTCCTCGTACATTGTGTTCGAGCTAGGAGAAAACTATGAGTATGCCTTTATCTCAGGTTTTAACCATGATTACTTGTGGCTACTTTCTCGGAAACCAAATGTCGATAAGGCGACGGTGGAGCGATTTAAGCGAGTCGCCAAAGAGAAAGGCTTTGCGCTAGATGAGTTGATCCTGGTCGATCAAAAACAGTAAATTGTCCAACTGCTGACCTTACAGTAAGGTTCGATGCTTCATAAAGCTCAGTGGTGTTTGTCCCGTTTGTTTTTTAAAGAACGCAATGAATGCGCTATCTGATGAAAACTCCAAACAATGGGCAACATCACTGACTTGCCTCTCCTCACACAACAGCTCTATTGCCTTTAACAATCGCCATTGCTGACGCCAATCTTGATAAGACATGCCTGTTTCGGACTTAAACAGTCTTGTAATTGTCTTACCGCTTGCCCCGATTGTTTTCGATAAATGGTTGAGATCAGGAGCAATGAATCCGTCTTTTGTCATCGCGTTTCGAAATGAAGCCAAACGACGATCCGATGGCAATGGTAAAGTGAGCTCGAATTGCTTTGCTTGATAAAACTCTTCCCAAAACAATATGGTTGTCGCATTCGTTTTGGTTTGTTCTATGTCCCACTCCCACAAAGCCATTTTATTGATCATTGCTTTTAGGAGATCGTTAACTTCAATCATCACGATGCTTTTTGGGCAAGAAAATTTGTCGCAATCGAAATAAACAGAACGATACGCCACAACATTCGTCATTACGGCGCGATGTGGAGTATGAGGTGGGATCCACACTGCTTTGGTTGGCGGCAAAATACAAATGGAATCATTTAGGGCAAACGTCATGCATCCTTGTGGCGCGTAAAGTAACTGACCTTTATGGTGCTGATGCATCCCTGAGTCGTGTTTACCAACATCTGCAGCAATGCCGACCACGTTGGCTGTGAGCTTGTCTGCATCAAACTGAGTGTTTTCTTCAATAAGTGCCATTTGTCCGAATTTTGATGTTTTTGGTCTTAATGATGTTAATGGGTAAAGCATAACGCCTTCTATACTGCGCGCCAAGTTAAGTTTGTTACCCACTTAAGCTTCTGAATTCATCAGGTCGAAGTGGG
>JABXIW010000431.1 GCA_013372875.1 Gammaproteobacteria bacterium | reverse complement strand
TTCTTCGGATTTAAGATTGAGCCACTATTGATGCTGTCTGACGAACAATGGGAAACCAAAGCGACCGATGAGCGTATTATTCGCCACCTAACGAAAGTGATGTCGATTCCTGCCAATGCTCGAATGATCCACGAAGCATCAATCCAGCATGGGTCATTTGGCAAAATGGTCGCAGATTGGCCTCAGGAGAAAATCACTGAGCTTTGGGCGTATCTAAAAAAACATGGCAGCCGTTTGGGCGGTAATACAGGGCCATATACTTTACGTCAAATGGGTGCTGATACGTTTATTTTGTCTAACGATGTGGAAGCATACTTGCGCAATTGCAAAATCATCGAAGGCGGAAAAGACACCAAAAAATCTCACGATGCAGCAACCCAAGCGTTTATGCAATGGCAAAAGGAGAGCGGTCGTAGCCTCACCGAAATCAGTCAAATCATTGCATTTAGTACTGGTGATAATCGACTCTAACGACAAGTTGATAAGCACATTGGCTCTTATCACAGTGTGCTTTTTCTGGCCATATCTCTAGCTCCACTCTTGGCTTCATTAAACTTCAACCACCTTCCCATCTTGATAATTACAAATAATTGTCGTATCGATAAAATTAATTTTTCATACAATATTTTTATTTATCAAACACCTACCTATGATTGATGTTTTATTAGGCTTATTTTATTGATTCTGCTCAATTGCATTGCCTATTCAAACTGACTAGGATACACGCCCTTCCTGAGTGAACTATCAAAAATAAAATCGAGAAACTTGCTCGAGTTTCTCAACAGTTCACGAACATTCTCGACAATTATATTAATTTCATGATTTTTAGCGCACTTGAGCGCTGATTGAAACGACCATTGCTCCGTACTCGAAAGATTTCGTATTCGCGCTTTCTTACGTGGAGTTATTTATTTCATCAAGGTTGGTCAAAAGGATGATGCCCCTTGAATGCATTTACTGGAGGACAAAAAATGCCAAAAGGTCTAATGCTGACTGACTTAGCCATCGCAGGCTTACTTTTGATTGTAGCGAAAGTGATTCGCGTGCATACGCCATTGCTACAACGCATGTACATTCCATCTGCTGTATTGGCAGGTTTATTTGGTCTCGTGTTTGGCCCTGCCATGCTCGATCTATTACCGTGGACAGACACGTTTACCGCTAACGCAAGCCTATTAACCGCTGCACTTTTTTCTGCGTTAGGGTTAGCAACGGATGTTCCATCCCCAAAAGTGGTCGCACAACGCGCAGGCTCGTTATGGGCATTTAACCAAATTGCTTCTGTCTCACAGTGGTTATTTGCTGCAATGTTTGGCCTGCTCTTAACTACATTTTTCTGGCCAGAAATCAATCCTGGTTTTGGCGTAACAATGTCTGCGGGTTTCATGGGTGGTCACGGTTCAGCCTCAGTTGTGGGAGATATTTTCACGGGTCTTGGTTGGGAAGATGGCTTCACGCTTGGTTTGACCTTTGCGACAGTCGGTATCTTCATCTCAATTTCCATCGGCATGCTGATGCTTCAATTTGCTCTAAAAATGGGTTGGATTCGAAGCTTTACAACTTTTGACAGCATGGATGAACATGAACGAAAAGGTCTTGTCAAACCAACAGAACAAGAACCAGTGATGAAAGACACAATGTCTTCACTCTCTGTGGATTCATTTGCTATTCACGCAGCCCTTGTCGTCGTCGTTACGGCTTTCTCTTATGTCGCAGCAAACTACTTATCGTCGTTCCACGACAAAGTACAAATTCCGACATTTGTAACGGGCTTTTTGGGCGGAATGCTCGTGCGAATTGTCGCGAAACAAACCAAAGCGTCACGATACCTTTGTGATGGAGCATTTAAGCACGCAGCTGGTATCAGCACCGACTACCTGATCATATTTGGTATTTCGGCAATCAAAATTACTGTTCTTGCTCAGTACCTTGCGCCAATGATCGTACTCGCCATTGGTGGCATCGCATTTACGTTGTGGCTGATCTTCTGGGTTGCGCCTCGAATTATGGGCGATGATTGGTTTGAAAAAGGCATATTCTCCTGGGGCTGGCTAACAGGCACAGTTGCAATGGGCATCGCGCTATTGCGCATTGTTGACCCTAAAATGCGTAGCAAAGTTCTGGATGACTACGCCATTGCTTATGTGCCTGGTTCAATTACCGATATCTTTATCATCTCTCTGATGCCTATCGCGATGTATAACGGTATGGAGTGGCAAGCACTTGGTGTCGGCTTAGCTTATATCGCAGTAGTCCTGTTTATCTGGCGATTTGTATTTAAACGCAGTGGCCAAACGGTAACGGACGCATCTTAAATACTCCGGCTCGGGAGATTTTTCCTCCCGAGCACATCTTTATTCATTTTTTTTCCTTTTCCCTCCTCTCTTTAAAATCCCAATTGAGAAACCGCTTCAATCTCTAATGAATAAATAGGCAACTTGTTTTATATATGAGATTTGCAATGGCAGTCACACCTTCTCATTCTTTTTTAATACCGATATAACCCTATTTTTATTCCAGAATAGCAGCCTATAAAATGACAAAGCTGGAGGCTGGTTGTGCGTGGTTCACGAGGATTTACCCTTATCGAGTTAATAATGTGCATCATCATTCTTGGTGTTGTTGGCGTTGTTGCCCTACCCAAGTTCCTCGGAATACAAAAAGACGCACGAATTGCCGTTTTGTATGGTGCAAGAGAAGCGCTAATGACAGCCAACAACCTTGTTTACACTAAAGCCGTTATTCAGTCTCAAGAGAGCATCAACTCAGAAGACACGCGAAACATCGACTTAGATAACGACGGAGTAAACGATCTTATTGGTTACTTTGGATTAATCAAAAACGTGATTCCAGCAAAAGAGCTTGCCGGTTTCGACCCACAACTCACCATCAACAAATGGTACGGCGCCGATTCAGAGACTGAACCCTACTTCCTTATCGGCTTTGTCAACAAACCCGTGAGCATCCATCACCTGTGTTATGTCGAAGTGTACTACCCTAAAACACCGGGCGGACAACTTCGCTATGGAATTCAAACTGAAGACTGCTAAAACCCCTCCAAAACAAGCTTCAAAATTGTACATTTTGAAGCTTTCTACTTTTAACGCTAACTTACGCGCCAAAACCTCAACTTAACATAGATTTCACATAATTTTGTTGCATGGTTTTCTTGCAGCGAGAAAGCAAGTAATTCCTGAGTGCATATATTCAAAATCGACACAATCTGTTGTTTTCTTCTTCGCTCAAAAATTGTGCTTGTAAACTCATCATTTCGCTCAATAATAGTTCCATAACAAATTCAATAATTTAAAGCAGGAGGCGTAATGAGAATTTTCTGGCAGCTGCGTTGGTATTTCCGACAAAAATGGAAACATTATGTGGGTTCCATTCTTTTATTTGCAGTAATCTCTGCCCTTCAGCTGGTTCCACCCAAGGCAGTCGGAGTGATTGTCGATGGCGTTGTTGATAACACATTAGAAACAAACACATTAATCATGTGGTTGTTAGGCCTTATTGTTCTACTTTTCACCATCTACGGGTGCAGAATCCTCTGGCGTATATGGCTATTTGGTGCGAGTTGGGAACTTGGAACCATTTTACGCAACCGCCTTTACCGTCACCTTTCGACTCAACCTCCCCGCTTTTTTGAACGATACAAAACTGGCGATTTGATGGCGCGCGGCACGAACGACGTAAGAAACATCGTTATGACAGCTGGCGAAGGGGTATTAACGGCAGCCGACTCGGTTATCACAGGCATAGCAGTATTGATCATCATGGTCACGCAAGTCAGTTGGAAACTGACCGTTATGGCCCTGTTACCAATGCCATTTCTCGCGGTAATTATTTTCTTTATCGTCCGCATTCTTCACCAACGTTTTCGTGTCGCGCAGGAAGCATTCTCTTCGATGTCCGATATGACGCAAGAATCCCTAAATGGTGTGCGAATGCTGCGTGCTTTTGGTTTAGAAAACCAAGAGCAACAACGATTTGAAGATGTCGTTGACGATACCGGTGCTAAAAACATCGCGGTAGCAAGAGTAGATGCGCGCTTTGACCCTGCGATTCAGTTGACGATTGGTCTTTCGTTTCTTCTTAGTGTGGCGGCAGGCGCGTATCTGGTCGACAAAGGCGAAATCACTCTTGGTGATTTGACAGCCTTCACCATGTACTTGGGTTTGATGATTTGGCCAATGCTGGCGTTCGCATTCTTGTTTAACATCTTAGAGCGCGGTTCTGCCGCATGGAATCGCCTACAAGAAATCTTCGATGAACAACCAGAGATCATCGGTGGCACACAACCTTTAGATGAAAAACCATTACCGCTGCACATCAAGATTGACGCGTTCCATTGGAGTAAAGAACTCCCACCAGCTCTTGCCGTTGTGGACGTAACGTTAGAGCCAGGGAAAATGCTCGGAATTGCTGGCCCAGTAGGCAGTGGTAAATCGACGTTACTCACCCTGCTATTGCGTCAACATGATTTAGAAAATGGCACCATTCAGTTTGGCGATGTCAAAATCAAAGACGCTATCTTACCTCAGTGGCGTAATCGCTTTGCGGTTGTGAATCAGAGTCCATTTTTGTTCTCAAAATCGATCTTTGACAACATCGCCCTTGGCAATCCTCAAGCAACAAAGGAGCAAGTTTATCAAGCAGCGAAATTGGCGTGTATCCACGACGATATAGAGAAATTCCCTGACGGATACCAAACCGAAGTTGGCGAAAAAGGCATTACTCTTTCTGGCGGTCAGAAGCAACGTATTGCGATTGCACGCGCCATGCTTCTCAACGCTCAAGTGTTAGTGTTAGATGATGCCCTATCCGCCGTAGATGGTCGAACCGAACATCAGATTCTCAAGAACCTTGAAACACACTACCGTGATCAAGCGTTGATCGTTATCGCACACCGATTAACGGCATTAGAAGCGGCTGATGAAATCATCGTTCTTAATCATGGCCATGTCACCGAGCGAGGGAAACATCATTCTCTACTCGAACACCAAGGCTGGTACGCAGAAATGTTCCAGTACCAAAAACTCGAACAAGCAATGGAGGAGTAATCAATGAAACAAACCAGTACATTTAAGCGGTTGTTGTCTTATCCATTGTCTCAGCCGAAGCCAATGATAAAAGGCTTAGCTTTGCTGTTTATCGCGGCGTTAGCGAGTGCGAGTGGCCCTTGGTTGATCCAGTATTTTATTGATGAACACATTGCCAAAGGTGACTACTCTCGTAACGTATTGATTGCTTTAGCGTTGGGCTACGTGTCACTTCAAGTCACTTCAGCAACGTTCCAATATCTTCAATCGTTGCAATTTAGCATGGTGGCAACGAACACGATCAAAACCATTCGCAAGCAAGTGTTTTCGGGAGTGATCAAACAGCCACTTTCTGCGTTTGACTACACGCCTGCTGGTAAGCTTGTTTCTCGAATCACGAATGATACAGAATCACTTCAGCAATTTTACGAGTTGTTAATCGCGACCGTGGTTAAGAACGTTGTGATGATCGTGGTGATGTTGGGTGTCATGTTCTTCATGAGTTGGAAGTTGACGCTGGTTGTTCTCGTCCTGTTACCGATCGTAATTGGCTTTATGTATCTGTTTAAACAACTCAGTACCGAGAGTTATCGCAGAATGCGTGACTTGCTCACGGACATTAACGCCAACTTAAGCGAATCAATCCAAGGGATGAGCGTGATTCAGCTGATGCAACAGGAAGAGCGCTTTAATAAACAGTTTAACGAACTCACTGCTGAGCATTTGGTCGCGTCCAAAAAAGTGATTCGCTTAAACGGGTATCTGCTGCGGCCTCTCATGGATCTGTTGGCTGGCCTTGCCCTACTCTGCTTAGTTGCCATCTTTGGCTTTAATGGTGTCGAGTTGATTGGTGTCGGTGTACTTTATGCGTTCATCAGTTATTTGGCGCGTGTGACCGAACCTCTGATTGAAATGACCCAACAACTTGCACTTTTACAACAAGCGTTGGTGTCGAGTGAACGTGTTTTTGAGTTGATTGATGCGAAGCCACAAACTTACGGTGACGATCATAAACCACTTAAAACGGGCTCAATTGAGCTAAATAATCTGACGTTCAGTTATGATGGTAAGCAAGATGTATTGAAAGACATCTCCTTGAAAACTGCTCATCAAGATTTTATCGCGCTGGTCGGCCATACGGGCAGCGGCAAGAGCACGTTAGCATCTTTGCTCATGGGCTTTTATCCAACCAATGTGGGCGAGTTATTGATTGATGGGCGGCCACTTAATACATTGGGTAAAGACATACTTCGCAAAGACGTAGCAATGGTTCAACAAGATCCGCACATTCTCCCAGCCTCTGTACGTGAGAACATTTCTCTTAGCCGAGCAGTGAGCGATGAGCAGATATGGGATGCGTTAGATAAGGTAGGTTTATCGGAGCAAATTCGCCGCTATCCAAACGGCTTAGACACTCAACTCGGCCAAGGTGAAACCAATCTTTCGGCAGGTCAAAAGCAATTACTTGCGTTAGCCCGAGTGTTGGTAGCGAAACCAAAAATCTTAATTTTGGATGAGGCAACGGCGAACATCGATTCAGGAACTGAGGCTCTCATTCAAAAAAGCTTAAAAGTTTTGCGCCAAAACATGACGTTAGTGGTCATTGCTCACCGACTATCAACCATATTGGATGCAGACCAAATTGTGGTTCTACACCATGGTGACTTAGTCGAACAAGGCACGCATAAAGCCTTATTGCAACAAAATGGTCGCTACGCACAAATGTACCAGTTACAACAAGCGAATAGACACCTTCAACAGATTGAGCAAGAAGATGCTAAACAACTAGAAGAAGCGGTTTAAGCACTGTACAAGCCACCTGCAAATCGCAATGCAGGTGGCGCCATTTAGTTAAATCCATTCACAATTTAAACTAATTTTTTATTTCTTACCTATTATT
>JABXIW010000131.1 GCA_013372875.1 Gammaproteobacteria bacterium | reverse complement strand
CCTGGACGCTTACGTACCGCGTCCAAACCTTTAAGAACTTTAATACTCGAGGAGTCGTAATTGGTCTCTTCTGACATTGTCTATTCCTGTGCTGAATATTACTGGCTGTTGTTTATGTCGCCAGTTTCTATAATTATTTTATTGGCTTTCTACTTGAGTTATTTTGCCATGTTCCACGTGGAACACTTTAGCCCTATTATACCCTTTTATGAGGCTTTTGAGGGGATCTAAATGCACCGATGTGATAAATATTTGCTGATTTTTCGGCTGCTTAGCCAGGAAGTCTAGCAGGATTTGTTGGTGTTTAACATCCAGCTCAGCACCAATATCATCCAATAAGAATACCGGGCAGACTCCCTTGAGATCTTGCATTAATTTCAGTTGTGCTAATTTAAGGGCTATGGTCACCAATTTTTGCTGACCACGGGATAATTGCTCAGCAGCAGCTTTGCCATTAATCAATATTTTTAGATCCGCTTTCTGGATACTAGAATGAGTAAAGCCCGTTTTAAGATCCGTATTGAATTGCCGTGACAGTACATCCGTCAGCGATTCATCAGACTTCCAGCCAGGATAAAGGCTAAAGCTGGACCTAATATCAGGTAGAAAGCTACTTAAAATGTCTTGATAAATAGGCTCTAGCTGATTGATATAAGCCAAGCGCTTTTGATGTATCTCTTCTGATAAAGGCGTTAATTGCTTATCCCAGGGGCCCAGCTGATCATAACGAACAACCTGTTTAAGCGCTTGATTGCGTTGCAGTAAGATTTTCAAAGCTGTTTGCCAATCGCGCAAAAAAGAATGTTCCACGTGGAACACTCCCCAATCCATCAGTTTTCTACGTCCACTCGGCCCTTTGGTTAACAACTCGTATTGCTCTGGCGCCAAGATCTGCATGGGTAAGGTTTTGCTTAAATCGCTAAGTTTAGTGACCTTATCTCCGTTCAGCTTAATTTGGATATCACCATTACGGTGGCGCATCAAGCCAATTTTGTGCTGCTGCTCATCATGAGAAAATTTAGCAAAGACGGTAAAAGCATCAAAATCAGTCTGTACTACTTTTGCGTGGCGAGCTGTACGGAATGAACGACCGTTACCTAGGGTATAAATCGCTTCCAGTAAACTGCTCTTTCCGGCGCCATTATCGCCATAGAATATGTTTAATTGATCGGAAAGTTGAAGTTGGCAACTGCTAATATTGCGCAGCTGCCCAATTTGTAAGGACTGGATCTGCATGATCCGAAAAGCTCGTGTGAGGCTCTGCTATTGGCTACAAACGCATCGGCATAACCACATAGAGGCTTTCGCCACCATCCACCTCTTCAATTAGACTAGAAGAGTTGGCATCAATAAAGGTCATTTTCACTTGCGGTGTTTTAATGGTATTCATAACATCAATCATATAGCCCACGTTAAAGCCTATTTCTAGATCTGAGCCTTGATAATCAACACTAAACTCCACTTCTGCTTCTTCTTGCTCAGGGTTGTTAGCGTGCAATTTGACCTGCTCATTAGAAAGCATAAAACGTACGCCGCGGAACTTTTCATTACACAAAATTGAAGCACGAGATAAGCAATCCTTAATCAGTTCGCGATCCACCAATACCACTTTGTCACCATTGCGCGGCAAAACCTTACTGTATTCAGGGAAGCGGCCATCTACTAGTTTCGAAGTAAAACTATAATCCTGACTGGTGATCTTGATGTGGTTCGAACCCAAAGCAATCGAGACCGTTTCATCACTGTGATCCAGCAGACGCGCCAATTCCATCACCCCTTTACGCGGAATAATGGCACTGACTTTATCATCAGCATCAATTTCGACAGTTTCGCGAGATAGGGCCAAACGGTGACCATCGGTAGCAACAGTGGTTAACTTATTATTATCAAACTCAAACAACATACCATTAAGGTAATAACGCACGTCTTGTTGCGCCATGGCAAATTGCGTTTTTTCAATCAAACCTTTTAGTAAAGTTTGCTGTAGCTCTAAAGTCACCAAACTAGCGGTTTCATCCACATTGGGAAATTCTGTCGCTGGCATGGTGGATAAACTAAAACGGCTGGACGGGGTTTTTAAAGTAATGCGTGATTCGCCCATCTGGATCTGGATAGACTCTTCATTGGCAAAACTCTTTACAATATCCAATAGTTTTCGCGCAGGAACGGTAATTTCACCTGGCTCAAACTCACCTTCAAGCATCACCTGGGTTTTTAATTCCAACTCCAAATCTGTAGCAGTTAGTGATAACTTACTATCATCAACAACCATTAAAATATTGGACAAAATTGGAAGGGTTTGTCTTTTTTCGACAGCACCACTGATCAACTGTAAAGGGTTTAGTAATTGTTCACGCTGAATACTAAAACGCATAAAGTCACCTTATTGGCCATCCCCATGTTTGTTCCAATATACTGGAGCAAACTCACCAGGCCTTTATTGTTAACTGGATAAAGTTCTTAATAAATTTGAAAAATCTTCTTCGATGTCGTTGCTCTCACCTTTGAGCTCATTGATTTTGCGACAGGCATGCAAAACCGTCGTATGATCTCGACCACCAAAGGCCTCACCAATTTCTGGCAAACTGTGGTTAGTCAGGTGCTTGGCTAATGCCATCGCCATCTGACGCGGACGAGCAATGGAACGACTTCGTCTTTGTGATAATAGCTCAGAAACCTTGATCTTGTAATAGCTGGCCACGGTTTTTTGGATGTTTTCAATGGAAATCATCTTATCTTGCGCTGCGATCAGATCTTTTAGCGCATCTTTAACGAAATCTAAGGTAATGGCGCGTCCAGTAAATTGGGCATTGGCAATGACACGCTTTAGTGCACCTTCTAATTCACGGACGTTCGAGCGGATACGCTTGGCGATAAAGAAAGCCACTTCGTGCGGCAGCTCGATATTTGAAGCAGAAGCCTTGCTCATTAGAATGGCTACTCGAGTTTCCAGCTCAGGCGGCTCAATGGCCACGGTTAAACCCCAACCAAAACGCGACTTTAAACGCTCTTCTAAACCTTCCACTTCTTTCGGATAACGATCACAGGTCATGATCACCTGTTTGTTATTCTCGATTAGAGTATTGAAAGTATGGAAAAATTCTTCTTGAGTACGGCCTTTATTGGCAAAAAACTGAATATCATCGATTAACAGTGCATCCAACGAGCGGTAAAAATTCTTAAACTTCTCCATGCTGTTGGTTTGCAGCGCCTTAATCATATTGGCCATAAAGCGTTCAGAATGAAGATAAACGATCTTAGCTTGCGGATTCTGCTCTAAAATCAGATTACCGATCGAGTGCATCAAGTGAGTTTTACCCAAGCCAACGCCACCATAAATAAATAATGGGTTATAAACCGTGCCAGGATTTTCCACCACTTGCTGCGCCGCCGCGCGTGCTAACTGGTTAGATTTACCTTCAACGAATTTGGTAAAAACAAACTTGGGATTAAGGTTGTTGTGTTGAAATAAGCCATTATGAGCTTCGGTTTTTGACTGAACAGTAGGTGCAACTTTAGCCACAGGCATAGGTTTGGTGGCAGTTGAAGCGCTAGCGGTACCCACTTGCAAAGAGACTTGTTTATTGGATTGCTCACCTTCATTGGCCAAAATCTCACTGATCTTGGTTAGGTACTGCTGCCTGATCCAGTCAACAAAAAAAGGGTTTGGGGCAAATAGGCTGATCTCTGAGTCAGACTCTTCTACACGTAACGGTTTTATCCAAGTATTAAACTCAGTAGCAGAGAGTTCTGACTGAAGCTGTTGCAAACAACTTCGCCAGCTAGCGTCTACATTACTCATTATGGTTATCGGTCACTTTGTTATTGTTGTGCTCATAAACCTTCGTTTTGAAGTTCCTAAACAACGAAGGGATCACAGTGTAGATCGCTTAGCAGAAATAATCCACAAGCAAAGAGTATTTTTTTGAAATATTCATAAAACATTGGGCTAGCGTTAAAATAATCAGCATTGTTGAAAAAGTCATCAATTACTAGCAATAGCTGAAAAACAACAAGTCTGTGGGCAACTTATAGCTAACTTTATACAGAAACTGTGCAAAACCTATCAAAACCATAAAAAATATCAGTTATTCAGTTTTTAAACACAGGCAATAAGACAAGTTTTCAACCAACTTATAATTGATGTAAGTCATTGTATTTTGTTGTAAAAATTGAGTTATAAACAGAAAAGCCAGACACTAATAATAACAATAAGATCTTTAAAACTATATTATTAATATTATAGAGCTAACTCACTAGATAATTTATTTTCGGAACAGTTAGTCTTGGTTTTAAACTATTTTTGACTGAAATCTTAGATAACTAAACAAAAACAGAAATTTTGAGGTCATATAAGGCAAAACCAGACTTTACACTTATCCACAAAAAGAAAAGTTTATTGGCGGAAACACTAGATATTGTGGTTGTATTTTTATCTGATACAAGATAAGTCAAGGTGAACCAAATGACCTTGGTTATAACTATTTTCTTAGGCAAATAAACTTAGCATTTATTGCATTTTTAAAGGCTTTTAGGCTTGCTTAGCCTTATCTTTTACTATAAAATTCCGCGTCCTTGTGAAGTAGTCTAATATAGTTTTAGGCTTTAGTTATTAACAAAGTGGGTTTTCCCGATGAAAAGAACTTTTCAACCAAGCAATATTAAGCGTAAGCGTACACACGGCTTCCGTGCTCGTATGGCTACTAAAAACGGTCGTGCAATCTTAAACCGTCGTCGCGCTAAAGGTCGTAAGCGTTTAAGCGCCTAATACGATTAGAATAATTGTATTCCTTGTTTTACAGTGAGTGATCTGGAGCTTGAATCTAACGAGAGGTTTCCTGCTACCTATCGATTACTCACTGCAAAACAATATAAGCAAGTATTTACCAACCCTGTAAAAGCCACCAGTAAAGACTTTACCCTTCTGGCTTGTCAAAACAATCTTGATTATCCGCGTCTTGGCATTATTGTCGCTAAGAAGAATGTTCGCCTGGCTGTTGATCGTAATCGACTCAAACGTTTGATCCGCGAAAGTTTTCGAACTCATAATCAAGCATTGCCAGCTATAGATTGCGTGATCTTAGCGCGTCGAGCTAGTAGCGAGCAGCCGAATCAGGTATTATTCGGGCAGCTTGCAGGCTTGTGGAAAAAGATCAATAAGCGATGCGCTGGTTACTCATCAAGTTAGTTCGACTTTATCAACTGACATTAAGCCCATTTATTGGCAATCAATGCCGATTTGCGCCAACGTGCTCCAATTATTCGATTGAGGCTTTGGAAAAACATGGCGCGCTTAAAGGTAGTTGGTTGACGGTGAAGCGTTTAGCGCGCTGCCACCCCGGTTGTGAAGGTGGTTGCGATCCAGTGCCTGAGCCCCAAGATCCACAAACAGACAATAGACAATCATAGAACATTAAGAGAAGTACCATGTTGGAATCAAAACGCGGTTTTTTGTTTTTGGCTTTCGCCATTTTGAGTTTTTTGCTTTATCAAGCCTGGCAAAAAGATTATGCGCCAAAACCTGAGAAAGCGGCTCAAAGCGAACAGGTTAGCTTAAACAGCAGCAGTCAAGTTGCTGAAAACAACCTTATCACGGTGACCACCGATCTGATGAAGTTTAAAATCGATCCAGTGGGTGGCGATTTGGTTTATGCCGAAACGTTGGATTACAACTTACATATCAATGATCCCAGTCAGAAAGTAGTCTTATTTGATTACCGCGATCGGGTTTATCAAGCGAAAAGTGCTTTGTTAGGCAAAGGTGCGCCTGATAATCAATTACCAAGAGCAACTTATAGCGTCGATCAAAAAGTCTACAATCTAGCTGATGGGCAAGATGAAGTGATAGTGCCGTTGCGTTGGCAAAATGCTCAAGGTATTACTTTTATTAAGAACTTCACCTTTAAGCGTGACCACTATTTGGTGGATGTGGAATATCAGATCAATAACCAATCAGCAAATGATCGCACTTTTAACTTTATCGCCGAATTAGTTCGCGACCAACAAGATGCTGGTATTGAAGAAAAAGGCGCCCTGGGCATGAAGCCTTTCTTAGGTGTGGCCTATTCACCCGAAGCTGAAGTGTATGAAAAAGTTTCGTTTGAAGACTTAGCTGAAGAAGAAGTGAGTGTTGCTCGTCAGGGTGGTTGGGTTGCTTTTATTCAGCACTATTTTGTGTCTGCCTGGATCCCACAACAAGATCAAAACATTACCATTAGTGCTAAAATTTTAGAGAATCAAAACAGTAAAATTCAGTTTTTACAACCGACCATCAGTGTTCCTGCCAATAGCACTCAAACGATTAAGGCTTCTTTATTTGTAGGTCCTAAGCTATTGGATCAATTAGAATCAGCCGCGCCAGGTCTTAATAAAACCATGGATTTGTCATGGGTTTGGTGGATTGGTATCCCGCTGTATAAATTGCTCAACTTCTTCTATGGCTTCTTAGCCAACTGGGGCTTGGCGATTATTATGGTGACGGTCACGGTAAAAACCATTTTATACCCATTATCCAAGAAGCAATACAAATCAGCTCATGCTATGCGCAAAATGCAGCCAAAGATGCAGCGTTTAAAAGAACGCTATGGCGATGATAAGCAGCGCATGCAGCAAGAAATGATGAAGATGTACAAGGAAGAAGGTAGTAACCCATTCGGCGGTTGTTTGCCAATGTTGCTACAGTTCCCGATCTTTATCGCCTTGTATTATGTATTATTCGAAGCAGTGGAGTTGCGTCACGCGCCATTCTTCGGTTGGATTCAGGATTTGTCGGTACAAGATCCTTATTTCGTATTGCCGTTGTTGATGGGTGCGAGTATGTATTTGATGCAAAAGATGCAACCGACGTCGCCGACCATGGATCCGATGCAACAAAAAATGTTCCAGTATTTACCGGTATTCTTCACCGTCTTTATGTTGTTCTTCCCTGCTGGTCTAGTGCTTTACTGGCTATGCAACAACTTGATCTCTATTGCGCAACAGCAATATGTGAATAAGAAAATTGAAAAAGAAGAAGCCTTAGGTAAAAATAAAACTAAAAAGAAATAACGGTTTTATCATCACTAACGATGAGCTCTCAAGACACTATTGCCGCAATTGCAACGCCACCCGGTCGAGGTGGCGTTGGTATTATTCGAGTTTCAGGCAAACTATCCTCACAAATCGCACAAAAACTGCTTAAAACTGAACTCAAAGTTCGCGATGCAAGCTACTTAGCGTTTTATGATGATCAGGATCAAATCGTTGATCAAGGTATCGCTATTTTCTTTAAAGCACCCAACTCCTTTACAGGCGAAGATGTTTTAGAACTGCAAGGCCATGGCGGTCCAGTAGTTTTAGATATTCTATTAAAAGAACTGTTAAAACTAGGTGTGCGTATTGCCAAACCTGGTGAGTTTTCCGAAAGAGCTTTCTTGAACGACAAATTAGATTTGGCACAAGCCGAAGCGATTGCTGATCTGATTGAGTCCACATCAGAACAGGCCGCGCGTTCTGCGATACGTTCCTTGCAAGGTGAATTTTCATCTAAAATCCATGGACTAGTTGAAGAGTTAATTGCATTAAGAATTTATGTAGAAGCTGCAATTGATTTTCCAGAAGAGGAAATCGACTTTTTATCCGACGGTAAAGTGCTTTCTGACTTAAACGGCATAATTCAGTCCATCGAAAAACTGCAACAAGAAGCTCAGCAAGGATCGATTTTACGTGAAGGTATGACCGTGGTTATTGCGGGCAAACCCAATGCAGGAAAATCCAGCTTACTGAATGCGTTAGCGGGCAAAGAAGCGGCGATTGTGACTGAAATAGCAGGGACAACACGAGATGTGCTTCGCGAACATATTCACATTGACGGTTTGCCATTGCACATAATCGACACCGCAGGTTTGCGTGAGTCTGATGATAAAGTCGAACAAATTGGTATTGAGCGGGCTTGGAAAGAAATTGAACAAGCGGATCAAATTATTTTAGTGGCAGACTCCAACGAAGTTACGGAATATTCGCCCCACGCCATCGATCAGTCTTTTACCCGTTTCGAGCGATTTAAAGATAAATTACTGATCGTTGCCAATAAAACTGATTTATCCAAATTAGATAACCAAACCATCGATTCAGAATACAAAGTGATCCCCATTAGTGCCAAACAAGGCGATGGCATTGAAATCTTAAAAAACGAATTAAAAACGATTGTCGGCTATCAGCAATCTGCAGAAGGATCTTTTTTAGCCAGACGCCGTCATCTTGATGCTATTCAAAAAGGCTTGAATTTTTGTTTAAAAGGAAAAGAACAGTTAGTGAGCTTTAATGCAGGGGAGTTGCTAGCGGATGAATTAAGGCAGGCGCAAAATTCGTTAGCAGAGATCACAGGTGAATTTTCAGCGGACGATTTATTGGGAAGAATTTTTAGTAGTTTTTGTATAGGAAAATAAGCTGGAGGAGACATATGACAAATATAATAAACTCAGATGATAGTGATTTAAATGAAATAAATACTCTAGAAACAAATGATCGAGCTTTGGATTTTTATTATAGATTGCATAAAAAAATAAACTCAAAAAACGAAGAAATATCAAAAACTTATAAAAATAATATATTGGTTAACTTTTCAGATGTTGAGGAATTAGATGCGAAGGTTATGCAATCTATAAAATCTCTTGGAGCAATAAATGAGTCAATAAGCATAAGAATACTCGTTACTCATTGTGAGGGAGAAGCTGAAAAATTCAACTCTTTCATGGACTTCAAAAATCATAATTCAACAAGCCCCTACCCTACAACAGAAGTAGGGTTGATGTACCAATTTTCCTGTTTTGATGATTCGACAAATAAAACTGAGATGTATAAGGTAACTGCTAATATAAAATCTAGGATTGGGGAGCTAAAAGAAATTGAAAATAGTGCCCCCCCATTTATATCAACAGCAATACTATCAGGCTTTGTAACACCAACAGCTAGGATAAAAGTGGAGTATAGTGATTATGTAAAGGCTAGGCACTTTATTGCTATGTTTGACGAGTGGATAAAAGGATGTCATGAATCGATCCAAATTCCTTTTATAAATATACTTAAAAAATATTCTCACATGATTGCAAATATAGGACAGTTAGTGATAGTAGGCCTGTTGGGATGGTTCGTTGCACAATCAATAGAAAAAGAAATGATTACAGAGGAAAGTTGGGTAAAGTTTTTGATCATTTATTTATCAATATTTTATCTAGTAATTAAGCTATCTCAAATGATTTTGCGAAAATTAGAGTTGTCAATCGACTCTTATATGTCAGTATCATATTTAAAGATAAATAAAGGAGATGATAAACTGATAAAAGAATTTGAAGCGAGGAATAAAAAGTCTTTAAAATGGTCAGTGTTTGGTTTGTTAGGAGCGATAGGGTTAGGCATTTTTGCAAATGCGAGCTATGATTTTATAAAGTATTTACTTGCATAAAAAACTGTAAAAAAAGGAGCTTTAAGCTCCTTTTTTACTCAATTTAAATTAAAAGTTATTAAATCCCAGTATCACACTGATTCACATCACCTGATTGAATACCACGATTAAACCACTGCATTCTTTGCTCGGAAGTGCCATGGGTAAAGTTTTCTTTGCGCGGTGGAATACCGGCTCTTTTCATAATGGTGTCATCACCAACTGAAGCTGCAGCTTGGATAGCTTCTTGGATATCGCCTCTTTCTAAGAATTGAGTTCTTTGCTGGGTATGATTAGCCCAAACGCCTGCATAACAATCGGCTTGTAATTCCATACGAACTTGTAAATCATTACCTTGAGCTTTACTGGCGCGCGCTTGCATTTGGCGGACTTTATTCGAAGTGCCAGTGATGGTTTGAATATGATGCCCAACCTCGTGTGCTAAGACATAAGCTACTGCAAAATCACCCGATGCGCCCATGCGTTGCAGTTCGTTTAAAAACGCCATATCAATATAAATGTCCTGATCGCCAGGGCAATAAAAAGGTCCTGATGCTGCTTGACCCACACCACAAGCAGTTTGTGTTGCGCCTGTATAAATTACTAAGGTTGGCGGTGGATATTGTTGACCAGCGTTTTGGAAAATGCGCCCCCAAGTATCTTCGGTGTCTGCCATGACCACTGACATAAATTCTTTGACCGCTTCTTCCTGCTCGCTGGATTGGTAGGGTTGGTTCTGAGCTGGGGCGCTTTGTTGCTGTTGTAATACGCCTTGCAGTACCTCACCTGGATCTTTTCCCAATAAAAAAATGGCGACTAATGCCATAATAATACCGCCACCGCCGATGGCCGCCCCACGTTTCATGGTCTGACCGCGACGATCATCAATGTTGGTACTGCGTCTTCTATCTCTCCAGCGCATAACAACCTCTTAAATATCAATTCCTTAAAGTAAAAACTTTAGCATAAAAAAATGAAAAAGGCTTAGTGACAAAGATAACAAATGTAAAAAAGCCCAGCGGATGGCTGGGCTTGGTGCTAATAGCGATAATTTAGTTTGTGGTGGCTTCTGTTTCGGCTGGCGGCGATTGTTCGCGACGCACCTCTAAATTCGACATGTCTCGTAGACGGAATGGCTTTTCCACATAGTTACCCGTGGAAACTTCGTAGCGAATATAGGCAGAAGAGCCAGAAACCGATTTGATTTTGCCTTTGAATTTATCACCACGGTAATCAAAATAAGCATCGTAACCCACATAACGACCGATGCTCGAAACAGGCGTATCCTGTCTTTTCAGGCCATAAATGGTGGTTAAACCATCATCTTCAGGCGTGACTTGATCCAGTTGTGGTAATTCTTCTGGCGCGGGACGGTTGCCGAATAATGGGGTAATGGATTTATCATTGAGCTGCACGTCAGTGTTTAACATGCTTAGCAAGCGGCGTGGCGAAGCACCCATTAAGGCCATAGGCTGTAAGTCGTTACTAGGGTGGAAGCTGATTTTTATGGAGCGAGGATTAGCATGATACTTTGCATACTGCTCATAAAACTCAGGGCTTAAATAAATATTTTCTTGGAACAATAAATGCTTCAAATAAGAAATATGGCGCTCGGTGTATTGCTTTTCCGATAACTCAGACTCTTTAGCACACAGTGCATTAATGTCTCTTTGGATACCATTATCGGCAACCTCAATCGAGCCACCACTCATGCTCAACCCCATTGGATTGGCAACATTAAAGTTATTAAGGCTAAGATTAATTTTAGTGGTGTTCAGTTTGTCTAAGTTGATATAAATATCGGCAAAGGCTTTTTTGTTTGAATTATCTAAGGTGAATTTTACCTTAGCATCAGAATCTAACGAGTAGATCCCTAAAGCAGATAGATCGGCAATCGACATGGTGCGACGATCACCACAGCCAGCGTAAGTGGAGTTGTTGAAAAAGTTGTCCGTACCGTTACCCGATGCTTGATCCATAATGGGATCTAATGGAACTTTGGCGCCTTTAACGTCGAAATAAAGATCGAAGTGATCAGGTAACGAAGCTAAATCATTGGCATCAAAAGCCTTTGAGGCTTTAATGTTAGTAAGAATATTTCCTGTACCCGTTCTCAATTCATCAATGGTGGCTGCTTGTGGTAAACCAGGAATGTTGAAACTCATACCTTTAATGACGCTGTCTCCATTAACGTCAATATAGGTGGTGCGGTAGCTGCCTTTGAATTTGTTAACGATTAAATCATCAACCGCTTGTTTATTTTTATACCAAGCGTAGCCATAAGCTGCTGCTCCGATAACCAGCAAAAATATAAAAAAACGAATAAAAAATCTCACTGTTCACTCCTGTTAGTTCGATCCCACTAGCAAAATAGTGGTGTTATAAGTCGCGTGTAACGCGATTGGATTAAGCATAGATTGGCTTTTATAGCGCACGAATGCAAGTAATAAGGCTAAACAAAATACCGAAAACCAAGCGACCCAATATTGATGGTATTCAAATAAATGAAATAAAGTAAAAATAAATGCCGAAACCACTGTGGCAACGAAAAGCCCCCATTGTTTAAAAAGGCTGTCAAAAAAGATCCCTCGGAACAAATATTCTTCAAAAAAAGGTGCGATCAGGATCACGCTGATAATAACTAAAATTTTAGCCCAAGGATCACTGCTTAATGCCAAACCGATGCTGGTGTCTAAAGTATCAGGCGCTGGGAAAAGGGTTTGTAATTGCAAAACCAAAACTGCGATAGCAAGCCCTGAAGTCATGGAACCGAAAAGCCATGCATAATTGAAGTTAAGCTGCGGGATAAAGCGCGATTGCCAATAGGGTTTGCTGATCAGCACCAACAATAAATAACTGCAAGCCATGGAAATAAAAATCGAAAGGGCTAATCTGTTGGCGCTGAAATTACCCTGAGCTGCTTGAGGGTCGAGCGCTAAAATCAAGCCGCCAATGACGAACATCATCAAAAAAACAATCAGTAATAGGCTGATAGCTTGGCTGATGTTTGGGATCTGGCTATGTTGCAATCTTGGCATGAAAGACTTCAATTGTTCTAAAGGTTTGATTTTATAGGCTAAATTGGCTATTTCCTAGTCAAAATAACGAAAAATAAAGGCAAATAATTGTTCAAAAGATAGTCAAATATGGGTATGATCGCCATCCCTCGCGCGGCTGTGCGCGAAATGTTTTTTAAACAAGATAAGACCTTGTTCTAGCTAATTTGAGAAAGTGTTGAGTTAATGAAATATCCTGAAAAATATTCAGTCATTATTGTTGGTGGCGGTCATGCGGGCACAGAAGCAGCGCTGGCCTCTGCGCGCATGGGCGTGAAAACCTTATTGTTAACTCATAATGTGGATACATTGGGCCAAATGTCGTGTAATCCTGCCATTGGCGGTATTGGCAAAGGTCATTTGGTTAAAGAAATTGATGCCCTTGGCGGTGCTATGGCTAAGGCGATTGATTTAGGTGGTATTCAATTCAGAACCCTTAATGCCTCTAAAGGCCCAGCGGTGCGCGCTACTCGCGGTCAAGCGGATCGCGCTTTATACAAAGCCGCCATTCGAAATATGCTGGAAAGCCAAGAAAATCTGCAAATTTTCCAAAATGCAGTTGTTGATTTAATCGTCGATCAGGATGGCTCTTCACAGAGAGTCCATGGGGTAAAAACTCAAATGGGCTTAGAGTTTTATGCTGACTCTGTTGTGCTAACCGTTGGTACCTTTTTGGGCGGTAAAATCCACATTGGCCTTGAAAACCATTCTGGTGGTCGCGCTGGTGATCCACCATCGATAGCTTTAGCTGAAAGATTAAGAGCCTTACCATTTAGAGTGGATCGCTTAAAAACCGGTACTCCACCTCGCATCGATGCCAAATCGGTGGACTTTTCCAAGATGGAAGAACAGCCTGGCGATACACCGGTGCCGACATTCTCTTTTATGGGCAAGGCATCGGATCATCCTCAGCAAATTAGCTGTTGGATCACCCATACCAATGAGCAAACCCATGATGTGATCCGTGGCGGCCTTGACCGCTCGCCCATGTATTCTGGGGTTATTGAAGGGGTTGGACCGCGTTACTGTCCATCGATTGAAGATAAAATTGTTCGCTTTGCAGACAAGGCGAGTCATCAGATCTTTGTGGAACCTGAAGGGTTAAATTCTGATGAGCTGTATCCAAACGGTATTTCCACCAGTTTGCCATTTGATGTGCAGATGGATTTAGTGCGCTCGATCAAAGGTTTTGAAAATGCTCATATTACTCGCCCAGGTTATGCCATTGAGTACGACTTTTTTGATCCGCGCGACTTAAAAGCCTCATTGGAAACTAAATTTATCCATGGTTTGTTCTTTGCTGGACAAATTAATGGCACAACCGGTTATGAAGAAGCTGGCGCCCAAGGTTTGATTGCGGGTATGAATGCTGCGCTGCAATCGAAAGGAATCGAGGCATGGTCACCGCGTCGTGATGAAGCCTATATTGGTGTCTTGATTGATGACTTGATCACTCGCGGTACTCAAGAGCCATACCGTATGTTTACTTCGCGCGCCGAATACCGCTTGATTCTGCGAGAAGATAATGCCGATGCCCGTTTGACTGAAAAAGGTCGTGAACTGGGCTTAGTGGATGATGCTCGCTGGGCAGCCTTTAGTGACAAAATGGAGTCGATCGAACAAGAATCGAGTCGTTTAGCAAAATTGGTAGTTCGCCCTGATAGCGAAGCCGCCAAAGCGCTAAACCAGCAAATTAAAGATCCGATTAGTCGTGCTTATAAAGCACAAGAATTGTTGCGTCGTCCCGATTTAAGTTATGACACTTTAATGAATTTACCAGAAATGGGGCCTGCGGTTACTGATCCAAAAGTAGCAGAACAAGTGGAAATTCGCGTTAAATACGCTGGCTATATAGATCGACAAAAAGAAGAAGTTGAGCGTAATCAGCGTAATGAAAATACTGCTCTGCCTTTAGATATGGACTACACTCAGGTTAAAGGCTTATCTAACGAAGTGGCACAAAAATTAGCCAATATTAAGCCTGAAACCATTGGCCAAGCCAGCCGTATTTCAGGGGTAACACCAGCAGCGATTTCACTATTGTTGGTGTATTTAAAGAAAAGAAAACATTTAAAAACAGCATAAAGGGGAAGAAAAATGGAAACAGCTAACATGGCAGCCATCATTGGTGGTTTAGTTGCAGTGTTTGCAGCAGTGTTTGTGATTTTTGTTGGAAGTAAAAAGAAAAAAGACGACGATAACGAAAAATAAGATGGATCCAACCAGCGCCAGCCAGCAAGAGCAACTGATCCAAAAAGCCAGAGCTCTAGGAATTGACTTGCTTAATGCTCAAGCCAAGCATTTGTTGGTTTATCTAGCATCACTATTAAAGTGGAATAAGGCTTTTAACCTCACTGCTATCACGAATGAGCAAGAAGCCTTGGATCTGCATTTATTGGATTCAGTTTCGATATCACCTTTTATTGAGCCATTCGATTCCTTAATTGATGTGGGCACAGGCGGCGGCTTGCCGGGCATTCCTTTGGCAATCCTTAATCCTGACAAAGAGTTTAGTCTGCTCGATACTAACTCCAAGAAAACACGTTTCTTAAAACAGACAGTTTATGAGTTGGGCTTAAAAAATGTGCAAGTGATCCACTCAAGAGTACAAGACTTTGCAAATGATTCGGGGTATGCTTGCATTCTTTCGCGTGCTTTCGCCTCGATTGAGGATATGGTCACCTGGACTTCGCACCTGTTGGCTGAGCAAGGTCAATGGCTAGCCATGAAAGGGCTCTACCCTACGGATGAAATAGCGGCATTGCCAGCTGGTATCGAAGTTTGTCGTAGTGAAGCCATTCAATTACCCAATCGCAGCGAAGAACGCCATTTAATCTATTTACAAAAACATTATTGATCAAAAGATTAATTCAACAATAAGCACGAGGTTATTGTGGCGCAAGCAAGAGTCATTTCTGTTACCAATCAAAAAGGCGGGGTCGGCAAAACGACCACTAGTGTCAATTTGGCTGCTTCGCTAGCCCAAGAAGGCAAACGGGTCTTAATGGTAGATCTCGATCCACAGGGTAATGCCACCATGGGATCGGGAATCGATAAGATGGAGCTGGAAGTCTCAGTCTATGATGCCCTGATGGATCCGTCCGAAACCAAAAGCCACATTACTGTGTCTGAAGTGGCAGGGTTTGATTTGTTACCCTCGAATGCAGACTTAACCGCTGCCGAAGTACATTTGCTTGAGCTTGAAGACAAAGAGCAGCGTTTATCAATGGCGATAGACGAAGTAAGTCATTACTACGACTATGTATTAATCGATTGTCCGCCCTCTTTGAATATGCTGACCCTAAACGCCTTGGTGGCATCGGATTCTGTGATTATTCCGATGCAATGTGAGTATTATGCGTTGGAAGGTTTGTCGGCATTGTTAAATACCATTAATCAGGTGCAGGCGCACGTGAATGAAGATTTGGAAATCGAGGGTATTTTGCGCACCATGTATGATCCTCGTAATCGTTTGTCATTAGAAGTATCGCGCCAGTTATTTAATCATTTCCCAGATAAGGTTTATCGGACCGTGATCCCACGAAATGTGCGTTTGGCCGAAGCGCCGAGTCATGGTGTTCCTGTACTATTACACGATAAACACTCCACTGGCTCGAAGGCTTATATGGCTTTGGCGGGTGAGATAATAAGA
This sequence comes from Gammaproteobacteria bacterium, assembly GCA_013372875.1. The sequence goes on along the minus strand of JABXIW010000131.1, from coordinate 2,590 downwards.
AAACAGTAAGGTTTAAAATTTGCTATGAGTAAACCAGGATTAGGAAAAGGCTTAGATGCTTTATTAGGCGGAGCTATTAGTAAGAAACCAAAGGCAACTAAAGAAGCTCAAGCCAAGGCTGAGCAAAACGAATTACGCGAAATGCCAGTGGAGTTTTTACAACCCGGTATCTATCAGCCGCGTCGCGTGATGACTGAGGAAGGTCTGGAAGAATTAGCCGAGTCAATAAAAGCTCAAGGCATGATCCAGCCGATCCTGGTGCGCGAGATTGGTAAAGATAAGTACGAGATTATCGCGGGTGAGCGTCGCTGGCGCGCAGCTCAGCGCGCAGGTTTGCATCAGGTGCCAGTTCTATTAAAAGTAGTACCTGACGAAGCGGCCATTGCCATGGCGCTTATTGAGAATATCCAGCGTGAAGACTTAAACGCGATGGAAGAAGCCTTTGCTTTGCAGCGGCTGATGGACGAATTTAAGCTAACACAGCAACAAACCGCCGATGCAGTGGGTAAAAGTCGCACCACAGTGACCAATTTGTTGCGCCTGTTACAGCTTTCTGAGCATTGTAAAACCCTATTAGAACGTGGCGATATTGATATGGGGCACGCCAGAGCCTTACTATCGCTCGAGCCTTTAAAACAGACAGAAACCGCTAAGATAGTGGTGGCGAAAGGTTTAACGGTGCGCGAAACCGAAAAATTAGTTCGAAATATCAATGAACCTAAGCCAAAAAAGGCAAAAACCGAGAAAGATCACCATATTTCAGCGTTAGAACAGCAGTTGGGTGAAAAAATCGGTGCTCAAGTGGATATCCAGCATGGAAATAAAGGTAAAGGAAAGATGGTGATTAACTATCATAGCCTGGATGAGCTGGATGGGATCCTACAACATTTAGGTATCGAACAAGACTAAAAACACTAGGTTTAGTAGTATTAGAATAACTAATCAATAGTGGTCAAAACATTTAGAAAAAAAACGCTATTGCAGTCGTCCTTTGGTTGATAAAAGCCGGCTAAATCTTTATACTTGCCGCCCGAATGAATGGTGAAAGGCTCTTTTTTGTGACGTTTTCTAAGCATTTAGCATCGATTACAAAAATTAGAGCATTAAGAAAAGGCATGCTATGAGTCAAACCATAGCCAAAAAACAACGCCAAGCAGCCTATAAGATGGTTTTAATACAGTTAGCCATCAGCGTCATTTTAGGTCTTGTTGGACTGTTAATTTCTACAGAAACCGCCCTTTCTTTATTAGTTGGCGCCCTCATTGTAGTAGTGGCCAACTTTATTTTTGCCAGTATGGTTTTTCGTAAATCAGGAGCGCAAGCAGCAAGCGAAGTGAAAAAGCACTTGGCGTTAGGCGAAAGCCTTAAATTGTTGTTAACCATTGGGCTTTTGATAGCAGTATTTACATTATTACCGGTGCAACCGGCGGCATTATTAATTGGCTACGTCATTATAGTGCTTTCGCAGTGGTTTGCGCCTTGGGTGGTTAAGCCTTCTATCTAAACATAGCGTAGCTAGGCGATTGATTAACAGGTTAAAGAAGTAATGGCATCAGAAAATCCAACCAGTGTTGAGTATATCAAGCACCATTTACAGAACTGGAAAGTTTGTAAGACTGATGAAGGCTGGGTATGGAACCAGTGTCAAGACGCTGGTTTTTGGTCAATCAATGTTGATAGTGTAATTTTCTCTTTCCTTTTGGGTGCTTTATTCTGCTTTGCGTTCTGGCGCGTGGCAAAAAATGCCAAAGTAGAAAATCCAGGCCGTTGGCAGTCTTTTGTAGAAATGGTTTTCGAATTTGTCGATAAATCAGTAAAAGATACCTTCCACGGCAAAAATCCTTTGATTGCTCCATTAGCATTGACCATTTTCGTATGGATCGTGTTGATGAACTTTATGGATTTGATCCCAGTAGATTTATTACCTTGGGCTGCTGATAAGATTAATGTCTTAGCCTTCGGTGCAGAACCAGGCCACACCTACCTTAAAGTAGTACCAACAACTGACGTAAACGTTACTTTTGGTCTATCGTTAGGCGTATTCTTCTTGTTGTTGTTCTACAGCATTAAGGTTAAGGGCATTGGCGGTTTTGTTGGTGAGCTTACGCTTCACCCTTTCTCAAGCAGCAATAAGCTTGTGCAAATTATCTTAATTCCTGTGAACTTGTTAATGGAGCTAGTAGGTCTATTAGCAAAGCCAATCTCGTTAGGTCTTCGTTTGTTCGGAAACCTTTATGCGGGTGAGTTGTTATTTATCTTGATTGCGGTATTAACTTCTGCAGGAATTGGTGGCTTTATTGGTGGTGGTATTGCTTATATGATTTGGGCGATTTTCCACTTGCTAGTAATTCCATTACAAGCATTTATCTTCATGATGTTGACCATCGTTTATTTAAGCATGGCGCATGAAGATCACTAATCGCTGGTAACGGCAATTAGTAACAGGTTTTAGTTTTATTTTTTACATTTTGTTTTTTTACATTTAACTATTATTTCTCGATTGGAGGAAAACAATGGAAACTTTATTCGCGTTCACTGCATTAGGTGTATTATTAGTTTTAGGTCTTGGTGCATTAGGTACTGCGATTGG
>JABXIW010000113.1 GCA_013372875.1 Gammaproteobacteria bacterium | reverse complement strand
ACCAAAAACGGCAACGTACTCAATAACTACGGAACATTTCTATGTAAACGAGGTGATTTCCAACAAGCCGACCAAATGTTTAACCGCGCAATTGAACAACCTTATTACTACCTCATCCCTGCAAGCTACGAAAACGCCGCTTTCTGCGCATTGAAATCACAAGATAAAGACAAAGCAAAGTACTACTTTACGCGAGCTATCGATCACGACCCACACCGCCCAAAATCGATTCTCCAACTGGCTAAACTCGAAATAGAAAGTGGCAACTTTACCGATGCAAGAATTCGACTGATGCGATTTAATCAAATGTACGGTGTGAAAAAACCGTCACTGCAACTTATGATCGAGTTAGAACGTGCGGCAGGTAATGAAGCGCTAGAGCAAAAATACGTAAAACAGTTAGAACGCATGTCTTAACGAGCCACACTAATAACCCAAACAGCATAAGTCTTTGCTTAACCTCTCATTTTATTTTCAGGCTCACTTACACCGTTCAAGTTAAGTGAGCCTTGTTTCTCAGAACGCCGACAAATCCCCTGTTTCACTTGTGTTTCAGTCACTGAAAGAGCGACATTACTCCTGTACTTAACATTCAAAATCGGTACTATTTGAAAGATACGTGACCGAGTCACTTTTTGAGTTCTAACTCAATAATTACTGAATGATTGTGCGCTTCGTTGAAGTGCAATTTGCTTTTATTTTGAATCTTGTCGTTCAAGAACACATACCCAAGGATGTTGACGCCGGATGAAACCTGCCTGCACACTCTTACTGCTTGCTTCTTTAAGCTCCCCCTTTCTTGCTAGCGCTCAACCCGTCAATGACCTCGTATTTACCGTAGGTATCGTTTCCGACAAAGCAAAAAGTAAAATCAAAAAAGCAACACCCTTTGCTCAATATGTATCCGGAAGGCTGAATCACCTCGGTTATACCTCTGGGTCGGTACAAGTCTTCAACAACTATGGACAACTTGCAGTTGCTCTCAAAAATGGCAGCGTTCAAATTGCAACAGCTACACCGTTTAACGCCGTAACCCTAGAACGAGAATCTAACAGCCAAGTGCTCGCCGTAAGGTGGAAAAAGGGACTCGAAAAATACCACTCTGTATTTTTCACCCATCAAGACAGTGGCATTCATTCCTTGGCCGATCTGCGCGGCAAAACGCTCATTTTCGAGAGTCGCAACTCCACCAGTAGCTTTTACTTACCTGCCATTACATTGCTCAACCAAGGCGAAAAATTAGAATACCTTCGCTCTATTGATGCTCACCCAACGAAAAACCGTATCGGCTATTTGTTTTTGGACGAACATTTAGAACAATCCAACGAAATCAACCTATCCGTTTGGGTGTATAAACAGCGCGTTGCCGCCGGGGCGTTCAGTAATTTCAACTGGAACAACCCAAAAGATTTGCCAGAAAACATGAAGGAAAAACTGACCATTTTCCATAACTCGGTGGAGATCCCGCGTGATTTGGTTTTAGCGTCGCCTACTTTGAGCCAATCGACCAAAAATGAAATTACATCGATTTTATTGAAAATGGATGCCTCACCAGAAGGATTGCATGCCTTGGATGTATTCCAAAACACCAAGCGCATATCAGCACTCACGCCAGATATGGCAACGTCTCTCGACACGGTTCGAAAGTCTGTTAACTTGCTACCAAAGACAAACTGATGCTGTACAAACTTTCCCTCGAAACCAAATACATTTTCGCGACCATCTCCGTCGTTGTTTTGGTGGTTGTGGTCAACCTTGTACTTTACATGCATGGCTACGACACATACTCAAACAATCTCGCGCAGCAGATTACGCAAAATTCTCAAGATAAGACGGAATCCTACGTCAAACAAAAAGGATTAGTGTACGCGGAGTTGTTGTCTAAGCAGCTGTTTGATCCGCTTTACAACGATAACATCAGCCAAGTCTATGGACAGATTACGGCAACCTTAAGCCAACCGGACGTATCAAAAATCCATGTTGTAGATAACAATGGACTTGTATTCCACGACGGTACACCTCAGCTTGCCATGTTTGCTCAGCCCCACTACCGCTCAGACTTTATTCTAAAGGCAATTGAACAAGAACGTGTCCAAGTCGCTCTATCTAGAGAACAACTGGAAATTGCCGCGCCTATTCACCAATCTGATGTGACGCTTGGAGCCGTATATTTGGAGCTTAACCTTGCCCATTTATTAGAAGAAAAAGAGCAAAACATTGCACAAGTTGCAGCGATAACGTCTAAAGATAAACACAATATGTTTATTTTGCTGCTGGCAATCAGCATTATTTCTATCTTCATGGGTAGCTTATTCGCGTTTGCCGTAGGTCGCTCGTTGGTGAAACCAATCAAACAGTTGAGTGAACAGTTTTCGGAATTTGATACCCAAGCACTTCCAGTTACCGATATTCAACGCAAAGATGAAATTGGAGAGCTGATTACTGCCTATAACAAGATGTCTAACAAGGTAAACACCTACACAACCCGTGTTGAGTTCATGGCCTATCACGACATTCTGACTTCGCTTTCTAATCGTGAAAAGTTGCTGATTGATCTTCAAGAACAAATCAGCACCAAGAGAGCGCCAGCGCTTGCCGTCCTATTTGTCGATTTGGATGATTTTAAGCACATCAACGATAACTACGGCCACAATGTTGGGGACAAATTACTGGTGCACCTTTCCGCGTTATTAAGGAATGAACTGCCAATTTATATCGAACCAGATTATCGACCATGGATACTCGCAAGCCGCGTTGGGGCGGATGAGTTTGTCGTCGTATTCCCATGCAATAACAGCTTAGAAGCACGCGAGATAGCCAACCAAATTCATAGGCAAGTGCTATCGCCATTAAGGCTCGACAGTCACAATATCCGCTTAACCACCAGCCTTGGTGTTGCGGTATATCCAGAGTTTGGTTGTAACGCAGATTCGTTGCTGCAACTTTCATCCCTTGCCGCACAAGAATCAAAACGTCGCGGCAAAGACATTATGTCCGTTTACGATCCCGCATTCGATGCGACGGTGAAACAACGACTTTATATCGAAAGAGAACTGAGTCGCTCCATCCACGACTTATCGCAATTTGAGCTTTGGTATCAACCTAAATTTGACCTTAAGACCTACCAGTTGGTTGGGGTTGAAGCATTAGTGCGATGGAATCATCCCGAGAAAGGTTACATTGGCCCTGAGCAGTTTATTCCGATTGCAGAACAAAACGACTTGATTCTCGATCTTGGTGAGCATTTGATCGAAACCGCGATCAAGCAAAGAGCGGAATGGGCAGAAGCATTCGACCATGATTTTCATATCGCGTTGAACTTGTCCCCACGACAAATCTACCGCCAGGACCTTAGCCTCATATTTGAGCACTTTTTATCGCAATACGATGTTTCCGCCAAAGACATTCACGTAGAAGTGACGGAGTCACTTTTGATGGACGACATCGAAAAAGCCCACTTCGTTCTGCGCAAACTGCAAGCCACTGGTATTGAAGTCTGGTTAGATGATTTTGGTACTGGCTATTCTGCCCTGTCCTATCTTCAACAAGTTAACTTTGATGGGCTTAAAATCGATCGCTCGTTTATCGCACAAACCCAGCAAGACAATAAAGATGACTCTCTGGTACGCGCCATCATTTCAATGGCTCACAACCTCGGAATGAAAGTTGTGGCAGAAGGTATAGAAACCCAAACACAACTGGCGCTAATCGAGCGTCTAAATTGCGATGTGGCACAAGGCTTTTTCTTAGGCAAGCCTGTTCCAGCGGCGCAGCTCCTAGAACTTGAAAATACCTGCCAAGCAATGAAGCACAATGCCTCTTCCATCGTAGGTTAAAAACTGGCATGAAAAGCTCATAACGCTCTGCTTCTTGCTTGGCGTTATGAGAAGCTTTCTGTAAAACACGTCACATTTTTATCCCCTTTTAAACCCGATTACTCTCATAGCGCTAACAACCTAAATAGATAAACTACACTTTTCATATCAACCCTTTGGATATGGAAATGCGCTGTGGTCGGAATTTTTTCGTGGAATAACCTGTCGGTAAAACACAAACTGTTTGGCCTTGTCTTACTGCCAATCATTTTGTTGTTTTTTCTGGCGGGACAACACGTTCATAATCTTTCGACTCAAGCTCAAGGTTTACAAAAAGCTCAGTTATTCTCTGTTTACATCGACAAAGTCTCTTACCTGTTTAATTTACCCAATAACCCATCCATCCCGAATAAAGCTGAAAAAACAGCGCAGCTCATTCAAGAACTAAAAGAAACGACCCCCCGCGTTTTTGGCGACAATTCTGAGGTTTTGCCTCTACTTGCGAGTTTTGAAGAAGCCAGCCTCTCGATGTTCACAGCAATCGATATCGAAGAAAAACTGGATATTGCAGAATGGCGAGCAGATACTTTTGAGCAAATTCTACTTAATCTCGACAAGGTCTATTTTAGTAACGTCAGTTACGAAACCGATCGCCATCTTTCCTCCTTAATGCAATTGGAATGGTTAATGTTTTGGTCGACGGAAGAGCGTCGATTGAGTGAATATCTCATTTATTCAGCCAATAAGCGTCTTCATTACGACGACGCTGTTCGTGATGAGATTCAGTCTCTGATTCAAAACCAACAGCTGCTTGTAGAGCGCTTCGTCGCGCTCAATGCCAACCAGAACCAAGTCCAATTGCTGATAGAAACCTTTAGAAACAAGGTATTTCAAACTAGCCAAGAATTTCGTGATCAGTTACTTAACCAAGAGGAACTACAAGCGTTATCTCCTCTTAAAACGGGAGCTGGACTTGCTGCGCTGAACACGCGACTGGCGCTACTTCATGACATCGACGACACGATGGAACATGAGCTGCAAACGAAGCTCGCACAAACCATTAAAGCAACCACGCAACAGCGGTTGGTATTCATTGTTATCATGTCGTTGGTGACGATTATTGTTATCAGTTTAACCATTCGCTTGGTGCGTAAAGTGACCAACAACCTGCATCTTGTTCTTGAGTTTTTAAGCCGCGAAAATTACAGCGAAGACTCACCACTTTCTGAGCTCATCAAAGGCAAAGATGAGTT
>JABXIW010000126.1 GCA_013372875.1 Gammaproteobacteria bacterium | reverse complement strand
TCTTTGCCAAAGAAATCATCGAGCGTTTCCACGGTGCTGAAGCCGCTGCAAATGCACATAAAGGTGCCGGCAACTTAATTGTGGAAGGCGAAGTGCCAGAAGGAACACCTGAAGTAGAAGTCTCAATGGATGGTGCTGAGCAGTTTCCAATTGGCGCCATCATCAATCGAGCGGGCCTAGCCATGAATGGTGCTCAGGCTAAAGATATGCTGAAAAATGGTCGGGTCAAAGTAAACTGGCAAGTGGTTGAGCCGTCCCTGATGTTAGGTAAAGGTAAGTATCTAATCCAAGCGGGCAAAAAGAAAATTGCCTTCGTGACTTTGGCTTAAATTAAGACTTTCGTCAAACTATTTTACAAAGCCTGCATATTGCAGGCTTTTTTTTGTGATTTTTAGGTAAAAAAGGTGTATCAAGTCATTTAATTTAATTGAGTATCTGATTAATATTTATTCGCTAGTCGCATGGGGTGACTAATAAGAAAAATATTTCTTGGAGAAATCATGAACAAAAAATTAAAAATAAGTGCGGCAGCACTTATCGGGGTTGGCTTGTCTTTACCCACTTCATTATTAGCTGAATCTTACATCGTTATGACTAAGGGTAATAAAATAAGCCCTCAGTTAATCCAGTCTATCGAACAACAAGGTGCAACGGTTACTGCGCAAGTCCCTCAAATCGGCATGATTACGATTGAATCAGATCACTCCGATATTCGTGAGCGCTTAAACGGTTTCCAGCAAATCGAATCAACCTTTGCTGATTTTACTTTGAGTTATGTTGAGCCGGAGCAAGCCGCCGAGTTTGATATTTCATTCGAAGAAATGGCAGTGAGTCCACCATTTACGGGCGATGATGATTTTCTATTTGATTTGCAATGGGGACATACTGCGGTAAATGCCACAGCTGCTTGGGAAGCTGGAGTTAAAGGCCAGGGCGTTCGAGTTGCTGTGTTGGATAGCGGTATCCGCTCTGATCACCCAGATCTTGTACCAAATTTAAATACCAGCTTGTCAACATCATTTGTTGCAGGTGAAGATTATGATAATCCACCTGGCAGTCACGGTACTCATGTAGCTGGTACTATTGCCGCTGCTGATAACGGCATAGGGGTAATAGGTGTTGCTCCAGAAGCTGAAATTGTTGCGGTGAAGGTATTATCAGCGGTGACGGGTAGTGGCAGCACTTCAGGCATTTGGCAGGGAATGGTTTATGCGGCAGATAACGGTGCTGACATTATCAACATGAGTTTGGGTATCAGTGGTGGCCTGCCTAAGAACTGTACTTTTGATAATGGCGATGGCACTAGCACTCATTATCCAGCAAAAGATTGCTCTGAGTTTGTCAGAACTTATAACCGTGTGACTGATTATGTGCGCAAACAAGGCACCTTGATTGTTTCTTCAGCAGGTAATGATGGTCGTGATATGAACCATGATGCTTCTACGACTGCATTGCCGGCTGAAGCGAATCATGTGATTTCGGTATCAGCAACCGCACCTTACTTATGGGGCGTGAACCCTTATGTCAATTTGGACGAGCTGGCGTCTTACTCTAACTATGGTCAAAAAGGCATTGATTTAGCTGCCCCAGGTGGTGATTATGACGTGATCTTTGATTATGGCTTCGCTACTTGTACTGGTTATGTGGTGACTGGTCGTCCTTGCTATGTTTATGACATGGTGCTGAGCACTACGGCAACGGGTTGGGGTTGGAATGCTGGTACTAGTATGGCGTCTCCTCACGTGGCTGGTGTCGCAGCGTTGATTATCAGCGAGCACAATGGCGATATCAGTGTTGAACAGCTTGAGCGTGAGTTAAAAGCTCGTGCCGAAGGCGGCGGTAATAGTGCCGAACTTGGTCATGGTCGCGTTTCATCCGGTCATGAATAAGTGTTGAGCTAACAAACGCTTGAATACGGCCAGCTAATAAGCTGGCCTTTTTTTATCCAATCAGAATGATAAATCAGCAGTTTGAGTGCTTTGTAGACAGCTTTTGAATTAATTTAAAAATAATTGAAAATAAGTGTTGATCTAATCATTTTCCCTCCTATAATGCGCACCACTTTCGAGGCAGATGTGAAAACTTCTGGCTCCGAAACAGGTCTAAGGATAGGCGCTTTGAAAAGGTTTTAAAGCTGGCATAATAAAAGTTTTAAAAAGTTTTTAAAAAGATGTTGACAGGGAAATCGCGCTCTATATAATGCGCGTCCGCTTCGGCCAAAATGGTCAGGCAAATAAGGCTTCAGACATTGGTCAGCCACCCTGTGAAGCGACTCGGAAATCAGCCTTTTTAAAGGATGTGAAAAAAGAGTCAAAAAAGTTTCACAAATGTGTTGACAGCTTAAAGGTGCGCTGTATAATTCGCATCCTCTTGAGCGGAGCAGGTTCTTCGCCAAGACGTTCTTTAAAAGTATGTAAGACAATTTGTGTGGGCACTTGTTGGAATGATGCATTGCATTATTCGATGAAGTGACCAACACCCTAAAATTAATTCGATTAATTGATTTATTTTTAAATAAGTTGGTGATTCATTG
>JABXIW010000473.1 GCA_013372875.1 Gammaproteobacteria bacterium | reverse complement strand
GATTCACCTTGTGTCTCCCTGAATATATAACAAGTACCATGCCAACTTTTATAATCTATTAAAATCAACAAGTTATCAGCAATCTTGTTGTTATGCACCGTTATGCTATGATGTTTTTCACCAACAGTTGGTAAAATTCACCAACTCTGCGCTTAAATTAGGCTAGGTAGCAAAAATAAGAAGGATTTTATGAAGCAAAACCTTATTGGTGAATCTCCCGCTTTTCTCGCTGTATTGGATAAAGTATCACAACTCGCCCCAATTGAACGTCCCGTCCTCATTATTGGTGAGCGCGGTACCGGTAAAGAACTGATCGCTCAACGTTTGCATTACTTATCAAAACGTTGGGATAAGCCACTTCTTTCTCTCAACTGTGCGACCTTAAGCGAAGGTTTGATTGACTCCGAGTTGTTCGGCCATGAATCCGGCTCGTTCACTGGTTCAAAAGGCAAGCATAAAGGCCGTTTTGAACGTGCGGAAGGTGGCACCTTGTTCTTGGATGAGTTGGCAACTGCGCCTTTACTTGTGCAAGAGAAGCTGCTGCGAGTGATTGAATACGGTGAATACGAACGCGTCGGTGGTCATACCGCTCTTAACGCGGATGTGCGTTTAGTGTGTGCTACCAATGCAGATTTGCCACGACTGGCTGAGCAAGGTGATTTCCGCGCCGACTTGCTCGATCGTCTAGCCTTTGACGTTATCATGTTGCCACCACTGCGAGAGCGCAAAGAAGATATCCTGTCGCTTGCCGAACATTATGCAATGAAAATGTGTCGAGAGTTGCAACTCGAATACTTCGTTGGTTTCACTCATCAAGCGCAACAAGCCCTGCTCGATTACTCATGGCCAGGTAATGTGCGTGAGCTAAAAAACGTAATTGAGCGCGCTATCTATCAACACGGGTTAAATGCAGAACCGATTGATGAGTTGATTTTTAACCCTTTTGTCACTGGCTGGAACAATGCGCTTGGTCATACTGCGGCAAACGAAGATCCTCACGAAGAAGCCTCGTCTCAAACGACTTCGATCCACTTTCCTCTCGATTACAAACAGTGGCAAGAGGAGCAAGATATCAATCTTCTCAATCGTGCCTTGGAGGAAGCAAAATTCAACCAACGACAAGCAGCCGAATTGCTGGGATTAAGCTATCACCAGCTACGAGGTATGGTCAGAAAGTACGGTTTGGTCGGACAAAGTTAACACAACCAAAAACACCACTAGCTATAGATAACGCAACTCATGTCTGCAAAATTCGGGCTACAGTGTTAAATAGACATCGTATTTTGATCTAACACCCTACCAGCAAAAGATTTTGTGTTTGGAGCGAGTTCACAAAGGTGTTAAATTAGCGAGATCATTTTCGCTTGTGAGCTCTGGACGAGTAAGATCAAATGAAACAAGCAAAATCCAATGAACATTTCATATTATGAATGCTTTTATAAGATTATCGCTGAGCCTTATTGGTATTAGCTTACTGACTGCCTGTGGTGAAGAAATCGATCACAACGATATTCGCCAAGCAGGTTTTGTGTTTTGTGGGCAAGGTAAGCCAACAACATTTAATCCTCAGCTTATAGACAGTGGTATTACAGCCGAGGCGTTAAGCCCTCAGTTGTACGACACCTTACTCACGCTTGATCCTAAAACACACCAACCTATTGCAAACATTGCGGAAAGTTGGTCTGTGAACAAGGAAGGTACTGAGTACACATTCCAACTCAAACATGGCGTTCAGTTCCAAACGACACCGTGGTTCTCTCCGACTCGCCCGTTAAATTCAAAAGACGTGGAATTCAGCTTTAAGCGAATCATTGATGTAGACCATCCTTTTCATCAAGTTGGTGGTGGTTTTTATCCATGGTTTGCTGGTTTAGATTTTCAAAATCTATTGCAAGATGTGATTGCTGTCGATGATTACACAGTGACGTTTAAACTCGCGCAGCCAAACTTTTCATTCTTGGCAAACATCGCCACCAGCCATGCGGTAATACTGTCAGCAGAATACGGTCAACAATTGGCGGCAAAAGACAACAAAGAGCAAATCGACCAACTCCCTATTGGTTCAGGGCCATACCAGCTCAAAGAGTATCAAGTAAACGATTTGATTCGCTTGGAACGTCATCCGAACTACTGGAACTCGCCAGCGAAAATGGAACAAGTAGTGTTCGACATTTCACACCGCGGTACTGGCACGTTAGCTAAGTTGCTACGCAATGAATGCGATGTTTTGTCTTCACCTATCTCTAGCCAGATCCCAATCATTCAAGAAGATGAGAACCTTGAGTTGACGGCAACACCAGCAAATAACGTTTCCTTTATTGCGATTAATACCGAGACTCCAGCACTTCGCGACCCAAGAGTCCGCCAAGCGTTGAACCTTGCGATCAATCGTCAAAATATCTTGGATTCGGTTTATTACGGTACAGGTACTCTAGCTTATACATTGCTGCCGCCGAACTCTTGGGCGTATCAAAAAGACAGTGCGAAAATTCGTTATGACCGAAATTACGCTCTCGCTCTACTTCGTGAAGCGGGATACGAAGATGGTCTAAAACTGTCGATGTGGGTGCCGCTAGAGCCAAGAGCATTCAACCCAAGTCCACGCAAAACTGCTGAGCTCATTCAGGCGAACTTCGCCGATATCGGCATTAAGCTGACTCTGCTCACCGACGACCGTTTCGAGCGAGTGGATCTTGAAAACATCAACGATATCGACTTGCTCCTTACTGGCTGGATTGGCGATACAGGCGATCCGGATAACTTCTT
>JABXIW010000398.1 GCA_013372875.1 Gammaproteobacteria bacterium | reverse complement strand
GATGGCCGCGTAAAAACCTTGCATCCCAAAGTACACGGCGCAATTTTAGGTCGTCGCGGTATGGATGATGGGGTCATGGCGGAGCACGATATCATTGGTATCGACTTAGTCGTGGTCAATTTGTACCCTTTCGAAAGCACCATTGCCAAGAAAGATTGCAGCCTTGAAGATGCTATTGAAAATATCGACATTGGCGGTCCTACGATGGTTCGCTCTGCAGCAAAAAATCATCAAGACGTTTGTATCTTGGTCGAAAATGAAGACTTTGCTCTAGTAGCAGCGCAAATCATCGAAAATGGTGGCGTAGATAAAGCAACTCGTTTTAAGTTAGCGGCCAAAGCCTTCGCCCATACAGCGCGTTATGATGCGGCTGTTTCGAATTACTTAGGCGTGCAAGCGGCTAATGATTCAAGCGAGTTTTCACCGACTTATTCTGTGCAATACAAAAAAGCACAAGATATGCGCTATGGCGAAAACCCTCATCAAAATGCAGCTTTCTATGTAGAACACGCTCCTCAAGAAGCTAGCGTTTCGACAGCTAACCAAATTCAAGGTAAAGAGCTGTCGTTCAACAATGTTGCCGATACTGATGCTGCTTTAGAGTGCGTGAAAAGTTTCGAAGAACCTGCTTGTGTTATCGTCAAACACGCCAACCCTTGTGGCGTGGCCATTGCTGAAAATATTGATCTGGCTTATGAACTAGCTTTCCAAACCGATCCTACTTCGGCGTTTGGCGGCATTATTGCGTTTAACCGTGAATTAGACGGTGAAACCGCTAAGAAAATCGTTGACCGTCAATTTGTTGAGGTCATCATTGCTCCAAGCGTTTCTGACGAAGCCAAAGCAGCCGTAGCTGAAAAGAAAAATGTACGTTTATTAGAGTGTGGACAATGGCAACAAGCCGTTCCAAGTTTAGACTACAAGCGCGTTAATGGCGGTTTATTGGTACAAGATCGCGACTTAGGCCAAGTCTACGAAGAAGATTTACGCATCGTTTCCAAGCGTAAGCCATCGGATGATGAAATGCGCGATCTTAAATTCTGCTGGAAAGTGGCTAAATTTGTTAAGTCAAATGCTATCGTTTACGCCCGCAATGGCCAAACCATTGGCGTTGGCGCAGGTCAAATGAGCCGTGTTTATTCTGCGAAAATTGCAGGCATTAAAGCAGCCGATGAAAACTTAGAAGTTAAAGGCTCAGTTATGGCTTCTGATGCCTTCTTCCCATTCCGTGACGGTATTGACGCTGCAGCTGAAGCAGGTATCACTGCTGTTATTCAACCGGGCGGCTCGATCCGTGATGACGAAGTGATCGAAGCAGCAAATGAACACGGCATGGCTATGGTCTTTACTGGTATGCGCCATTTCCGTCATTAATAGGACTGATTGAGAAAAGACGATGAATGTATTAATTATTGGTAGTGGCGGTCGTGAGCACGCTTTGGCTTGGAAAACGGCTCAGTCTGAAAAGGTCTCAAAAGTGTTTGTAGCACCTGGTAATGCTGGCACCGCTTTAGAAAATAAAGTCGAGAATGTTGCGATCGGTTCAGAAAATATCGATGGCTTAATTGCTTTTGCTAAAGACAACAATGTTGAATTAACCATTGTTGGTCCAGAAGCGCCATTAGTGATCGGTGTGGTAGATGCTTTTGCTGAAGCTGGCTTAAAGTGTTTTGGCCCAACCCAAGGCGCAGCACAGCTTGAAGGCTCAAAAGCCTTTACTAAAGACTTCTTAGCGCGCCATAAAATTCCAACGGCTGCTTATCAGAACTTTACTGAAATTGAGCCTGCAAAAGCATTCGTTCGTGAAATGGGAACACCTATCGTGATCAAAGCTGATGGCTTAGCTGCTGGTAAAGGCGTCATCATTGCTGAAAACTTTGAACAAGCCGATGCAGCGATTGATGATATGTTAGCGGGCAACAAGTTTGGCGATGCAGGTCATCGAGTTGTGGTTGAAGAGTTTTTGCAAGGCGAAGAAGCTAGCTTTATTGTGATGGTAGACGGTAAAAACATTTTACCTTTAGCGACTTCACAAGATCACAAAGCCCGCGACAATGGTGACAAAGGTCCTAACACTGGTGGCATGGGTGCTTATTCTCCTGCGCCGGTAGTAACGCCTGAAATGCACGATCGTATTATGCAGCAAGTGATTATTCCAACCGTTGAAGGTATGGAATCAGAAGGTCATCCTTACACTGGCTTTTTATATGCGGGTGTTATGATCGATAAAGACGGCGTTCCTAAAGTATTGGAATTTAACTGCCGCTTTGGCGATCCAGAAACTCAACCTATTATGAGTCGCTTACAATCGGATTTAAGTGAACTCTGCTTAGCCGCCATCGATGGCAAACTGGATACGGTTGAAGCTAACTGGGATCCACGCGCCGCCTTAGGCGTTGTGTTGGCAGCTGGTGGTTATCCTGAAAGCTATCCCAAAGGCGATGTAATTTCTGGTATCGAAAACGTTGTGGATGGTAAAGTTTTCCACGCAGGCACAGCCGAGAAAGATGGCCAAGTGGTTACTAATGGCGGCCGAGTTTTGTGTGTGGTTGCCTTAGGTGAAAACGTTACCGAAGCACAGAAGAAAGCCTACCAAGCAGTTGATAAAATCTCTTGGGATAAGGTTTACTTCCGTACAGACATCGGTCATAGAGCCATTGCTCGTGAGAATAGCTGATAAATTTTCAAGCCATTCATTGACCATTAATAGAAAAGCCTTACACTTGAAGTAAGGCTTTTTTTTGGATTCAATAAGCAGTTGATTAGGACAATCGTCAAAAAAACCAGCAAATGGCTGCTGTATTTGCTATTGCTGATTAGCCTCGTCTTACTGATTGCCTATTGGAGTGCGCCAAAATGGGTGCCAGACCAAGTACAAAGTTTTCTGCCTGCAGAGTTAAAAATTAAGAGGCTAGAAATTCAGCGCCCTGGCCTTAGTAGCGCTTTTGTCGATGCACTAGAGATCGATATAGCGACTGACTCTGCCATGACTCTCAAGCTGGAAAACATTCAGCTACACTACTCTTTGCTACAAAAAAAGTTAACCACTATAGATGCCGAAAAAGCCTGGTTAAGTATTGATGGATCGAGCAAAGAAAGCAAAAAAGCATTTAGTAATCGCATAATCATTCCAAAGTTGCCATTAGACAAACTGCATTTAGAGCAGCTTCAGGTTTCGGGCTTATTTATTCAAGATTTAATTTTTAGCGAGCTTGAGCTTAATCACTCCGATAAGCAAATAACCCTAGAGTCAAAACTCAACTTTATCGATTTAAATTTTGATCTAGATGCTGCGGTAAACATAGCGAATACGCCTGTTGATACCCGCACTCAAGCCATCGCCAATGAAGTCACTCTTAACTTAAAGCAAGCTGAAGATTTCTTTAGTTTAAAATTATCTCCGAAAAGTAACAGTACCAATGGCTTAAACTGGCAGCTGGACTCTTCTATCGACAGTCAAAACTACTACCACGTTGAGGGCTTATCAAAAATTACTTTAAAAGGCTCCGGTGATTTCCTTTCAGGAGAAAACTATGCTGTGACTCTAAACCCTGACTTTCAGCTAAGCTCACCAATTAATCTTAACGAATTAAATTTAAGGCCTGAGATTGAAACCTTATTGAAAGAAAAGTCATTGCAGTTGAATTTAAGTCAAATTGATGAGACTTTGCATTTCAATATTGATACAAATCAAATAACTCAACTTGAATACTCGCCAGTAAGCTACCAACTGAACCTCACCCAAGGTTCACTACCCATCAGCATTCAGCAGCCACTGATTGATATTCAGCTGAATCTGGAAAAGTTACAATTGTCACCAATGGAGTCTTTATCTTCTGCGCAACAATCAGTAGCTGGTACTTTAAAATTTCAAAGCAATTTGAACCAGCCATCATACTCGGCTAAAAATGTGAAAGCTAAAACTCAAACATTAGCGATTTCTTTTGACTCAATTTTTAGTATCGAAAACTCAACGCTTGCCTTATCCACAGAAAATCTTAGCCTCGATCTGGCTGCTAGCAGTTTTAGCATGAATGGCATTAAAACCAGCACGCCCAATACTCAATGGAGTGGAAGCGCCAAGGTACAACAAAACCTGATAGGTGAAGACAAGGATAATCAACAAGATATTCAGTTAAAACAGATCAAGCCCATTGCGCTGATACTGGCGCTCACCGATGAAAAAATATCGACTCAGAATTTGCAGAACCAAGTTTCGTTTGATGGCAAACAATTGACTATCAATTCCAAAGCCAAAACCATTCAGTTACAACAAAACCAGCTTAATCTGAATCAAGTCATTGCGAATACTTTTATCAATCTTAGCAATCGAAAATTACGCGGAACAGTCAATTTTAAAGACGCTGATTATCAAAATCAGAACATTTCAGCGAAAAATCTCAGCGGCAATGTTGCTTGGTCAAAAAGTGGTAACACTATTTACAGTAAAGGTCAGCTTGACCATCAGAATATAAAATTGCCATTTCAATATCGACTGCAACTGGATAAGCAATTGCATCGCTTAGAGCTCGACCCCAATCAATTTGCTGTATCACCTTTGATCCAATGGCTGGATCCGATCTTAAAAGGTTTTCCTGAGCTGAGCATCAGCGGCGGCGAAATAACCAATCAGAAGCTATCTGGTAATCCATTAGCCTTAACTTTCGATGGTTCTTTTTCACTCAAAAACTTAAACTTATATTATGAAGAGTTAAGTCTACATAACTTGCAACTCGAAGATAAACTCTCGTCCCGCTCTGCACTCAATGGTTCAGTTAAAGCCAGCATTGATAAAATCGAAATAGCCACCGGCATCGACATTAAAAACATCAACTTTCAACTGCAGCATAATGGACAGGATATACAGCTACAAAACCTTTCAGGTCAACTACTCGATGGCTCTATTTTTATAGCAGATTTACAATTGCAAAAAGATAAAGTTGAACCTTTCCATGTTTCTCTGAAGGCAATTGATTTTGGCAAACTACTAAAAGCCCTCGAATCAGAAGCCTTAAATATTGATGGCGTTTTTAATTTTGAATTGCCGATTACAGTTAGCAAAGATTCACAAACCATTACCGATGGTACTTTCAGTAGTACCCGCGCTGGTATCCTAAAAGTAGATTCAGGCGCATCGGCAGCCACCAATATTGCCTTCCAAGCGATTGAAAATTTTCATTACACTGAATTTTCTGGGGTCATTAATTACGATGCTGCGGGTATCTATCGACTTAAAATTTTACTCAAAGGTGCTAACCCTGATTTATACGATGGCTTTCCTATTGAGCTTAGTATGAACTTAGAAGGCAATTTGCCTAACTTGCTCTATTCCATGTTGATCAGCGGCGACATGGCCAAACCAATCATTCAAAAATACCAAAGTGGGGAGTTGGAATTTCCAGAAAACCCATGAATATGAATAACTTAAAGGATTCAGCACAGATTCATCTTTTTGTGCTACTCTATAATCACATTGTCCCGTTGTGAGAAGTTCATGGTTAAATTGGTTCCCTTATTGTTATTGGCTTCAGCCTTTTTAATCGGCTGCAATCCTACTGTTCGGATCGAAGCTCCTAAAGAGCCGATCAGAATCGAGGCCAACATAAAAATTCAACATGAAATCGTGTTAAAAGTAGAAAAAGAATTGGACAAAGCATTGAGCGAAGACTCAGGTTTGTTCTAGGAGACATAAGATGAAGAAATTAATTACTTTAGCTTTAGCAACCTTGTTTAGCGGCAGTTTGTTTGCAGCATCCATTGGCGATCTAAAATCTCAAGGCGTGATTGGCGAATTATCCACGGGTTATATTGGCGTGGTAGATTCAGGTGCTTCTCAAAACGTTATGGGCTTAGTCAATGACGTTAACGCCAAACGTAAAGCCATTTACCTAAAGCAAGCCAGTAAGAATAATATTCCGTTAGCGGAAGTTGAAAAGATTGCCGCCAACCGAAATTTTGAAAGAACCGAGGCTGGGCATTACATCCACGTTTCTGGTAATTGGATTAAGAAGTAATCCCAGCTTTATCTAGTTTAGTTAGTAAAATTTAGGCCTCGTAAGAGGCCTTTTTTATGTTTGCTCTATTATGCTGTTGGCATGGTTTCCACAATGGAATTACGATCCCTTCTTTGCTGATACCAATTCACCAATTGTGGGTGCTGCTCTTGCCATTCATATTCAGGATGACGGAAATACAAATAATCCAAAATGGTCATCAAATTAATATCTAATGCTGAAAAGGATTTGGGGAAATTACTAAGCTGTTTTTGTAAATAATTGAGACCGCGCTCAATGCTACTGATAAAACGTTGCTGCCAAAACTCTGACGCCCCTGCTTCACCGCGCATCTTATCTTGTTGCCAAGCAACACATGAATCTAAAATACCACGAGTTAACGAATAGAGTGTTTTCAAGTGCCAGTCATTATTGATTGCGCCAAATAGAATGTTCCCCGCTTTGACATCCAAATATTCGCAGATCACTTGGCTATCAAAAATTCCAGTATCAGAGTCATCGATTAAACAAGGAACTTTGCATAATGGATTAAAACTTATCAGCTGCGCAGGGTTTTCAAAAGGGTGCTGAAAAATTTCCTCAACTTGTTGCAACAACCCCAATTCGCGCACAGCTATTCTAGCGGTACGGGCATAAGGTGAAGCGGTGGAATAGATTAATTTCATCATAACTCCTTTAATTGGCAATGACCGCACGGCCATTCGCCCAATCGCGCAAGGCCTGCATTTTTTCCGCCATCACTTGTGACAAAGGACTGGTATTATCTACTTCGTTAAGAATTGTTTCCGTATCGAGTGGCTGCTCAGAGTGTAATGATGCATAGAGCCCAGCAACAATAGCTTGCTCAATTTCTGCCCCACTAAAGCCTTCGGTAGACTCAGCCAATTTTAGCAAATCAAACTCCAAATGAACCTGCTTACGCTTACTCAAATGAATTTTAAAAATTTCTTGGCGCGTATCTTGATCGGGCAAATCTACAAAAAAGATTTCGTCCAAACGCCCCTTTCTGACAAATTCAGGAGGTAATGCACTAATATCATTCGCAGTGGCTACCATAAAAATTGGAAATTTATTTTCCTGCATGAAAGTTAGCAAGGTCCCTAGCACCCGCTTCGAAGTACCACCATCGTTATCGCCCGTTGAAATGCCCTTTTCCACTTCATCTAGCCAAAGCACACAAGGTGACATCATCTCTGCCAGCTTCAACGATTCACGTAGATTCTTTTCCGACTCGCCATGCCATTTGTTATACAGCGCACCAAAATCCAAACGCAACAATGGCACGCCCCACATTCCCGCAACCGCTTTGGCAGCTAGCGACTTGCCGCCACCTTGCACCCCAACCAGCATAATGCCTTTGGGTTTATCCAAACCAAAATCATTACTTTCTAAGAAAACTTTTTGTCGCAGTTCAAGCCATTGTTTCAAACGATTCATACCGCCGACTTCTTTAAAGTGCGCCGTTTCATATTCGTAATGCACCGCGCCTTCCAGA
Source organism: Gammaproteobacteria bacterium (assembly GCA_013372875.1). The sequence continues at coordinate 2,246 of JABXIW010000398.1, read as the reverse complement.
TCCAGTAATTGATAGCGCGCCTTGTTCACCGACTCCATTTCATCTTCAGTAATGGCGCCATCATCATAGATAATATTACGAATAATTTGCCGCGCATCAGCATAAGTCAGGCCAGTTAAATTTTGCACCAAGCGCTGCATGACAGCCTTATCAGTTCTGACCTTAACGCCACCATTATTCACCGACCATTTTGCTGCTTCTTGTCGGATCATCATTTCCAGCTGTGGCACATCAGGCAGCTCCAATTCAAATTGAGCGCCATAACGCCTTATTTCTGAAGGCAGTTTTACCTGATGGCTAATCAAAATTAGTGTTTGCTGAAAAAGTGGAAAATCCATGGCGATATCTTTTATCAATCGGATATTCTGCGGATGGTCCTTATCGATAAAGGGGTGAAAGTCACATAAAACGTACAAGCCTTTACGCTGCATTTTTTTAATATATTTTAAGCACTTAGCGGGATCTTCTGTGTCGGGCAAGGCTGCCATAGCATCATCTTTAAGCTCCATACGGCGCAAACCTTCGGTTAAGTGCCAACCAAATAGCGGCTCCCCTAATAAAATGGATATGCGCGTTAACAGCTCGAAAGCGCGCTCTTCTTCGTGCGTTTCAATGACGATAATCGGGTTTTTCGATTTGATTAGTAAGGTTAAATCATTTTGTTCGGTCTTGCTGGCCATCTGTTACCTAGTTTTAATTGTTATTTAGCGCTTTTCGAGGCAAAATTAATAGATACTTAGTGTCCATAGCTTACCAGAAAAATGCGCCAATACAGCTTTTTTGATCGTCTTTGCAACGTTGCTGATTCTGCCTTAAAAACCACCTTTGGTATTTATGATGCTCAGACTCGCCCAAGCCCAGCGGCAGCTGTGCAAGATTGCGATATGACCGAGCAAGAACAAAGTCATGCAGCCAGTTTAATGCGAATTAACCATACTGGCGAAGTTTGCGCCCAAGCGCTGTATCAAGGCCAGGCTTTAACCGCCAAACTGCCTAATATTCGCCAAGAAATGGAACAAGCGGCCAAAGAAGAAGTGGATCATCTGGCATGGTGTAGCGAGCGGATTCATCAGCTTGATAGTCGCGAAAGCCTACTCAATCCACTTTGGTATGCAGGCTCTTTTGCCATAGGCGCAGTTGCGGGTATGGCAGGCGATAAGTGGAGCCTTGGTTTTGTAGCTGAAACCGAGCATCAAGTAGGTAAGCATCTCGAGAGTCATTTAGAAAAGCTGCCTGAGCAAGACCAAAAAAGTCAGGCCATTTTAAAACAAATGCACCAAGAAGAATTACAACACGCGCAAAACGCCATCGACCATGGCGCCGCCGAACTGCCTCAACCAATTAAAGGCGCTATGGGTTTGATGTCGAAACTGATGACTAAGAGTGTTTATTATTTGTAGCACCTATCTGAAAAATTCTTGGGCATGCTCACCAAGTCAGAGTGGACAAATACTTCCCCCTCAGTTGTAAGGCATGCAAATATTCTTTTGCTGACAACTTCCTTGTAAGGAATAATCACTATAACTACGGTATTCTTTTTCATATCTTTTATCGTTTCTTGGACAAATTCCTCCCTCTTTCCATCGTATCTATGATTTAGAGATATAAACTGTAGGTATCCAAAGTAACTATCGATTTCTTCTTGTTTTTCTATCCCAATGTCTTGAGCAAACTTTGGCATGGAAGCTTTAACAATTCTAATTTTGTCTTTTTCATTACCTTCCTGAAATCCCTTTAATCGGTGATAGTCAGGAAAAACCTGTAATAAAAACTTATACTTCTTATATTCATTGATGTAACTGACATTTTTTATACAAATTTTTGAAATATCCTTTGGTCTAGAATCAAACAAACTAGCGCATCTTCCCTGCATGTATATACGATTGAGAATTTGCTCTAAGTCATCATGGGCATGCACTTTTACCGATATGCAGTTCAAGGATATTACTACTAAAAATATAAGGAATTTTTTCATGTAAAATTTTTATTGTGAATATTTCTATATCATAGCTTAATCGCACTAATTGCAATAGTTCTATAAGCAATTCCTTATATAAAGCCTTAACTGTAATAATCCGTGATTTACGCATCTAAACAAGGTAAAATCTGCACACTTTTTGTGCTTTATACAAGTAATTTCACATCTTGGCAGTTCGCCGAGACTATCATATACAGGTATCGAAATTAATGACTATAAACTCTGTTTTTACCTCTGAATCAGTTTCAGAAGGTCATCCGGATAAGGT
>JABXIW010000450.1 GCA_013372875.1 Gammaproteobacteria bacterium | reverse complement strand
GGTCTAGAGCAAGGCGTGATCACTCAAGAAGAAGCAGAACTGCTGAGAGAAGCCGAGCAACATCGTCTCGATACCATTAACGTTGACGATTTTGAGCCGGAACTATTGGCAGCAAAGCCACTTTACCCTCAAATGGATAGCGTTGCTTAAAAACCAATAAGAAAGACAAAAACGGGAGCTTTGGCTCCCGTTTTCTTGTGCTCTGAATCCAAATAACGCCCCCTCCCTTTCGACGCATCCGATGCTCACTCTCAGACAACCGTTGTAACCACAGCCAAACCAATTGATCGCGATATGAGTGATAAATAGCTCACAGACCTTACCCATTAACGATGTATACTTTACCGTATCTCAACCACATATATGGAAAATCTGTTGGCTAGATTCTTATTCGCTCAGTGGTTCCCAGGACTCATTCAACTTAAAAACTATCAAAAAGAATGGCTCGTGAACGACTTTAGAGCAGCATTTTCTGTTGTTGCTGTTGCACTACCTGTTGCTATTGCTTATGCACAGCTAACTGGCGTTTCTGCTATCGTCGGCCTCTACTCATGCGTGCTGCCGATGCTGGTTTACGCTTTAATGGGCACTTCCCGGCAACTCATTGTTGGCCCGGACGCCGCAACCTGTGCCGTCATCGCCGCCGTCGTTACCCCAATTGCCGCTGGCGACCCAACCAAACACTGGCAGCTCGTCATGACCATGACAGCCATGACAGGTATTTGGTGTGTACTGGCCAGCCGTTTCAAACTGGGAATTTTTGCTGACTTCCTTTCCCGCCCAATCCTCTTAGGGCTACTCAACGGCGTGGCGTTGACCATCATTGTCGGTCAGTTTGCGAAAGTCGTGGGTTTGAAATACGAACAACGCTATCTACTTGAACGATTATGGGAAGCTCCACAACGCTTGGCAGAACTTCATTGGCCAACCGTTGCGTTAAGTGTAGCGACTGTAGTGGTCTATTTGGTAACCAAACGCTACCGTCCTACTTGGCCTGCAGCAATGCTTGCCATACTGGTTACTACAGCATCGGTTTGGCTACTGCACTTACAAGAAATGGACGTGGCCGTAGTCGGCCTAACTCAAGGTGGTTTCCCTCAATTTCAAGCCCCACAATTTGAGCTTGGCGAAGTGCGTGAGCTCGTCGTGCCAGCGTTAAACTTAGCAATCGTTAGCTTTGTCAGCATGATGCTGACCGCGCGCAGCTTCGCAGCAAAGAACGGCTACGACATTGACGCCAATAAAGAATTTCAGGCATTGGGGTTCGCCAATATTGCTTCTGCCTTCTCGCAAGGCTTTGCCATCAGCGGAGCAGATTCTCGTACCGCCGTTAACGACGCCAATGGGGGAAAATCACAATTGGTATCGATTGTGGCTGCCATCACCATTGCTATTATCGCGGTCTTTATTTACGAACCGTTGCAGTTCATCCCTATTGCGTCACTCGGCGTGGTACTCATCATCGCGTCACTGTCACTGCTTGACCTCAAAGCCATATGGATACTGAAAACACGTGACAAAGATGCCTTTTACCTTGCCATCATTACCTTTATTTCCGTGTTAGTAATTGGGGTTATTCCAGGTATCACACTGGCAGTTCTATTAGGCCTATTTCAGTTTTTACGCATCGTCATGCGACCAAGTGACCAACTACTGGGTCTGGATGAAAAAGGCACCATTCGCACCATTGATGAAACCGGAAAAGCGTCTCCAATTCCGGGAATGGTGATTTATCGCTTCAACTCACCGTTAACCTACTTTAATGCGCCGTACTTTAAGCGTCGTTTGCTAGAGCATGCAGAGCAAAACAAAGATGTCAGCTGTGTAGTAGTCGATGCCGTATCAAGCTTTACTCACCTAGATTTGAGTGTCATGGCGACATTGGCCGACATTCACGAAGTGCTCAAAAAAAGAGGAATACGATTAGTCCTCGCGGGAAGAAAACGCCGCTTGCGTCAATGGTGTGAGTTAACGGGAATAAGCACCAGCGAAGGCGGGATTTTGCTGCGTGCCGATATGTACCTTGCGATCAAACTCAGTGGTAGCTACCTCAGTGCAGTCGGTGAAGGGATTGTTCCGACCGTGCAAAAAGAACCTGATTTGGAACAACCACCAAAGCCAATTCCAGAAGTGGCTTAAGCGATAATCTAAAATAAAAACAGGAGTATATTCTCCTGTTTTTTATTGTTCATTTTATCTGTTTAATCGGCTAGGCTTTATGCTTGCGGTTTAAATTTTTTCGTCATTCCTTGGCTTTTAGGAGCCACTAGCTTGTAACCAAGATTCTCATAAAAGAATGGCTCGTCAGCAATCATAGAAACGTAAGAGCCTTCAAGTGCAACAGAAGAAAGATAACCGTCGATGTATTCCATGACTTTTCTACCTAATCCGTTACCTTGATAATCAGGGTCAACGGCAACGTCGACAATTTCTAAGTTACACGCCCCGTCACCAACAACCCGGCCCATTGCAATAAGAGCACCCTCATCTCGGATGGACACTCCGTAAAGAGAGTTGGGTAAGCCAATTTCCGCCGCTTGCAGAGACTTTGGAGACAAACCTGCTTTAACACGCATCTCACAGTATTCTTCTGGGCTTGGAACGAACTCTTCGTATTTTATTGTCATTGCGTAATACTCCTTTAGTTACCAACGAAGCATACATAACGACACTGTATAAATAAACATACATGAAAAATAAAAAGGAATCCTCTCAGGCAGATAAAACACCCGGCTTTGAGAAGCCTCCACCAAAAATTTTGGCTCCGTAATAGATGTAATTCGCGCGCAAGGAGAACTGCATTCTTCAAGACAGATCGTCCGCAATAGCCCATCCGCTTATGCTCGGTTACTTTGAGGTGGCGATTCTTCTCTCATAAATTGATAAAGTTCGTCATGCACTAAAGACACCAGAATGAGATTTCTGGTATCAATTGCAGGACCACTTACACCACCCCACAAATAACCTTTCTTAATAGTCAATAAGCCTTGTTCACTTAAGCTAAGATAGGGACTTCAAAAGGCACACCAAGATAAATACCGCTTTCAACCTGCTCTTCTGAATGAAGATGATACTTGTACTTCCGACGTTTTTTGTACGTCATAGAGGCCTCTTAAGCACCTCGCTTCTTTTGATTTGAAGTACCTAGTCTATAGTTTGTCTGCGAGTTTCTTTAAATAGCTTTTGGCTAATTCATTATTATCGCGGCTAAGCCATTTTATGCAGTCAAACAATTCCCAAATCAGACCTTGGTCGCCAATAGTATAAACAGGAAAATCTTCATGCTTGGGTGCCGATTCGTTGGTAACCAGTTCATTAATAAATTCATCTTTATCGAATAGGATTATGAAGGGCTTAGAAAGCTTAAAAGGTTCGCTCAAATCTAAGCAATGAATTTCAGCACTAGTTAGATCGTTGAAGATATATTTTTTGAAGTGTGCCATCTCATTATGATCACCTTCTAAGCGATAGAAGATCTCTCTGTCAGCTTCAAACTGAGCAAAACAAGGCTCAGCATTTTTATGGAAATTGTTTTTGGTGAAAACAACAACATCCGCATCCGATACTCGGTCTCCCTTTCCTGAAGACAATGAACCTAGCAATACCGCGGCAATAACATTCTCTTCATTGACAAAGGCGTTGTATGCCGACTCCACCAATGCCTTCTGTAAAGGCAAATGATCTAGATTTAACTTTTCCATTTTCAAAGCTCTCTCCTTATAGCTTGTACGAACAGAATAATACTAAGAGTCTATAATGTGAGCTTTATCGGCATGCTTCAATTAAAAATCAAATAGTTAGTTCTCACATTTACTTATTTGGACAGACAGAAGATCCCTAGCATTCATGGCAAAAAACCTAGGAAAAAAAGTATCCACCGGCATAGCCGGTGGTTTTTCATATGCGCCTATAAGGCTCTCTTACTGGCAGCGCCCTAGCAGGCGCATAGTGATCTGACATTTGCATATGACTATTTCCTGC
>JABXIW010000356.1 GCA_013372875.1 Gammaproteobacteria bacterium | reverse complement strand
TAGACCAGTCGTCTAGTTTTTTTGTGGTCTACTTTTTGAGCAATTCGTATTCGATAACAAATAGCTTATCGATATCCGGATAGATTTCTCGAATCAACTGTTTGAGTTTTGGCAACTCGATGGCTTCTTGTTCTGCGTGAAACTCATTGATTTCATCAAAGTTTAATGGCTCAACAGACAAGATCTTGATATCACAAACCTTACGATCGGTTTCCAACGTGAACACTTCTACTTCTGTGTTTGGTACATAGTGACTTTCTGACTCGTCACGAATAGTGATGGTCTTTTGGCCAGAAGTGATCAATGGCGTGAGAAATTCGAAAAAGGTAATTTTTGTTGGATGAGATGACATGAGGCTCTCTTTTCTCCGGGTTATTTGGCAAGATTATATACCCAAATAACCCAAAGGTGTTTGCCTAACAACAGGTGCGTCACCTGCCGGAGAGTTTATGCACGAGAGCGAGATGCTCGAAAGAGGGTAATCGCTTTGGCACTAAAATACCCAAGGATCATGCCAATCCAGTTGGTACTCAAATCGTCAAAGCTGAATGAACGGCTTTCAATAAACAACTGGCTAAATTCTTCCGCCGAGATGATCAGCAGTAAGCAAAACAGCAGTCGAATCCCGAACGCATCCATTTTGGTTGCGTGGGTAAAGCGAGGGAAGGTAAACACAGCGAGAAAACCAATCAACATGCTAAACGTAAAATGCAGCGTGCTTGAGCCTCCAACATAGTTTTCCATATTCAGATAAACGGCATGATTTAGCTCTGAACTCTTCCACAAAGAAAGGCCGATTGTAAGTAGAGATATAGAAATAAAACCTAAACGTGCGATCGTCGAAGTCATCGTTACCCCACAGGAAAGAAGCCTAAATAGCGTTTTACAAAATAGAGCGCGGTAAGGTTTTGGATCGCCATGCCGATCGCCATTGCCCATGCAGCCCCCAGAACGCCGTAGCTTTGGCTAAGAAAAACCAAAAGAGCGATGGAAATAGTGCCTGAACAAATCGTGATGTATTTCATCGTTCTCTCATGGCCGCTCATTAGCAATAAAAATCCTACCGAACCAGTGGCGATATTGACCATCTGCCCTAAAGAAAGGACAACTAACAGCGGAGCTGCCGCAAGAAATTCATCACCAAAAAGCTGCATGACGAATTCAGGAAATAGGGTGCAAACTAAGACAGGAAGTAAAGCTGCGCCAATGTTTGCACGACAAGCCCATCGACTTAAATTTCGCAGTTTATCCAGCTTTCCTTCTTTAAAAAGAGAGGCGAACATTGGGGCAACAACGAAGTTAATGGTAATCAGTACAAAGCCAATCAGTAGCGATGTTCGTTGCGCTGCTGCTAACAACCCTAGCTCCGTGGTAGAAATGAAAAAACCAGCAATAACAATGCTTCCCCATTGGAGGATATTGGTGAAAATGCTGCCAATCCACACTTGCTTCGCCGAGGAGATCAGTTCGATATTTGTTGTCGGGGTCGGCTTTTGATATTGACCAGAGCTAAACCATTTAGTCGTTGAAGCAATACTGACGATCAGACTCGCCAGCAGCAATGCCGCTATTAGGCTGTTGATGTTTTGTGAGTGCAGTGTGCTCAGGCCAATAATGAACAAAACCATGAGCACACTGACGCCGAGTTGAAGCGCGAATAGGGATGGCACCACCATTTTACTTGCTTGTAAAACACGGCTGTTGGTTTGTCCTAATACGAGGAAAGGTACGCACATCAGCGCGAGCGTAATCGCCACTGTTGGACTGTTGGTTTGATTCAGTTGATTTGGAAAAAGGTAAAAGCCGACAAATAGAGTAACGGCAGCCATGAAACAAAATGTGATACTGCGAGTTAAAGCCGTCCAATAGTTGTCACTTTGCTGTTGAATATCTCCGTTGCTAAACGCGATAGCGTTGAATCGGACTAAAGCAACGTCAAAGCCTCGCTGAGAAATAATGGCTGTGAGTGATACGAGATTGAATAAGAAGAAAAACTGACCTGAAGTGGATGCATCGGTTGTGCGCGACACGATGAGCGTAAGCAAAAAGGCAAATAATGCACTGAAAACTCGCGTGATTGCCGTTTTCATGCCGAGTGACAGCAAGTTCTTTTTGCCACTCGGCATAAGTAGCAGTTTTTGTTGAATGGCTTGAAACATTCTATTTCTCTAACTGTAAATGTTGTTTAGAGCGAGGCGTTGTTTTTCTTCACTGAACGTCTCATTCAACTCGGTGGTGTATTGGCGAAAATCAATGTCATCATAGTGATTGATGCAATGTGTCATTTGCTTTGCCATGTCTTCTGGTGTTTGCGCCAAAAAAGGATAGTTGAGATCTTTTGTGGCACCAATGGAACGAATCACCATAGGGAGGTGCAGCTTCGCGGCTTCTAGAATCGTTAAAGGCATACCTTCCCATGCGGCGGTATGTAAATAGAGATCGGAGGCCTGCAGTTTCTTAACCACTTCATCGCGAGGAAGCATACCCGTTACTTGTACGTCTTCGGCTCTTAACGCTTGCTCTAGCTCTCTGTCTCCTCCTCCAATCCAAGTAATGTCTAATTGGCGATTGAGTGCAAATCGATTCAAGCAACGGAGTGTGTTAAGTAAAAATTGAGGGTCTTTCTGTGGTGCGACGCGCCCTAAAACAACAATGTTCAATGCAGCTTGATGGTCTCGGCCGACACGTGTCGCACTTTGATAAGAAACGTAGTTGTTCAGCAGTTCCGCTCGTTTTGCTCCAATGCTAATGGCTAAATCACATTCGCGCTGACTGCAGCCTGCCACCACGTCAATTTTGTTGAGCATCACCTTTTCTAAAGCTTTGTATAGTTGGCGAGCGAAGCCTGAAATATCTTCTCGTTCAAACGCATAGCAGTGCGGGGTATACACCAAGCGGGCGTGGTTGAGTTTCAAAAATCGACCTAAAAACCCGGCTTTGCTAGAGTGCAAGTGCACAATATCGGGTTTTATGTCATTGATGGTTTGATTGGCGTCTCGCACAAACTGCAGAAGCCCACCTTCCACCCATTTCGTTTGAGCAAAAACATCGTGATTGCTGTCTTTGGTTAAATCATTGTGACGCGCTCTAGCAAGCAAAAAGTGTTCATACGGTTCATGTCGAGATGAATGTACGTAGCTGTACAGCGCGGTTTGAACACCGCCTCCAAAGGCTTCGGTAATATGAAGTACTTTTTTCATGCTGACTTTGTCCCTGGAGTTTTTAACCACTTGGTTTTGAAGGCTTCTCGTTCTTGCTGCGAGTAAATATGGCGATAAAGCGGTAAGTCATACATGTAAAACAACTTAGAAAAATCGTAATGCTGTTTAAAGTATTGGTGGATGTTGGAATACCATTTGTTCTTTGCTTCATTGCTGTTTTTCAGAACAAAGTTGTCGACATTTAGGAAGTCTCCAATCTCTTTGTCAAGGGAACTCAGTTGCTCGCACTTAATCAGAATGACGCTGGCTTTGTCATTGTTGAACGTGAAAAATGGTTGAGTGTTATCGATCTCTTGGCGCATGACATCGATGCTGAAGTTACGTTTTAGCTCGTTATCGAACCAATCTGCGAAGTAGTTCAGGTTGATGTAGTTATCAAAGCAATGCTCTAGATGCTTGTAGGTCACTTCCATGTCGCGGTGGATGGCATCGTTCTTTTTGCCTTCGATAAATTGCAGATGCAGATCTTGGAAAAAACGGGAGAAAACCGTCGCAATCGGGTCACGGATTAATGTAACGATCTTGATTTGCTCGCGCTTTTGCAAAATGCGCTTGCGTTGATTCAGAACCAAACGGTACATCGCGCGATTTTTAAAATCGAAGAATTTACTCACATCCTTTTTGTTGTGGTACATGTGAAATTCTTCATGATCGTCAAACGTGTGGATGTGATAGCTCGGAATGTTACGCGCTTCCAAAGTATGCTCGATAGACGATGAGCCCACTTTCCCCATTTGATACACCAAGACGAAGTTATCAGCCCGAAGTTCTCGGTTCTTTTCAAATTGTCGAGCGATAGAGTATTTCATTGATCAAATCCTTGATTATTAAAATTCGTGACTTTTATTGACTGGCAGCGAATGGATGACTGTCTGAGGTTCTGGTGTTCGTTTTCGACTGATCATAACTGGCAACAAAAGTATCAAAATGATGGTGGTATTTACGGCAACGAAGAACACCATGATGAGGGCGTAAACCGCGAGTAAAAGACTTTTTCTGTTGTCATCGATACTGCGAAAACAAAATTTGATGAAAAGAAAGTAGCCTCCAAACAGAAACGCAATGCCGAGCAAACCGTATTCGATGGCGGTATCGAGCACAAAGTTGTGGGTGTAAATCGCTAGTTCATCGTAGTTGAAGTAATCGATCATAAAGTTGGGCAGCATTTTGGCGCCCACGCCTAAAATAGGATGCTGCGTTAAGATATCCATGCCGTTTGCGAGTAGCAGCTTGCGATGCAAGTTGGACACCCATCGTGCTTCACTTTGGTTGGCAAACAAAATGTCTTCTTGAGTGATCTCCAGTTTATCGGCAAGAGCATCAAAACCGACGTAGAGCGTGGTAGAGACTGTTCCAATAACCACAAATGCCAACGCCAAGAGAAGCATCCATGTATAGGTTTCACTGATGGTTTTTCGCATCCAGTTTTTAATAAAAATCTGATCGAGAAAAAACAGCAAACAAAAGCCCAGCAGAGCTTTTCGTTCTTGAGATAACACGAGTAGCGCAAATGCAACTAGCATCAAAAAAGGGAACAGGCGAATTTTGTCGCGATACAAATAGAGTAGCGAGCACAACACTCCAAATCCGTATTTACTGACCCCGAGTAATTTAAATCCGCTTTGATAGCCTTGGGCGAAGTGCCATGCTGCGACTAGACCACAGATGATAAAAAGTAGGTAGGTGAAATAGACCATCACTCGCTCATCATCAAATGCTCCGTAAGCGTAAAGTAAGCTCAGTAGACAAAGAATGGCTAGCCACTGAACGGTTTCGATCAATAGTGGGGCCAAAGGCACTCTGTTCAACAAGCCATTGATAAATACATATCCAGTAAACAGCACCAAGAATCCGATACATGGATGCAACAGTTGCTTTGCTCTTCCTTCTAAAATGATCAAGGCGATTAAGCCAACAGAAAGCAAACTTGCGATATCGGAAGGCGCAAGTGCCACGCCACCTGCAGCGAATTTCACTGGGACAAAAAACAGTGCCAGAGTAATGGCTGCAAGGAGTGGAACGGTATTACTTATCGGTACAGAGCTGTTGGTAGATTCCATAATAGCCCTCTCGAAATTTGTCGATGGTGTAGAGTTTGGCTCGGTTGACGGAATAATGACTTGCCGAATTGTAAAGAGCCGCGTCTTCGCAAAGCTCTGCAACCTTTTGTGCAAGCCGATTGCTATCACCGACTTCGAACAGATATTCTGAGCTGCCGGTAACCTCATCTAATCCCGGAACATCGGACGCGAGTACGGGCAAACCTGCTGCCATCGCTTCTACGGCGGCGAGCCCAAATCCTTCAACGTGGGAAGATTGCACGTAGATATCCATATCGCTGAGAAAGAGAGGGATATCGGATACGACTCCGTGAAAATGCACGCGAGGTGAAACGTTTAACGATTGAGTGAGTCGTTGAAGCGAGGCTTTTCTGTCTCCATCTCCGGCAAGGTGTAAGTGGTAGCACTCAGGCAGTTTTGCGATGGCGTGAATTAACGTTTCGTGATCTTTGTGTTCATGTAGTCGGCCAACCATGCCAATGTTGATGGTTGCTTTCTCGCTGAGATCGTGGGCTTGTTTAGCCGCCATCGGGAAGCGATTTAAGTCGACGCCGTTATGTACAACTCGATACTTGTGTTGGTACCGAGGCATGAACTTCACCAATTCTTCTTGAACTTTTTCACTGATGCTAACGGTATAGTGGTGACCCCAATAGAGGACATATTCTATGAACTTAAACAGAGGGTAATCTCTGCGTCGGTTGTAAGAGCAGTGTTCTGTTTGAATGCGTTTTTTCCCGATCGAAAGCAGCGCTAGGTAAATAGACGGATACAGGTGTCCGTGAACGAGATCTGGCCAGCGTAGTAGTGACCATTTTCCCGATAGAGACAGTGTCTGCCAGTTAAAGCATTGGATTCCCTGTGCGGAGAGTTGTTCCAAATAGTCGTTCTCAGCACACAACACGAGGATCTTGATTTCATACTCGGGATTATGCTCGAGCACCAAGTCCACTAAGAACTTTTGCGCCCCACCATTTTGAGATAGGTCGTTGATGATGTGTAAAATTTTCGTCTTCATCATTGCGCCATTTGATACTTTTGTTTGAGTTCGGAAATTTCACTTGAAGTAAAAAAGTGGGTCGTCAATTTGGATGACAACATTTCCTCAATAAACTCAGGTTTAGGTTGATAGCTGTTTTTGAACTCATTGATCAGCGAGGAGTACCATTTGTTGTTTGATTGGTTGTCGTGGACCACATCAACTGGATAGCCGAGAAACTCGCCAACGGTAGCTGGTGATTGCTTCAGCTTGTCACTTCGAATTACGAGCAGAGAAAAGTTGCCTTGTTGGTAGGTTTGGCAACCAGCTTCATGATCGAACGGTTTATTGAACACGTCGATCCCTGTTAGCGTTTTGATTTCATTATCAAACCACTCCAAAGGGTAGTGGTGATTCATGTGCTCTTCGAAAGCTTCTTGCAACAATTGCGGACGCTCAGAGCGAATTGCACTGTCGTCATTTAGGTATTTTTCTGCCATCCAGAAAGGTAAAGATTGAAAGAACATCGAGATATTTCTACCAATCGGCTCTCTCACCAATGAGATAATGCGCACGTCTTGTTTACGTTTGAGCATGTGGCTCATAATGCTTCGCTTGAGCAGACGTTTTACATAATGCTTGTTTGGTTGATGCAGCTTCGCTCTCACTGGAGAGATCTGCTTGTTTGCATCAATCGACATAAGGTCATGCAAATGAATCGAGTTAGGAATCGACTTTTCTAACGCACTCGAGCCGACTTTACCCATTTGATATATCAGCACTGGGCGTTCTTGGCTTTTTAATATCTGATACCAAGACGCATGTTGATTAGTAGGCGTATTTCTGGACATATAAAGTCTCTCCTTCCTTAGCTTTTGCTTGAGTGATAAGCACGCCAAGAGACGGTATCGAGTGTTGTATTTGTTTAGATAGCGCGACATTAACCAGTGATGCTTTGGTGGACTCGGAACGAATCACTGTGATGAGTCCGTTCGCATATTGGCCTAAGATGAGCGCATCACTGACCGACAGCAGTGGTGGTGTATCGATGATGATGCGATCGTATTTATCTTGAAAATGGTCCAGTAGTTTTTTGAAGCGATTGGATGCCAGCAACTCTTGTGGGTTGGGTGGAATCAGCCCAGCAGGTAGTACATCTAAATTGGCATCATCGATGCGAACGATACAATCTTTTATTGCGGTATCCATCGTCAATATGTTGGTTAAACCTGGCTGGGACTCAGGAATATTGAATCGTTTGGCTAAAGATGGACGACGCAAGTCGCAGTCGATAATCAACACTTTCTCCATAGTCGAGAAGGACACCGCCATATTGATGCTGGTGGAGGTTTTGCCTTCCTCTGGAATCGCTGAAGTAAAAGGTAAGATCTTTTGCTTAGTGTTGGTCAGCCTTAATAGCAACGACGTTCGAACAGAGCGACAAGCTTCGCTAAAGAGTTTTTCATCTTTATCTAAGTAGGCGGTATAACTTACCCCATTTTTTCGCAGGGTACGTTTTTTCACCATTGGGATAACCCCCAAGCATGTCACGCCTAGCTTATCTTGAACATCGTTTGAAGTGCGGATGACTTCTCGCAACGTTTCTAAAATGATCACCAATGCACAAGCGATAGCAAAACCGAAGAATGTGGCGATAAGCACCAGTTTCATTCGTTGTGGCGCGACAGGAAACAGTGGAATGATCGCTTTATCAGTAAAGCGAGCGGTCACATTTTTGTAATCGCTAGTAGCGCTGGTTTCTTTTTCTCGATTTAAGAAAGCTTCGTAAAGATCTTTGTTTGACTCTACTTCTCGTTTCAATTGCTCATAGCGCGCCTTTTGCGAACCCAATGATTGGAAATCTGATTTTTTTCTGTCCAGTTCTTCGCGCAACATGTCTTCTTGAGCTTTCGCTGCAAGTAAGTCTTGTTGCTTACTAAAAGAGATTTCGCGAATCAATTGCTGAGTTCGCTCTTGAATAGAGGCGAGTTGCGCTTTCGCTTGGACCATTCGATCGTGTTTTGGTCCATAACGTTGCGCCAGTTCAGAAACGTTCTTCGCAGCTTGGGCTTCTGAAAGTTTTAAATCACGAATCTGAGCTTGATTGGCAAACTCGTCAATGGACAGCAGGCTATCAAGATTCTGAGACGATTTTCTTTTTAGTAGTTGGATTAGGGTTTGCGCTTCGATGCGCTTATTGACAGCGGTATTGAGTTTACGGTTAAGCTCTTCTAGTTCGTTGGCGTAGATATCGTCGATGCCGTTGATATCAATCAGGCCTTCTTTGAGCAAAAACTCTTGCAAAGCATGCTCTGATTTTTTTAAGCGCTCTTCGAGTTTTTGAGAGTTATTAGTCAGCCATGTTGCTGCATTTTGAGTCACTACGAGCTTGGCTTCGAAGTTGGCATCAATATAGGCCTGACCAACCGCGTTCGCGACTCTTGTTGCTAACTTTGGATCGGCAGAACGAAAGCTAATGCGCACTAACTGTGTGTTTCGAACAGGTTCAATTTCTAGCTTTCTTTTGAAGGCTTGAAGTGCTTGATAGTAAGACTCAGAGTATTGTGATGTCTCTTTTGGGCTAGGAGAGACATTCAATAAATCTTGTACCAATGGGACCGCTTTGATGTCGTCGATTTTTTGTTTTAGTCCACCAGAGCTCGTAAATTCAGGGTGTTGAGTTAAATTCAGTTCATTAATAACTTTGTCGGCAATGTGGTTGGATTTCAGAATAGCGATTTGTGTTTGAAAGTACTCTTTCTTGGTCGTATCTACACCGTACACTTCTTCAATCGATAGCGCACTTTTTTGCTCTTCTTGAATCAATAACGTTGCTGTTGCTTGGTAAATGGATGTTTTGGAGTAGATGTACCAAGTGCACGTCAATGAGAATATAAGCGTGAACGCAGCAATGCTAAGCCAGTTTTTTTTCAGCGTTTTAAAGTGATGGCCAAAACGAATCAGTTCCACTTTGTTCATCTGGAAATTGTTGGGATGAGTTCCGTTCATTTGATTACCTGTCACTAGAAGAAGCTCTGATCAATAAAGACAATGTCACCTGGTTCAACCGTGCGCTGCATACTTACGCCTTCTACGGTTTTGCCAGTTTTGTGTTTGGTTAAGTTAATGCTTTTACGTGAAGCTCTATCGGTGAGCCCGCCAGCTAGTGCGATGGCTTTTTCTATCGTCAGTCCTGGTCGATACTCAAATCCTCCGGGTTTACGAACTTCGCCATTGACGTAAAACAAACGAAAGTAATTGATTGTCACCATGACTTTCGGGTTGATTAGATAGTCACCTTTTAAGCCCGTTTCGATTTCGTACTTGAGCTGTTTTGGCGTTTTATTGATCGCTTTGATTCGTCCAAGGTAAGGGTAATCAAAGTAACCATCTGACGTGATGAGGATGTTTTTAATAGAAAGATCTTCCTCCCCGTAAACTTGCACTGAAATAGTGTCACCAGTATCGAGTAGGTAATCTTGTTCGTTTGAATTCGCGCTAACAAAAGTACTGAAAAGTAGCAGAGCTAGGCCAATTAACTTGAATAATGGATTCATTAACATTCCTTGTTACAACGAAAATTGCGCGCTTAACGTCCAGACATTTTGGTCGTAGCTATAACCTGAACGATTGGATGTTTTGTCTTGATATTGCCAATCCGCTTTCAATTGAATCCAGCGTCTAATTTGATAATCAACGCCAGCGGAAAGGGTATATCGTTCGTCGTTTCTCGTGATGCCGGTGTAATCATCTTCTTGATAAATGCCACCTAAACGAGTGGCTAAATAGCTGTTCCAATCGTGTTTGATATCTAGGCGATAACGAGTCTGTAAGTTGTAGTCACCATCTTGGTCAGGGTTGACGGCTGCTTGGGTAGTTTTGACCGTCACCAACGTTTGCTCTTGTGGTAGCCATTCAAATCCGATATCCCAGCTAAAGCCTTTGAAGGTTTCTCGTTGTTCACTATCAAAGTCTTTAACTTGATAGCCAAGCCTTGCGATACCTTGGGTTTTCCCCGATATTTCCCACTCAGCACCGGTGTAGTAAAAACCGGTGTCGCTGTCTTTTGATGCAGCGCGAGGGTTTTTATTAAGGTACTCGGTGAATACTTGTTTCGTCCCAACTAACCAATAGGTTTTAGGAGTCGCTCTAAGGTAAAACTCAACGTGTGCGTTTGGGGCGCGGAAGTCGTTGTACTTAGTTTTTGCGTTGGGCTTGCCAGGTAAACCGTTACGATAATTTTGGTAAGTTTTATCGCTGTAGCCTAAGCCAAATTCGAATCGTCCTTTCGCACCAGCAGAGCCAAACACGTAGTTGGTTTTCAAATCATTACGGTAAAACTCGATAGGTGAATCGAGAAGGTTACCTTGTCCTTCAGTGATGTCTTCACCGCGGATTTCATGCAATGCCTGAAAACGATAATCCACGACTAAACGATGACGATGATTGAATTCAAAAAAATTGGTGAACTGAAAGGTATGGTCATCGTAATCATTCTTATCGTCCGAAGAAAAGCCCGCTTTTAGCTTGTACTGAATATCTGCGCGATATTGATTGCGCTCGATACGTGCCAATAAGCTAGGCTCTAGTCCCCAAATGTTTACGGATTCTATATCTTGAGATTTTTCCGCTTTGTTTATGTTGTCGTCGCCTTCGTAGAAGGCTTTGACCAATGGGATAAACTCAATGCCAGATTCAGTTTGATACGCCATTGGCTCTGCTAATGCAGCTGTTGAACAAAGGGCAAGCGCAAGCGCTGGAGTTGTTGTTTTCATCATCGCCGCCTTAGTACGCATTGGAGCCAGTAAAGCCTTTGAACACGGTAAGGAAGATGATTTTGATGTCCATCCAAACCGACCAATGATGGATGTAATCCAAATCAAACTCGACGCGTTTTTCCATCTTATCGAGCGTGTCGGTTTCGCCGCGATAGCCGTTGATTTGAGCCCAACCTGTAATGCCTGGTTTGACTTTGTGGCGCAACATGTAGCGGGCGACAATCTGACGATATTCTTCGTTGTGCGCAACGGCATGAGGACGAGGGCCAACGATCGACATAGTGCCTTGTAATACGTTGATAAACTGCGGCAGTTCGTCTAATGAGGTGCGACGTAGAAAACCACCAAACGGAGTAATACGAGGGTCGTTTTTCGTGGCTTGCTTGATGTTTGGGCCTTGATCCATCGTCGTCATCGAGCGGAACTTCCAAACTTCGATTTTTCGACCATCCAAACCATAACGATGCTGCTTAAATATTACAGGGCCTTTTGACGTCAACTTAATACCGATGGCGATAGCAAGCAGGATTGGTGATATCAACACTAAGATAATGCTAGAGAACAAAATGTCTTCGAAGCGTTTAATCCAGGATGAAACTCCTGCAAAAGGCGTATCGAACACGCTGAGAGTTTGAACTTGACCAATTTGATCCCAGCGAGAATGGAGCAGGTTGTAAGTAAAGAAATCCGGGATTAGATAGGTGTTCGCTGTGGTGTCGGAGAACTGGTTCAGGATGGAAGCAATGCGCTCTTTAGCATGCATTGGCATCGCAATGTATACGTAATCGACTTCTCCTCGTTTTGCCCGTTCTAACGCTTGGTTTACCGCGCCTTTGATTGGGTATTCGGAGCTAGGCAATCTGTCGCTAGAGCGTTCGTCATAGAAGCCGTCAAATAGAACACCATGCTCGGTGTGGTTTTGAATCTCGTTGGCAAGGGTAATGCCGTGAGGGGTCTGGCCGATGATGATAGCGGTGCGTGTGTTGAATCCCATTTTTCGCAAATAGGCTAAAACGGTACGAAAGGTCACTCGCCACGCCAACAGTAATGCCGGCGTAATGGTGACCCATAATGCTAAGATACTGCGGTCAAACAAAGGGTAAACTTCGGAAAAGTAAAGCACCATGAAAAGTAGGGCGCTTGTCATTAACCACGATATGCAAACAATGAACATTTGCTCTCTAAACGAGCTTGTCCGCCATGAGCGATATAGGTTGCCGCTTTCCGCCATAAACAAAAATGAAATACCCCCGACGAAGGACAAGATGACGTAGTCCTTCTCCATCGAGGTATTTGTGTCTTTCAATACTAGGAGCAGCATAAAGGTGACAATGACAGCAAGATCTGAGAGGCGATATAAAAAAGCGAACTCCATCTCATAAGAACGAATTAGTCCTTTGTGTTTCATGACCTAGTTTCCCTTCTAGCACGCTACCGCCATTGGGGTGATTGCCCAATAGCCGTGTCGCGAACGTTTTAATTGATGAGCAGAGACATTTCTATGAATGTTTCTGAATTTCTGTAACGCATAAATTCGAAGGTAAGTTTAAAAATTCGTGTTGTTTAGGTAAGTGGAAATAAGAATG
>JABXIW010000400.1 GCA_013372875.1 Gammaproteobacteria bacterium | reverse complement strand
ATGGTTAAATCACGGCGAATCAAATCCTCTTCTAGCGTGACGCTTGGATCGAAGAAACAGTCAAAGCCCGTGTAACCTGAGCCTGATTTTCTTTCGGTTCGTGCAAGTGCGTGTTCTTCTTTATTTTTAGGATGAAGAAAAACAGGAAAGTCTTTTCCGACGGCAGTGTATCCTTGAGCAAGCATCATTTCTGGTGTGGCACCGACTACCACCCAATCGTTGTCATAACTGTCAATGCCGAGCAATTGATCTCGAACTGCGCCACCTACTAAATAAACTTGCACGAATTACCTCTGAATTTATGGATATGACGTTGGACATTGTAGCAAGCAATGGTACTTTTCTTTACTCCCAAGAACAGATGCAACTATGTTTACATCATACTTGATTCTTTTGGGATGGGTTTTTAGCTGGAGATCCTAATGTATAAGGACTTTTTTGGGTTTGTTGAACAGCCGTTTTCGATTGTTCCAAACTCACGTTATTTGTATTTAAGCCAACGTCATAAAGAAGCGATCACGCACCTCAATGCGGGATTGGGCGACGGCGGTGGTTTTGCCATGCTGACCGGTGAGGTAGGAACAGGCAAAACGACAGTGGCCAAAGCCATGCTCGCGAATTTAGATGAAAACACCAAAGCGGGGCTGATTCTCAATCCGACTTTTTCGAGCCGAGATCTGCTAGAAGCGATTTGCGATGAATTTAAGATCTCTTATCCGCAGGATGCGACGTTAAAACAGCTAAACCAAGTCATACATCATTATTTGCTGCGTAACCACAAGGTGGGTTGGCAGACGTTGCTCGTCATTGATGAGGCTCAACATCTTGCTGCCGATGTACTTGAGCAACTGCGCTTGTTAACGAACTTAGAAACCGATACCAGAAAGCTGCTTAAAGTGCTGTTGGTAGGGCAGCCAGAATTGCAACGCTTGTTACAGACTACGCAGTTGCGTCAGCTCGCACAGCGTATCACTGGCCGTTATCATCTGTTACCTCTTGATGAGAAAGAGACTGCGGATTACATCGCGTTTCGTTTGCACACGGCTGGTGGTGATCAGCAACTGTTTCATCGCAGTTCCAGCAAGTTGATTGCGAAGTATAGCCATGGCATTCCGCGTCTCATCAACCTGATTTGTGATAAAGCATTGAATATGAGTTATCACCAGGGCTGCGTCGTTGTCGATAAACAGACGGTGCAACAAGCCTGCGAAGAAGTCATGCAGTTTCAGGCGGACATTTACCAACAAGATAAACCTCGTCAGTCATTTACATGGCCAGCGTGGGGATCGGCTGCTATTGGTGTAATGGTAGCGGTTGGCGTCGGCTGGGCTGCAATAAATTACATGCCAGTGAAGTCTAAGGCTCCGATGTCGGAAGTCCCCGTTGCTGCGTCTTCGTCTACTCCCGCTCCTCTTATGACAAGTGAGCAGCTAACTGATGCGCAGCGCGATATGCTGTTGGCGCAGAAACAATCCAATCTTGCCGTGAATGATCTTTACCGCCTTTGGGGATATCGAGCATCAGTGCGCGATAATCTTTGCTTATCTGAACCTCAATCCACCATGCGTTGTGAAAGAAAAATGGCAACTTGGCCCTTGCTGATGCAGCAAAATCGACCGGTTATTTTAGAGCTGAATTATCAAGGCGATGTTGGTTACGTGATTTTGTATGCGGTTGGCAACGACCAAGTAGAAGTGCTCAATGGCAAACAGCGTCTACGTTTACCTGTTTCGTGGCTGAAACCAATGTGGCAGGGCAACATCATTGAATTGTGGCAAGCGCCGCTTAAAGAGACGTTGCGTTTAGATATGGAAGGGTCGGCGATCGAAGTGCTTGACCAATTGCTTGCCAAAGCGGTCAGTGAATCACCACTGGAAACGTCTATTTTTGACGGTGCGTTAAAAGAGCGAGTGGAACTGTTCCAACGTTGGCAAGGCATCGGTGTGGATGGCATTGCGGGTCATCGCACGTTAGAACGCTTACAACAAAGTGTGCAACCTAATGCGCCAACACTAGCAAGCATTAACAAGGAGGAGGCGTAATGTCAGTCATCAAACATGTTGGACTCTTTCTTGTGCCTATTAGCGTGTCAGCGATTGCGGTTGCGTTGCATTTAGATTTGCTTACGCCAGAGACTCAAGCGGTTACGCCAGAGGTAGTGGTGACGGAAGTCGTACAACCATTTGAAGTTTTAGCTTATCCAGAATCAACGGATCTTGCTCAACTGCCACGAGAATGGCCGAGTGCCGAGTTATCTCGCGACATTGGGACATTCTTGCAACCCTCCGAGTATGCCAACGAGGGTGAAGCTCCAGATCTGACAACGGCTACTCCCGTCACGAGCACAGCATCTACGCATCGTCGTGACGACTTAGGTTTGTCATTGGATGATCTAGACTTGTCTTCCTTGTCTCCAGATCTCGCCAAAAAAGTGGAAAATGCGCTGTCTCAAAACGATGCGCCGACTTCTGCACCGTCACAGGTGAATGACTTGGAGCGCAATGCGCAGCAGTGGCAAGGACGTCTTCCAGCCCTTAATTTGCAAACGCACATGTATGCCAGTGATGCCAATCGTCGTTGGGTGAAAATCAATAACGTGGAGTATCACCAAGGAGATGTAGTGGATGGGCAAGTCACTCTGAAAGAGATTCAGCCGCAGGCTGTCATTGTCGAATTCCAAGGTGAGCAAATCCGAATCCCTGCGCTTTACGAATGGGATGGTTAGTACTCTCGCGTGAAACCATTAGATAAGCAAAAGGCCACAAGAATGTGGCCTTTTTCGTATCCGCTATGTGCAAACCGGTAGTTTGCGGGGCAGTTATGCCCAACCTGCAGGTGATTTCTTTCTGCGTGGAATGATATGAGGAAGAATCAAACCAAATAAAAGACCAAGGCCTGCTACACCACCACCGTAAGTGAAGTACTTAAGCAGCATGTCATCTTTTTGCGTATCCAGCTTGGCGCGAAGTTCACGGTTTTCTGTTTCAACAGAAGTGAGCTGGTCGCTGATCTCAGAGTATTTTTTCTCTAGATCTGTAATTTGTTGGTTACGAGTTTCTAGTGACGTTACTAGACCCGCTTTCTCGGTATCAGAAGTTTGACGAGCATTTGCTAGCTGTTCTTTCACTTCTGACAGCTCTTTCTCAATACGAGGAAGGCGAATTGCCAT
>JABXIW010000031.1 GCA_013372875.1 Gammaproteobacteria bacterium | reverse complement strand
TAAAGAAGAGGGCAATAGCAACTAAAATGCCCAAGAAAATTAAAAATCCCATAATAGTGACTCCTTCTTTTGAGAATAAAATCATCCTAGCAATGAATCCTCTTGAGTTACAAATATTATTTGTAAATATCTGTAATTATATGAAGTGAATCAAAGGTTTAGCGAAATGAGATAGAGTTGGTCTATGTCCTTGGCTATGTCATAATTCTAGCTATCAATCAGCCATAATTCATATCAATTGTCAGATAATTCAGCCGAAAGCATAAAGCAAGCAGCCAACGAGCGCTTTCTACAATTATTAGCAAAGCTCGATGAAAAGAGTGCTATAGATGATCCGCAGGTCTTTAAATGGCTCGAAAAATTAGTGTTAAGCAGTGACTATGCTTACCAATGGCTAGTTAGAAAACCCGACTGGGTTGCTCAAATTCACGAATTGTTCGATTTGAGTTTTGAGCGACTAGAGCAAAAAGTTAGATCGATAAGTGTTCAAAATGAACGGACAACCGAGTTTGAATTTAAACAATGGCTAAGGCTGAAAAGGCACTTTTATGGTCTGGTCATCGTTGCTCATGAAATCGCGCAGAAAATAGATATTCGGCAAGTGACCTACCTGCAATCATTGCTTGCTAATCAACTCATCATGAGTGCTTACCGCTGGGCAAAGCAGCATTTTGAAGTGCAATACGGCATACCGATGGGTAATGATAATCAGCCACAAGAATTGGTGATTATGGGTATGGGCAAGCTCGGTGGTATGGAGCTTAATTTTTCATCCGATATTGATCTGATCTTTAGCTATCCACAAGATGGTGAAACTGATTCCATGCCTACGCAAAGCAGCAAAACAAGGGTTATTGAAAATCAAAAATACTTTACCCGTTTGGCACAAAAGTTGGTGGCTTTGCTGCACGAAACCACAGCCGATGGTTTTGTCTATCGGGTGGATATGCGGCTAAGACCTTATGGTGAAAGTGGTGCTTTGGTGCAGAGTTTTGATGCTATGGCCGATTATTATTTGGAACAAGGCCGTGAATGGGAACGCTTTGCCATGATCAAGGCTAATTATTTGTCGCTGGATAAATCTGCGAAAAGCCAATTGGAAAATATTATCAAACCCTTTAGTTTTAGGCGTTATATCGATTTTAGCGTGCTAGAAGCCATTAGGCAGCTAAAACAGAAAATATCCATTGATATGCGTTCCAGAAATTTAGAAAGCGATATCAAATTAGGGCCTGGTGGTATTCGTGAGCTGGAATTTATCGTGCAAAGTTTGCAGCTGATTAGTGGCGGTCGTTTTCCTGAATTACAACAAAGAAACTGGTGGCTATCGCTTGACGCTTTGATTGAAAAAAACTTGTTAGAACCGAGTCAAGCCGCTGAACTTGAAAAGGCTTATGAGTTTTTAAGACGCTTGGAAAATCAATTGCAACTGTATAAAAATGAGCAAACTCAGCAGTTGCCGCAAGATACTGACACTCAAGCAATAACTGCAATGGCTATGGGCTATAATTCATGGTCTGAACTGGAGCAAACATTAACAGAGCATCGAAGCTGGGTTGAAGGCTTTTTTAGAAACCTATTTCAGGAAGCTGATGAGGAAATATCTGACAATGATGAATATCAGCGAGTAGCGGCTTGGATCCAGCAAAATAAGCCACTAGAGCCTGAAATAAGTTATCAGCCTTACTCTTATGATTTATTGAATGTTGCCAGAGATTTTTATCAAAAATACATTAGCGAAAAAATTGGCCAGAGGGGGAGAAAGCGTTTAAGCCAATTAATCCCGCACTTGGTACTAGAGTCTGCGAAGCAACCTAATAGCTTAGAAGCGTTAGAGCGCTGTCTATCTATCTTGCAATCGATTGGTGCTAGAACTGCCTATTTTGAGATGCTTGCCGAAAACTTGCCCTTGTTAGAACACTTAGTGCAACTGGCAAGCCGCTCGAAATGGTTAGTGGATCAGCTTAAAGAGTACCCATCATTGCTGGATGAATTATTATTCCCTACCAATTTTGGAAAAATTTTTAGCAAATCAGATCTGAGTAGCCAACTGCAGCAAGCACTGCTTAGAATTGAGCCAGAAAATGTTGAGGAGCAGTTGTTAGCAATAGGCCGCTTTAAAGTGGCTAGCCAATTTAAAATTGCGACGGGCTTTCTTAATCACCGCTTTCATATTTTAGAAGTGACTCGCCAATTGACCGACGTCGCAGAGCTTTGTTTGCAAGCATTATTGCGAGTGGCTTGGCGCGATATAGCTTTAAAACATGGGGTGCCGGTAGGTGCTACTATCGATCAAGTCTCTAACTTCTTGGTCTTAGGATATGGCAAATTAGGCAGCCATGAACTGGGTTTTGGCTCCGATTTGGATCTGGTTTTTTTATATCAAGGCGATCCCCAAGCTCAGACAGACGGTAAAAAGCCCGTTGATACTAGCCAGTTTTATACCCGACTAACTCAGCGATTGGTGCATTATCTTAATGCCAGAACTCAGCAAGGCATTATGTATGAAGTGGATATGCGGCTGAGACCATCGGGGCGATCGGGCTTACTGGTAAGTGAATTAAATGCTTTTAAAGACTATCAAACTCACGAAGCCTGGACCTGGGAAAAGCAAGCGCTAACTCGAGCTAGAGCAGTGGCGGGTGATAAATCTATGGCCGCTACTTATCGGAAATTACGCTTGCAATTGCTTAAAACAGATAAAGATCTAAAGGCTGATATAATCGCCATGCGTCAGAAGATGCGCGGTAACTTGGATAGAACTAATGAGCAACAATGGGATATCAAGCAGGGCTTAGGTGGTTTGGTGGATATCGAGTTTTTGGTGCAATATTGGATATTAGCGTTAGCCCAGCAAGATATTCAGTTACCTGATATTTATAGCAACCATTATTGGCTCGACTGGATGCAGCAAAACGTCGACATGAACTCTGAATATGTGGCTGATTTAAAGCGAATTTATGAAGAGTACCATGGCTTAATCAATCACCAGCGTTTGGATATGGTGGCAGGTACATTAGAGTCAGCGGCTTATCAACAAGAACGGACGCTGGTTCAAGCAATTTGGGATTCGACTTTTAATGACCAGCAGTTACAATAAGTCTAGTAAATACAGGCGTTATTATGGTCGATAACAATGGCGGATAATTATGGCGGATAAAATCAGAAAAATAAGCAAACAGGATTTACCTTTAAGTTGTCCTTTGCCTGATGACACTTTATGGAATCAGCATCCGCGTGTTTATATCCCCTTAAATAAAGACGGAAAGGGCTCTTGCCCATACTGCGGCAATCAGTATCAACTAGCGGCAGAATCTCAGGAAGCATCATGACTCAAGCACAAAAGCCACAATGGCGTGTTTTAAAATTTGGCGGCTCAAGCGTTTCCAGCTTGTCCGATTGGAAAAATATTGCCGCCATTGTGCAGTCGCATTTAGAACAAGGCAAAAAGGTTGCCGTTATTCATTCGGCTTTTAAGGACATTACCAATCAATTGGAGCGCCTAGCCCAAGCCGCTATTAATAGTGATTATCAAAGCTCATTGCAAAGCATTAAAAATTATCATTTAGCAATGGCGAATGAGCTGAATCTTGAACAAGATGTCTTAACGCCTTGGCTTGGCAGTTTAGAAAAAGCGGTTGCTAATATTGCTGAAAAGGATGCTTTATCGCCATGCGATAGAGCTGAATTAGTGGCGCATGGCGAGCTTTTATCATCTTGCTTAGGTCAGGCTTATTTGGCCAAAAACTTAAAAGCTCAAACCCAATGGGTAGACGCGCGTAACGTGCTAACCGCGGTAGATGATGAGCCAAAAAATGTAAACGAATACTTTTTGAATGCAGTTTGTCGTCCTCGACCAAATGAAGAAATTGCCAATGATTGGGCGACGAATGCTGATGTGATATTAAGCCAAGGCTTTATCGCCTCTAATCCTATTGGGCAAACGGTGTTATTAGGTCGTGAAGGCTCGGATACTTCCGCCGCTTATTTTGCCGCTTTGTTAGATGCTGAGTCATTACAAATTTGGACCGATGTAGATGGAATCTATTCTTGTGATCCAAATAAAGTATCCAGTGCGGTTAAACTGGAGCATTTAAGTTATAACCAAGCCTTTGATTTGGCTCAGGCCGGAGCGAAAGTATTACACCCAAGATGTTTGAGCGCAGTTGCTCCGCAACGGATCCCAGTAGAAGTGCGTTCGACCAAAAAACCAGAAAGAGTTGGCACTTTGGTGGACGATAATCATCAAGAGTCGAAATGGATCAAGGCCATTGCCATTAAACAAAATGTCCCGGTAATTACTTTATTATTAGGACGCCGAGGACAGCAGCCAGATACCTTGCAAAAAGTGTTTTCAATTATTAACGGTTTTGGCTTAACCAGTGAGCTCTTGGCTTCTACCAAAGAGTCTTTGGTACTAGAAATCGATAATAGTAATAGCGTTTATTCGGAAAGCATCTTGACTCAGCTCTCAGAGAAACTGGCTGAAGTTTGCATGAGCGTTTTATTGTCGCATAGCGCTATTATTACGCTAGTCGGCTGCCAAGCCAGCCAGGCGCTATGGCATCTATTGCAGATCGAAGAAGAGTATTTGCCTGAGCAGTGGCTATTATTAAGTCATACTTCTAGCGATCACCATTTGTCATTCTTGGTGAATGACCAGAAGGCTGAAGAAATTTTGAATTTATTGCATCAAGAGTTGATAAAAATTTGACCTTTGCTCTTTTAATATTATTCTTTTTAGCTAGCGTTTATTATTTATTTCTATGGATAGAAGCTTTTGATGATATTAAAGAGGGAGAAAGTAAGTTTTGGATGCTTACTCCTTTTTGGATGTTTTCACACTCAATGTTTAAAGAGAAAGGAAAGAGTGCTTGTGTAATGGCATTAAAATTATCTTTATTTCAATTGTTAATTCTAGTGTTAATGCTTGTTTTCAAGTAATAAAGTTAGCACTTATAAGCCTTCCCGTAAAAGCTATAAAAATCGAGGTTATGGGTGCGATTTGGATTGGTGTGGGTAATGAATAAGCTATTCGCGCCTAGCAATAGGGCTTGATTTCGAATATCGTTTTTAGCGCCAGAAATTAACTCTTTATCCTTGGTAAAAAGTCCCGTCACGATATTGCCCTGAGTTCCGCGGACTTCGCCAAGAAGTTGACAGTCAGTAGGCTCTGAATCCAGTAAACGAATTTGTGCGGCTTCTACTTTGATTGGCTGGCCGACACAAGCAGAAAGACTAGCAATAGTTGCTAGCCCCAAAAGAGTTATTTTTAAATCCACTAGTTTAATAATAAGGATTCTCCCCTGCAGCGTGCTCAGTAACGTCTTTTACGCCAGTGACTTCAGGGATTTTCTCGACTAGGGTTTTCTCGATACCTTCTTTTAAAGTTACATCAACCATACCGCAGCCTTGGCAGCCACCACCGAATTGCAATACAGCAATACCGTCTTTAGTAAATTCGGTTAAGCTCACTTGGCCACCATGATTGGCAAGCTCAGGATTAATTTCAGACTCTAGCAAATACTTAATTCGATCTTCTACTGGCGCATCATCATCGACTTTGCGTGCTTTAGCATTTGGTGCTTTAAGGGTTAATTGGCCACCAGTTTGCTCTTTTTGATAATCAATTTCAGCATCTTCTAGATATGGCGCGCTGTCAGCATCGACAAAAGCTGAAAAGCCTTCGAATTTTAATTCCGTATCATTATCTTCTACCGCATCGGGCGGGCAGTAAGAAACGCCGCACTCAGCATGCGATGTACCTGGATTGACCACAAAAACGCGAATACCCGTATCTGGCTCTTCTTGGCCAGCTAATAGGCGACGGAAATGCTCTTGTGCGCCTTCTGAAATATTAATCATCGACTAACTCATTGTTACATAATGGGGTGATTATACTCTATGTTTGGGCTTGCGGTGAAGTTTGCAAGCGTTAGAATGAGTTTAATTAGAATAATTGACCAAATGCCAATGACCATAAAAAAACTAGGGGTATTGCTACCAATCACCATTGTTACGGTTTTGTTAAGCCTTAATTTAGCGGCAAAAGAAACTAATGGTTCGATAGATAAGTTTGATTATTTTTTTAATCAAATTCTAGAATTCGATAACACCACTCATACACCCAGTGGAACTTTAGGCTATGCCATTGGCGATTGGCATATTCGACCTGATCAATCTTATGCTTATTTCAAGGCGCTTGCGGAATCTTCAGCTAAAGTCGAACTGCAAGTTACCGGCCATTCTCATGAGCAAAGACCATTAATTGCCGCTTTTATTTCTTCTCCAGAAAATTTAGCAAAATTGTCGGATATTCAGGCTAATCGCAAAAATTTAAAATTTGCTGATGTGCCTAACGTGATTTATTTGGGTTATTCAGTACATGGTAACGAAGCCAGCGGTGCTAATGCGGCTCCGTTAGTGGCTTATCGTTTGGCCGCCTCAAAGGAGTCATGGATTCAGAATTTGCTGCAGCACAATATTGTGATTATCGATCCCATGCTGAACCCTGATGGTTTGGATCGGTTTGCCAATTGGGTCAATCGATATAAAGGCGCTGAATTGGTATCAGATCCAGACTCTATGGAGCTTAACGAAGCCTGGCCAGCGGGCAGAACTAATCATTATTGGTTTGACTTGAATCGTGACTGGCTGCTTTTGCAACATCCAGAAAGTCGTGCAAGGGTAAAATTATTTTATGATTGGCGGCCAAATATTGTGGGTGATTTCCACGAAATGGGCACTAATGCCACCTACTTTTTCCAGCCTGGCGTACCCAGTCGACAAAACCCGCTAACCTCGGATGAAAATTTCGAGTTGACCAATGAGATCGCAAAATATCATGCCAAGGCTTTGGATGATTTAGGTGTGGCGTACTACAGCAAAGAAAGTTTCGATGATTTTTATTATGGTAAAGGTTCGACCTTCCCCGATATTAATGGTGGTATTGGTATATTATTCGAGCAGGCTAGTGCACGCGGTCATTTGCAAGAGTCGGTCAATGGTGAGCTTAGCTTTCCGTTTGCAGTGCGTAATCAAGTGGCGACTTCTTTTTCAACTTTGAAAGCGGCTAATGAGTTAAATCAAAGCCTAAAACAGTATCAGCAAGATTTCTTTTCCCAGCAAAAAGCCGAGGCTAGCCGCGACACACAACAAGGCATAGTTTTCAGCTCGAATGATGCTGGCCGCTTGCAAGAATTTTTGAGTATTTTGAATCAGCATCAAATTTCGGTTGAGCAATTAAAATCAGATGCTGTTTTCGATAAAAACAAATACTCTGCTAGCAATAGCTATTTGGTAAAAAGCTCTCAAGCCCAATACGGTTTGATTAAAGCCATATTCGAGACGCGCACCAAGTTTGAAGACAATACCTTTTATGACGTTTCGGCTTGGACCATGCCTTTAGCGTTCAATTTGCAATATCAGTTTTTAGATCCGCGGCCATTAGCATCACTATCAACAAAAACAGTTGTAACTCAACAAGGTCAATTACTTGATATAGAAAATCCAGTGGCATTTGCTTTTTCGCCAGATAATTTTTACAGCTTAGGCTTTGCTAATAAACTATTGCAAAAAGGTATCAAGGTGCAATTAGCAAATAAGGCTTTCAGCTTGCCAGTTAGTCAAAATGAAAAGCAATTCCAGCCAGGAACTTTAGTTGTACCCATTAAAAATTCACAAGATAAAGATGCAGTTAAAGCGCTATGGCAAGATTATGCTCAAGACAAAGGTATTGACTTGTTTGCGCTAGGCACCGGCTTTGCTCGCTCCGGTATTGATCTAGGCAGCCCGAGCATAAACCATTTGAAACAACCAAAACCTTTATTGTTAATAGGTGATGGCGTTTCTTCATATGAAGCGGGCGAGGCATGGCATTTGTTGGATAAGCGCTTACAAATTCCTGTGTCAATGCAGTACGCGAAAGATTTAACCAAGATTGATTTAGCCAAATATAGTCACTTGATTATGGTTAATGGGCGTTATCCCAAATTAGACGATAGCGATAAAGAAAAACTAGAATCTTGGATTCAATCTGGCGGCAACCTGATCGCCAGTCGCAGTGCAGTGAAGTGGTTGATAGAACAAAAATTAGTACCTATTGAGCTAGCCGAAAAAGAAAAGCAGGTTGCAACTCAGCGACCTTTCAATCAAAGAGGACAGGCTTTTGCTGAAGAGTTAATTGGTGGTGCAATTTTGAAAACCCAATTAGATCTAACGCACCCACTGACCTATGGCTTAGATTTAAGCTCTTTGCCAGTGACCAAAGCTGGCAGGCAAGTGTTAAAGCCTGCCGAGCAAGATTTTATTACGGTTGCAACTTATGCCGCTGAGCCTTTGATGGCGGGTTATGCTTCGCAGTCCAATATCGATGCGATTAAAAACTCGCCAGCGGTTTTAGCCATCAGCAAAGGCCAAGGCTCAATCGTGATGTTCAATGATAACCCCAATTTTAGAGGCTACTGGATGGGTAGTGCTCGCCTTTTTGCCAACGCTTTATTTTTTAACGGTGCATTCTAATGAAATATTTTTTACGAATTTGCTCTATGGTTTTACTGGTTGCTTTTAGTGCCAATCTAAGCGCAGAAAGTTGGTCTGATATCCAAGCTAAAAGCCGCAAAGTTAATGGTTTTATGCCTTACTATGTAAGTCAAAGTCAGGGTAAAGTTTGGTTAGAAATTAGCAATTTCAATCAACCCTTTATTTACTACACTGGCTTGCCTTACGGCGTTGGATCAAACGATATTGGGCTTGACCGTGGTCAGTTAGGACAAAGTCGTTTAGTGCAGTTTGAGCGCTATGGCAATAAGGTGTTGTTGAAGCAATTAAACACTGACTATCGGGCAGATACCGACAACCAGGCGGAAAAAGATTCGATTGCACAAGCCTTTGCCAGCTCGGTGTTGGCGGGCTTTGAGGTTAAAGCGTCACAAGGCAAAAAAGCGCTAATTGAATTAACGCCATATTTATTAAATGATTTACATGGCGTGTCCGAGCGCTTAAAAGCAAGAAAACAGGGCAGCTACTCAGTGGATGCTTCGCGTTCAGCATTGATTCCAAGCAAACTAAAAAACTTCCCTAAGAACACCATCTTTGAAAGCATTTTGACTTTTAAAGGCACTGGTGCGGGTGAGTTTGTGAGACAGGTAACACCATCGCCTAATGAAATTAGTGTGCAGCAGCATTTGTCTTTTGTGGCACTACCCGATGATGGCTATCAGCCAAGAGTGTTCCATCCGCACTCAGGTTATTTTGAATTGAGTTATAAGGATTATGCAACACCGATCACTCAACCTATTGATAAGAAATTGATTTATCGTCACCGCATCGAAAGGGATGGTGCTGGCAAGATTAAGCCAATCGTTTACTACCTCGACCCTGGTGTACCAGAGCCTGTCCGTGGGGCTTTGCTTGATGGCGCTCGTTGGTGGGAGCAAGCCTTTGATGCGATTGGCTTGCAAGGTGCTTACGAAGTCAAAATTTTGCCGGAAGACGCTGATCCACTGGACGTTCGTTACAATGTGATTCAATGGGTGCATCGGGCTACTCGTGGCTGGTCTTATGGTTTTTCAGTATCCGATCCAAGAACTGGCGAAATCTTAAAAGGCCATGTGACTTTAGGTTCATTGAGAGTGCGTCAAGATTTGTTGATTGCCAATGCATTGACGGGTATTTATGGTGATAACAGCGAAACCAAAGCCAAAGCGGCTGAAGAAATGGCCTTAGCGCGTATTCGCCAATTATCGGCACATGAAGTTGGCCATACCCTTGGTATTGCACATAATTTTGCCGCCAGTCCTGATGGCCGCGCTTCGGTGATGGATTATCCGCATCCATTGGTGGAGCTGAAAGGCGATAGCATTAGTTTAGAAAATGCCTATGCTACTGATATCGGTAAGTGGGACATAGAAGCGGTTCGTTACGGCTATTCCGAGTTTGCCAATGCTGAAGAAGAAAAGGCTGGTCTGAAAAAAATCCTTAAAGGGATGCGCGATAAAAAACTAAGCTTTATATCTGATCCTGATGCTCGCCCGCAAGGCGGTGTTCATCCAGATGCGCACCTTTGGGATAATGGCAAAAATCCTGCACAGGAATTACAAAGAGTGATGCAGGTTCGAGCGAAAGCATTGCAAAAATTTGGACATGCCAATTTAGCCAAAGGCACGCCTTATTCAGAATTGGCGGAGACTCTAGTGCCGCTGTATTTATTCCACCGTTACCAAACCGAGGGCGCGGTTAAGCTGATTGGCGGGGTTGAATACGAGTATAGCGTCAAAGGCGATAGCTTTAAGCCGCTGAAATTTGTAGGCAAAGATAAACAAGCAGCGGCTTTGCATGCATTGCTGGATACTTTATCCATTGAGCAATTGGCGGTTCCAGATTCAATTTTGTCATTAATTCCGCCTAAGGCTTATGGCTATTATCGTAACCGCGAATCATTCCCCAGCCACACTGGAATGACGCTGGATCCTGTCTCAATGGCGGATACTTCGGCGCAACATACTTTGGCATTATTATTAAACCCGCAGCGTTTGGCGCGCTTGTTGCAGCAAAAGTCGATGAATGCTGAGCAGTTGGGCTTGGCGGAGACCATTAATCAATTGTTGGATGCGACCTTAATGGCTAATCAAACCGAGGGTTTGAATGCCTTAATTCAACAAAGGGTCGATTATTTGACGCTTTCTGAGCTGATTAAAAGTGCGGAATCCAAACAGGCTTCGCCAGAAGTCAAAGCTCATTTATACAATGAACTTGGCAAAATTAACGGTTGGTTGCAAACTCAAGCTAATCGTAACCCTGAGCGTTTTATGTGGCTCAAAGCCTTGTTGGATAAGTACTTTGCTGGCGAATTAAAGATCGACACTTTGCCTGATGTAAAAATGCCGCCTGGCTCGCCGATTGGCTGATTTGGTAGAGTAATGGCGTGATCAGAAATCACCAGATTTTGAGAATTCTTAATTGACTTCTACTAATCTGGTGGCATAATACCGCCCACTAAGCGCATGTAGCTCAGCTGGATAGAGTACCTGGCTACGAACCAGG
>JABXIW010000422.1 GCA_013372875.1 Gammaproteobacteria bacterium | reverse complement strand
GCGCTAGAGCAACGCGGTTTAGAAACACCAATGCGTCCTAATGCCGTGAGCCGTGAAGAGAAGAAAGAAAAGATCGAGCACCACATGCGTGAGATCCTAACCCTGCTTCAACTCGACCTTACGGATGACAGCCTAGAAGAGACGCCACATCGCATTGCAAAAATGTACGTGGACGAGATTTTCTCTGGTTTGGATTACTCCAACTTCCCAAAAATCACGGTTATTGAAAACAAGATGAACGTAAGTGAAATGGTTCGCGTGAAAGACATCACCGTAACCAGCACGTGTGAACACCATCTTGTCACGATCGACGGCAAAGCGGCCGTTGCGTATATCCCTCGTGGTAAAATCATTGGCTTGTCTAAGATCAACCGCATTGTCCGTTTCTTCGCGCAACGTCCTCAAGTTCAAGAGCGTATGACACAGCAAATCCTAGTTGCTTTGCAAACATTGCTTGAGTCTGACGATGTGGCCGTGACTATCGACGCGACGCATTACTGCGTGAAATCACGTGGTGTTATGGATGCAACCAGCGAAACGACAACCACAGCTTTAGGTGGTATTTTTAAGAGCAACCCAGCCACCCGCGCTGAGTTTCTGCATGGTTTACGCTAGTCTAAGCGAAGTATAGATTTGAGAGAGGATGGCAACGTACCATCCTTTTTTATACCTGAATCATAGGTAAGTGAGTCGCAATAAATAATATTTATGCAATTGTGTGTTGACAGTCACATTCGTTGCTCTTATTATATGCGCCCAATGAACGGCTACAACGTGTAATCGTTTGTTTTGAAAAGAGATATCTCTCTAAGTTCAGCTGATCTCGGTCAGTTGTCTTTCTTTTTTTCTAATAATAGAAAGACAACAAATTTGAGACTTGGCATGACTACACAAAGCACTATCAGCACCTCTTCCATTTCCGCTCCTGTAACAGAAACCAGTTGGCAAAAGAAAGCCATGCTAAGTGTCGCGTTTTTGATGGCGACGACCTCTGTTGGTCCTGGCTTTTTGACTCAAACTGCTGTCTTCACGAACATCTACAAAGTCGACATGGCGTTTCCAGTATTGGCTTCGATCTTTATCACGTTTGGTATCGTGATGAACTTGTGGCGCATTGTGGGCGTTTCTGGCATGCGAATCCAAGACATTGCGAACAAAGTGGCGCCGGGTATGGGTTATGGTGTCGGTATTCTCCTTGCGCTTGGAGCTGTGGCGTTTAACTTTGGCAACGTAAGTGGCGCGGCATTAGGCATTAATGTGTTAACGGGCGTGGACACGACTTGGGGTGCGCTGTTTACTGGTGTGGTCGGCTGTTTGCTGTTTGTGGTTCATAACGCCTCCAAACGAATGGACCAAATGGCTCGCTACCTTGGCTTGTTCATGATTGTTCTGATTGCATATGTGGCAATGACGAGCTTACCTCCGATGGGAGAGACACTAAGTGCAGCGGTGATGCCTATGGATGTTGGAAGCTTGCTTCTGCCTACATTGACTATCGTTGGCGGCGCAGTTGGCGGTTACTACACGGGTGCACAACGTCTAGTGGACATCGGCTTGAAAGGTAAAGAGAACGTACCTTCCATCACTTCAACGGCGTGGGCTGGTATCTCTATTGCGGTGGTTATTCGCGTACTACTGTTTTTAGCTGTATTTGGTGTTATCGCGACAGGCGCAACCTTGGATTCAGCTAACCCGGCAGCCGACGCTTTCCGTCAAGGTGCTGGCCAGCTTGGTTACTTCATCTTTGGCTTAGTACTGTTTGTTGCTTCCATCACGTCTGTAGTGGGTAACTCTTACATGGCTATCTCATTAATTAAGACGCTTTTCCCCGTTGTAGCGCGAAACGAAAAAGCGTGGTGTGTCGGCTTCATTATCCTAACCTCGCTAGGCACGGTTACCATGGACATGCCAATTCTTCTGCTTATGTTAGCGGGTTTAGTGAACAGCATTATCCTTCCTATCGTTTTGGGTACCGTCTTGGTTGCGACAAAACGCAAAGATATCGTCGGTGATTACCAACACCCAATGTATTTAACGCTAACTGGAGCAGCGATTGTTATCGTGATGGCTGCATCGAGTTTGACTAACGTCGGTAACTTCATGGCGAAGTTTACGGGTTAATACTTTGTTGATAGTGATAAAAAACGGCCTCTTAATGAGGCCGTTTTTTATGCTTGTTTGGTCGGGGTTCTTACAATTTCTGGCCAGTACATTTTCACATAACCTGCCGATACCCAAACGACCAATACGGTCGCGATACTGAGTTCTAAAAAGCCGAAATCGTGTAACCAATGCCATTGAGGATGAGATTGTGCGAAAAAAGAGGTTAATCGGTGCATCGCAATGGCGCTGATGACTGAAGGAAAAGTCACCGCTGCAATCGAGGGTTGGAACTTCAATCGAAGTAAGCGGAAATAACATAAGTAGATCAGTAGCGTCATTGTGATCGCGATTCCCGCCAACGCGCCCGTCAGAATAGGGTCGGGTTGGGGAAAATTCACTAAATAAGCTGCCAGTGACAAGTTAACGGGCGCGGCCATAATCGCGAGCGTTGGTCTTGCTCGTCTTGGCAGTGAGCCAAAAAACACCAAGCGATACAACACCA
Organism: Gammaproteobacteria bacterium; assembly: GCA_013372875.1. The sequence continues at coordinate 508 of JABXIW010000422.1, read as the reverse complement.
GTGGCAGCATAAAGAAGTAAATGCCGATACACATGATCGCGAGGGTTTCGGAAAATAGATTATGACCGAATTGCGAACCAGCCAATGAGCTACTGATTAATCCAACAGGGTAGAGGAACCAGCTCGGGACGATGTTCGACATTTTGAAGTTCATGAGCTGGAAGCCAAAAAACAGCACCATCATTGTAAAATGCAGCAGCACAGCTAAACACCAAAGGGGATAGGCAATGAGTGGTGAAACCGACGCGAGATAATCGGTCAGGATCAATAATGCCATACTCATTGGTGCCATTAAGCTACCACTTAACGGGTGCTTAATATCCGCCATAAATAGGCGAGGATTGGTGGCGTACTTAATCAGAACGGGAGCGAGCAATAACGCGCCAAATGAAGCCAGAAAAGGACGAATTGGCGTACCAATATCGGGAACATAGAGCGCCCACGCTTGGCCAAGCCCGATCATACCTAGTGCCAGCGCCGCTTGAGAGGGCGGGACACTATAAAACTG
>JABXIW010000483.1 GCA_013372875.1 Gammaproteobacteria bacterium | reverse complement strand
GTCGGCATTATTCGTGTTTCAGGCCCTAAGGCCAACCAAGTGGCATTGGAAGTCACAGGGAAAACTCTAAAACCGCGTTACGCTGAATACCTGCCGTTTCAAGCCGAAGATGGCACGGTGCTCGACCAAGGCATTGCACTGTACTTCCCTAACCCGCACTCGTTCACGGGCGAAGACGTATTAGAACTGCAAGGTCACGGTGGCCCTGTGGTCATGGATATGCTGATTAAACGTATTCTGGGCATAACTGGCGTACGAGCTGCCCGTCCAGGTGAGTTCTCGGAACGTGCGTTCTTGAACGACAAGATGGATTTGACTCAGGCAGAAGCGATTGCCGACCTGATTGATGCTAGCTCTGAAGAAGCGGCGAAATCGGCGCTACAATCGCTACAAGGCCAGTTCTCGCAGCGCATTCAAACGCTGGTGGAATCACTGATTCATCTTCGCATCTATGTGGAAGCGGCCATCGACTTCCCTGAAGAAGAAATCGATTTTCTTGCCGATGGTAAAGTTGCAGGAGATCTGCAAGCTATCATCGATAACCTCGATGCGGTACGCAAAGAAGCGAACCAAGGCGCGATCATGCGCGAAGGCATGAAAGTCGTGATTGCTGGTCGTCCAAATGCGGGTAAATCAAGCCTACTGAACGCGCTGTCGGGCAAAGAGTCCGCAATCGTAACAGACATAGCAGGTACCACGCGTGACGTGCTGCGTGAGCACATCCATATCGACGGTATGCCTTTGCACATCATCGATACTGCTGGCTTGCGTGACGCTTCTGATGAAGTCGAAAAAATCGGTATCGAACGCGCTTGGGATGAAATCGCGCAAGCCGACCGCGTATTGTTTATGGTGGATGGCACGACGACCGACGCCACCGATCCAAAAGAAATTTGGCCCGATTTTGTCGATCGCCTGCCAGAAAGCATTGGCATGACGGTGATCCGCAACAAAGCAGATCAAACAGGTGAAGATATGGGGATCTGTCATGTGAACGATCCTACTCTGATTCGCCTTTCAGCAAAAACCGGGGCGGGTGTCGATGCGCTGCGTAACCACCTAAAAGAGTGCATGGGTTTCTCAGGTAATACTGAGGGTGGCTTTATGGCGCGCCGTCGTCACTTGGACGCACTAGAACGTGCAGCCCAGCATCTGCAAATCGGCCAAGAGCAGCTTGAAGGCTATATGGCAGGTGAAATCCTTGCCGAAGAGCTGCGCATCACTCAGCAGCATCTGAATGAGATAACCGGGGAGTTCAGCTCTGACGACCTACTCGGGCGCATCTTCTCTTCATTCTGTATCGGGAAGTAAAGTGGGCAAATAACGGAAAACAACAGCAAACAACGGTAGATAACACACTGATTTTATTAGATCGTCATTTGCTGTTTGTTTCCATCTATTGCCGTTAATTGCCAAATCTAGTCCCCAGTTGGCCCCCAATGACATGATAAATGCCGTATTGGGGACCAATTGGGGGCTAAAATGAAAATTTCCATTGAAAAACGGACACTTAGAACTGACGGCACACGCTCACTACGCTTAGTTTATGACTATGGCTACACCACAAATACACAAGGTGGACGCCAAAATAAACGTAAGCGCAGCTACGAAACCTTAGACCTGTACGTTCACGACAAACCTAAAACACCCACCCAGCGCCAACATAACAAAGAACACATGCTTCTCGCCGAAACCATTAAGAGTAAACGACTGGTTGAGTGGCAATCCCAAAAGCATGGTTTTGAGGATCGAACCAAGCGTTCAGCTAGCTTCATTGATTACTTTCAACGGCAAATTGACATCAAAGAACAAACCACCTCAACCTCCAACCACTCGATCTGGCTTTCAGCTCGTAAGCACCTGCTGTTCTACTGCGGGAAACATGATCTTAGCTTTGATGAGCTGGATAAAGACTGGTTAGATGGGTTTAAGTATTACCTCACCAATGAAGCGAAAACCAAAAGTGATACCGCATTATCTCGCAACACACAAAGCTCCTACTTCAATAAAGTTCGAGCGGCGATCAACGAAGCACATCGAGAAGGTATTATTCGCGATAACCCGCTTTCACAAGTGACCAGTATCAAAGCGAAAACGACTAAGCGGGTTTATTTAACACTGGATGAGGTCAACGCGTTAGCCCAAACGGAGTGTCGCTATCCTGTCCTTAAACGTGCGTTTTTATTCTCATGCGTGACGGGTATGCGTTGGTGCGATATCCATAGACTTACCTGGTCAGAAGTAGAGACATTCAATAATCACAAACGAATTATCTTCGACCAAGCCAAACTCTCTCACGGCGATGCTAAGAGCCTTCAGTATTTAGACATACCAAAGTCAGCAGAATCACTCTTAGGCCCAGTCAAAGCAGCACACGAGCGAGTATTCAAGGGATTGAAATACTCTTCTTATATAAATGTAGAACTGCTTCGGTGGGCTCTGGCTGCTGGAATAAGTAAACACGTTACATTTCATGCTGGTCGCCATACCTTTGCTGTAATTCAGCTTAGCCGAGGAATAGATATATATGCAGTATCAAAACTGCTCGGTCATAGCGAACTTAAGACAACAGAGATCTACGCTGACATCATTGAACAACGCAGGATGGAAGCCATGCTGACATTCCCTGATATTTTTGCTTCTGGAAAGGATTCAGCGGCCTGATGAGGCCGCTGCGATAACGGTATTACTTACGAGAAGTGGTGGCGACATAGTTTGCTGCCCTTTTTTCTATCTCATGGCGAGATGAAACACGCTGCTCCTCAACCCAACTCATGATGGCTTGGCGCTCAAATCGTAGGTGTTTGCCAAGCTTAAAGTAAGGGATCTCTGCCGAGCTCGTTAGCTTATAAAGCTGGTTGGTTGATAAACCCAGCAAGGCTGCACATTCATCAACGGTTAGAATGTCCTTTCCAAGGAGCTCCACCTTTTGTTGCTGCAAACGCTGCTCCAGAACAGCGCGCTCAACACGATCTATTTTGGCGAGAATGGATTGAAGAAGAACTTGCTCGTTGGTTGTCATCGTATCCCCTCCTCACCCATTGGAATGTCTCTGGGAAGAGTGGGAAAACTGGGAAGCACACTATTCATCAATACCCATCTCCTTCAACTCAGAGAGGATCTTTTCCGGCCAGAAGGCGAAAAAACGATGATCAAACTCAGTACCGTTTCTCTTCTCGATAATCCGAAGTGTTCCTCTACGATCTTCATTGGTTTCAAACCACCCTTTATGAATCAAAGGGCTCAGTTGACTCTTGTACTGACGCCGCAGTCGTAGCTGCTTAACAAACTCTTGTTTGTGGATAAGCCACTGGACGTCATCACCATCCTGCCGCCAGTAACCAAACTTTGAAGATCTGCTCGTACAAAATTCAGGGAGCTTATTTTCCCAATGGCTAATGGCTTGTTTCAAAGCACTTAACACCTCATACGTTTCTTGATTGTGCTGGTGCCCTCTGTGAGATAACCAGCGGCTAAAAACGCTATATACGGAATACAGCGACTCTTCTTCAGTCCATGGCACTAACTGGTTTCGTGACGCAACAGATAACGCGACACCAACCAGGACAAAGCGCTTCAATACCCGATGAACCTGGCCGGAGTAATTGCCTTTAGACCAATGCTGCCTCAGCGTTTCGATTTCACGCTGTAAAACGACTTCCAGATAGGGCTTATCTGAAATAAGCGTCATCCAAGCCGTGAACAAAGTGCCAAAGTACTTTTGCGTCTGCTTTTCCAAGTACTCAGCAAACTGAGATGGTGAAGAAAATCGGTGTAGCTCCGCAAAACAACCGAAACGCTCTTCGGCAGGAATTTCGATGACTCGAATCAGCTGACCTGCTTTCACTTGATAACCAGAGGACTCCATCAGCTCTGTCAGGCCAATCTCTCCATTGCTCAATGTCAACGTTCGCCAATTGGCAATATTCGCCAGGCCGCCTGTTTCTGTGGCTCGCAGCTTCCCACATCCGTTTACGATTTGATAAGCCGCAGAACTGGCTTCTTCCGCCGAGCACAACCCTAGCTCATCTAACACAAGCAACATGTCGTGATGTTCTGATGCAACCGCCTCAATACCGTTAGCGGTTGTTTTCCAAGACTTGATATAAGACTTATCAGCATAAACAGACGCCGCAACAAACGATGTGACAGATTTCCCCGACGAAGACGGCCCCATGATATGGAATGCCGCACTTTCCATTCCAACAGGCTTGAGAAGCGGCGCGGCCAACGCAACACCAACAGAAAATATGAGCAGAGGATTGCCGACCAACAAAGAACCGACTTCACTTTGCCATTCCGCTAAGCTGCCTTCTGCCAAACAGAGTGAATCAGCCATACCACCAGAAAAGTAGTAAGACTCATCTGACCGTCCGAAACTTTTCTCCGGAGTAACGAACACCTTGTCATGCCAACCTGTTCTCGTGACACAAAAGGCCGTTTCTGCCGCTTTGAGCTCTTCCCGCAAATAGCGCTGGACCATACTCCATGCAGTTTGCTCAGGCTCCAGCCAAAAACCGGTATCGAACAATTCATCTCTTAACTGATAGTTGGTCCCTCCCATGATCTTTCTGGCTGGCACTATCATTCGAATCGTCTGCTTATCCATATTGATGATTTCAATACAAGCACTGAAACCTGATTTCCGATCAGGTGAACGCGTTCTAGCAAGAACCTTGACCGAAGAGCTCAACGAACGCCAACCTCGCTCACGGCAAAAATACTGTAGTTGATCATGGTGATGACGAAACTTCATATGACCTCCCTATCACAGGCTCAAAAGCCACTTCTGCACATCTTCAAGGCGAAATCTCACACTTCTAGCGCCAGGTGAAAGTGTGACTGGTGTAGGAAAGGAACCATTTTTTACATAGCGGCGAATCGTCGCTTGAGATAGTTGCGTTAGTTTGCAAACTTCTTGATAGCTTAATAGCTGATTTGATTGTCTTTGTTCGGTCATAACTACTCCTAACAGTTAATGAATAATCAAGGAATAGTTTGCAGGGTGAGCAACGTAAAGGCGCGCGGTGCTCAGGCCAAAAATAGGCAGATGGAGCAGAAAATATGCCTGTAAAATGCTTTATTTAGGGTTACAGAAGCAGATAATGGTGCGGTAATATGATTAGGAGTTACTTCAGCGTTATTCATCAAGCCACAAAGCGCTATACGTTACGTAACTCGTTAATGCGTTAAGTTGATCACCACAGTTAACACTTAGTGATTAGATCCACACTTTCACTTGTGAAAGTGTGTTTTCAGTAATCCCTGTAGACAAGCAACACCAGCTATATATCCTCTCGAATAATTTCATTTCAACTCTAATTTTTAACCACTGACTGGCATTTCTGTTATAGTTGCACTTACGTTCAGAATGCCTGCATGAATAGGAACACATGATCAAATGCCACCTCGCCCGTTTGATGGGAGAGCGCAAATTAAGAATAGCGGATGTCATTCGTGAAACGGGTTTAAGCCGCAACACAGTGACACTTCTGTACAAAGAAACAGCACAAAAAGTGGACTTAGAAGCCATCGACAAACTGTGCGTGCTATTTAATTGTCAAGTTGGTGAGCTCTTAGAACAGTCACCAGAGAATGATCAATAAAAACAATAACGAAGGACTGATATGAGCTTCACAGAAGATTCAAGAGTAAAAATACCAACGATCCTACATCTCATGCGTTTGGGTTATGAGTACCTATCCCTGAAAGGAACACACTGGGACAAGGATACAAATATCTTCCCGGAATTATTCTCCTCAGCGGTCAGCCGTATAAATCCTGACATGACATCTGATGACGTTGCCCGTTTGCTCGAAGAAGTGAAACTCTCTCTGGAGAACGAAGACTTAGGCCGAGCTTTTTTCAATAAGTTGAAGGCTCGATCTGGCACTAAGCTGATCGATTTCGAGAACTTTTCCAACAACAGCTTCCATGTTGTTACTGAGCTAACCTACAAGAACGGAGACGATGAATTTCGTCCTGACATTATCTTGTTAATCAACGGCATGCCGCTGGTGTTTATTGAGGTGAAAAAGCCTAACAACCGAGACGGTATCATCGCGGAAAGAGAACGCATCAATAAACGTTTTCAAAACCCGAAATTCAAGCGCTTTGCTAACATCACTCAGTTCATGATTTTTTCCAACAACATGGACTACGTCGATGGTGATCCAGAGCCAGTACAAGGTGCGTTTTACGCGAGCAGTTCATATGACAAGCCAGTATTTAACTACTTTCGTGAAGAAGAGGTGTTAGATCTCACTGCGCTTTTGAAACCACTGACTGATGAGCAAGAACTGGCAGTACTCAAAGACAACAACTTGGAAGTGATCCGCAGCAACCCGGAGTTTTTGAGCAACAAAGAACCCAGCCGCCCAACCAATCGAATCTGTACCTCTTTACTCAGCAAAGAACGTTTGTCCTTTGTTCTACGCTATGCATTGGTCTACGTATCAGAGAGTGATGGCCTACAAAAACACATCATGCGATACCCACAGATGTTTGCGACCAAAGCTATTGAGAGAAAGCTAAACGAAGGGGTTCGTAAAGGGATTATTTGGCATACCCAAGGAAGTGGTAAAACCGCGTTAACCTATTACAACGTTGGGTTCTTAACGGATTACTTCCAAAAACGAGAAATCATTCCAAAGTTCTATTTTATCGTCGATAGACTAGACTTGCTGCAACAAGCACAGCGAGAGTTCACTGCACGCGGCTTGATTGTTCATACCATAAACTCCCGTGAAGCGTTCACACGTGACATCAAAGCCACACAAGTGATTCACAACCACTCAGGCAAAGCCGAAATAACCGTCGTCAACATTCAGAAGTTTAAAGATGACCCCGACATTATTTCAACGCAAGACTATAACGTCACCATCCAACGCGTTTACTTCCTGGATGAAGTTCATCGCAGTTACAACCCGAAAGGTAGCTTTCTAGCCAATCTGACTCAGTCTGATACCAATGCTATCAAGATAGGCTTAACGGGTACGCCATTACTGGGTGAAGACTATAACTCACGAATTCTTTTTGGCGATTACATTCACAAGTATTACTACAATGCTTCCATTGCTGACGGCTATACCCTGCGCTTAATCCGTGAAGAAATTGCTACGAGTTACAAAATGACTTTGCAACAGGCTCTTGAGGAGGCAGAGCTTCAGGTAGGGGATGTAGATCGAGAAGATGTCTATGCGCATACTAGCTTTGCGGCCCCGATGCTCAAGTACATCATCGATGACTTTGAAAAAAGCCGTGGAACACTTAACGATACAACTATAGGCGGTATGGTTATTTGTGATAGCTCCAAACAAGCTAAGCAGATGTACGAGACGTTTAAAAGTGTACACGCCCCTAAAATGGTAAGCGAAGACACTTCGGTTCAACCTGAAAAAGTTAGAAGCGCTGCGCTGATTTTGCATGATGTCGGCACAAAACAAGAACGCAAAGATTGGGTTGAGGATTTCAAAGCAGGAAAAATCGACTTACTGTTTGTTTACAACATGCTACTCACAGGCTTCGATGCTAAACGCTTGAAGAAACTCTACCTTGGCCGCGTGATCCGCAAACATAACTTGCTACAAGCACTGACACGCGTCAACCGCACATACAAAGACTTCCGTTATGGCTATGTAGTTGATTTTGCAGACATCCGCAAAGAGTTTGACGCGACTAACAAAGCTTACTTTGACGAATTACAGTCAGAGCTGGGCGACGAAATCGAAAGCTACTCCAAGCTATTCAAATCACAGGAAGAGATCAAACAAGAGATAGAACACATTAAAGATGTGTTGTTCCGCTTTGATATCGACAACATGGAGACCTTCTGTGATCAAATCAGCCAGATACAAGACAGAGAAACTGTCTTAGCACTGAAAAATGCCTTAGCTGATGCACGAAGCCTGTATAACTTAATTCGCCTGCAAGGTGAGTACGATTTCCTTGATGAACTGGATTTTGCCAAGCTAAACGTGCTTTACCGCGAAACCAGCAATCATTTGGACTTGCTCAACCTCAAGCAAGATCTTGAACAAGGTACAGACACCACACACCTGCTTCACAGAGCCTTAGAAGATGTCATCTTCAAGTTCGTTAAAATCGGTGAAGAAGAGCTGGTTTTGGCCGATCAGTTGAAGAATACACTGCGCCAAACACGCGAAGCTCTGGCAAGTAACTTTGACCAACAAGACCCGAAATTCATCAACCTGAAAGATGAACTAGAGCGATTGTTTAAGAAAAAGAATCTCAGTGAAGTAACACAAGATGAAATGGTCGCCAACATCGATGCACTCAATAAAATTCACCAACGAGTGAAAGAGTTGAACCGACAGAACAACCAATTGCGTCAGAAGTACCTAGGTGACACCAAGTATGCGCGTTTACACAAGCGTTTATACGAACGCCAACAAGAACGACGCGACATTACTGACTCTGAAAGAAAGATTTTTGAGGCCCTGCTCGGAGTCAAAGAAGACGCCGATAGCCAAGTACTCGACAACACGTCCGTTCTCGATAACGAAAGCTATTTTGAGCGGCATTTGCTACCAAAGGTTCATAACCGCTTTATCAAACAACAGAGCATTCCCTTGAATGCGGAAGCGGTTCGTTATGTAAACCACCTTGTCGTAGCAGAATATTTAAAAGAATTTAATACAGGTAGCCAATCCTGGTAAGAACACCAACTAAGGCAGTACACAAACCATGGTCGAACTCGAATTTAGAGAAAAAACAAAAGCCCTTATCGATAGCCTGAAAAGCATCTGTGCAACCAATGGCTTAGGCAACAGTACCGGGGAATTTGAGATCATCACTCAGGTCTTTTTGTACAAATTCCTGAACGATAAGTTCGCCTATGAAGCAAAAAAAATAGACGAAAAAATCGCCAGCGCGGCAAAATGGGAAGAAGCGCTGATTGAAATGAGTGAAGAGGATCTAGAGATGCTCCAGATCCAGATGGGTGCTGACACTGCTCGTCTCAAGCCACATCATTTCATCAGTCACTTGTTCAACCAACAGGACAAGCCTGGGTTTGCTCAGCTGTTTGATGATACCTTGATGGACATCGCCATCACCAATAACGATGTATTTGCGGTAATGACGGACACAGGCGAGAAAGTACAACTGTTTACCCGCATCAGCGAGAACGTGACAGTTTCCAAGCGTGATGCTTTCTGTAAAGCGATCATCAACAAACTGATTGATTTCAGTTTTGAGCGTATCTTTAACCAGAAGTTTGATTTCTACGCCACCATCTTTGAATACCTGATCAAAGACTACAACAGCAACTCAGGCGGTAAATACGCCGAGTACTACACCCCTCATGCGGTAGCACGCATTATGGCCGCAATTTTGGTGCCTGAAGACCAACAAGGCACCGTACGCAATGTGAGCTGTTATGACCCATCTGCGGGCTCTGGTACCCTGCTTATGAACGTCGCCCATGCCATCGGTGAAACGCGTTGTAGCATCTACACGCAGGATATTTCGAAAAAATCATCAAACCTACTGCGTTTGAACCTGATTTTGAACAACTTAGTGCATTCAATCCCTAACGTGATTGAAGGTGACACTCTTCGTCATCCACACCACAAGGAAAATGGCGAGCTTCGCAAGTTTGATTACATTGTCTCTAATCCACCATTTAAACTGGATTTTAGTGGTTATAGAAATGAATTAGATAGTAAAGAGAATAAAAATCGCTTCTTTGCTGGCATTCCTGCTATCCCTAAAAAGAAAGTGGAATCAATGGCAATTTACCAGTTGTTTCTTCAGCACATAATTTACTCGCTAAAACCAGGTGGTAAAGCGGCGGTTGTGTTACCTACAGGCTTCATTACCGCTAAAACGGGTATTGATAAGAAGATCCGACAGTACTTGGTCGATAACAAGATGTTAGCAGGTGTGGTTTCTATGCCATCTAATATTTTTGCCACTACAGGCACTAACGTTTCTATTTTGTTTATTGATGATAGTAGTAAGGACAAGGTAGTACTAGTAGACGCATCTAATCTTGGTCAAAAGGTCAAAGAAGGGAAGAATCAGAAAACTGTTTTGACGCCAGAAGAAGAGCAGCAGATCATTGATGTATTCAACAACAAATGGACTGAAGAAGATTTATCGGTAGCAGTTACCTATGACGAAATTAAAACGAAAAATTATAGCCTAAGTGCGGGACAGTATTTTGATGTAAAAATTGAATATGTTGACATAACACAAGAACAGTTTTTTGAAAAGATGCATGGTTTTAATACTAGATTAAATGATCTTTTTAGCCGGTCTCACGATCTTGAAATTGAGATTAAGAAGCAGTTATCGGGATTGAAATATGAGTAATCTTAAAAAGCATCGATTTTGTGAGTTGTACACCATGTCCTCCGGTATATCTTCTACCAAAGAGCAAGCGGGACATGGCAGTCCGTTTCTATCATTCTCTACCGTATTTAATAACTATTTTGTGCCAGATGAGCTGACTGATTTAATGTCAACTTCTGAGAAAGAAAAAGAAACTTACTCTATCAAAAGTGGGGATATTTTTCTAACACGTACTAGTGAAGTTATTGATGAGCTTGCTATGAGTTGCGTAGCAACAAAAGATTATCCAAATGCATCGTATAGTGGTTTTTTAAAGCGTCTTCGTCCAACACAAACTAAAGTAACGTACTCGAAGTTTATGGCTTTCTATCTTAGAAGCCCTATGTTTAGGAAAACAATGACTAATAATGCAGTCATGACTCTTAGAGCTAGCTTAAATGAAGATATTTTTTCTTATTTAGATTTGCTTTTACCTGATTTCGATGAGCAAGTTAAAGCTGGGGATTTGCTTTATTTACTGAATGAGAAGATTGAAACCAATAATCGTATTAATACAGAACTAGAAGCGATGGTAAAAACACTTTATGACTATTGGTTTGTGCAGTTTGACTTCCCTGATGCGAATGGAAAACCATACAAAGCTTCTGGTGGTAAGATGGTTAACAATGATCTTCTTAAGCGTGAGATACCTGATAGGTGGAGAGTAATAGCACTTGGTGATTATGCCAACATCAAGAAAGGAACCTTAATTACAGAGAAAGATGCGAACACTAGTGGGGATGTAAAAGTAGTATCAGCTGGTTTGGACTACTCATATTGTCACGATGAATCGAATCAGCACGAAAATGTTATAACGGTGAGTGCTTCAGGTGCTAGCGCGGGGTACGTGAACTTTTGGAGGGAGCCAATTTTCGCTTGTGATTGTACTACTGTTCGAGGTAAATCAGATATAGAGTCAATCTATATACTTCACTTCTTAAAAATGAGGCAGGAGTATATTTACAAGCAAGCAAGGGGATCCGCTCAACCACATGTGTACCCACAAGATATTGCAACACTAAACATTGAAGTTCCTCCTACTGAACTCCTTGATAAATTTAGTGAAAAAGTGCTGTTAGCTAATACTCAAATGACCAATCTATTACATCAAAACCAAGAGCTCAAGCTCCTTATTGATTGGCTTCTCCCAATGCTAATGAACGGTCAAGTAACAGTAAAACCAAGTACTGAATCAAAGGAGGCTCAGCATGGCTAAAGATCTCACTGAGTCTTTGCATGACCGACAAAACATCCTTAACAACCGTTACGCTCTGCAAAAAGCAGAGCAACACCTCGCATTAGGTGGTGTTCAGTTTAATGGAGAAGCGGTGTTCACTAAGCAACAAGTCATGGAATTGTTTGAAATCAGTGAACGTACAATTGAGCGCTATTTGTCCAGCCATGCAATGAATTAGAAATATTTATAATTCATAGTATTACGTTATAGCACCGACATTAATGACGGTACCATAATCAGCGTTTAATGTCGGCGCTCCAACAGGATAGTGAGCAGCAATACGCCACGATCAGCTCTGTAACCTTCATGGTTTAAAAATGACAAAACTCATCAATAACGCAATAAGGTTAATTGAATGACAGATAACATCCCCCAAGCCCCTCAAGGAGAGTTTGTTTTTTTTACCAGTACTGATGGTCAAACTCGCGTTGAGTGCCGCTTTGAGTCAGATACCTTGTGGCTTTCTCAAGCTGCAATGGCAGATCTTTACCAAGTGAGCTCACAGGCCATCACTCAGCATATCAAGGCTGTCTATTCTGAAGAGGAGCTTGAGCAAAATTCAACTTGTAAGGATTACTTACAAGTTCAATTAGAGGGTGGTCGAGAAGTAAAACGCAACATTCGACACTACAGTCTCCCGGTAATTCTTGCGGTAGGGTACCGAGTTCGCTCGACGCGTGGCACACAGTTTCGCAAATGGGCCACGCGATTGTTACAAGAGTATTTGATCAAAGGCTTCGTTATGGATGACGAGCGTTTGAAGAACCCGCCCGTTGGTCACTCTGCTGTGCCAGATTACTTTGACGAGATGCTGGAACGCATTCGCGATATCCGAGCCAGTGAGCGTCGTGTTTATCTGCGAGTCAAAGAAATCTTTACCATGGCGGCAGACTACGAGCCTTCCAATAAAGAGACCACTCTCTTTTTCCAAACCATTCAGAATAAACTGCATTATGCCTGTACGCACATGACGGCCGCTGAGCTGATTGCTAGTCGTGTGGATGCCAGTAAACCAGATATGGGGCTAACCAGCTATAAAGGCGATGAAGTGCGTAAGACAGATGTCACCATCGCCAAAAACTATCTGCGTGAAGACGAAATCAAAGAGCTGAATCGCATCGTCAATATGTGGCTCGACTTTGCCGAAGACCAAGCGCTGCGTCGCAAGCAGGTATTCCTAAAGGACTGGGCCGATAAGCTAGACCAGTTTTTAAGTTTTAATGATCGGGACGTATTAAGCGGAGCGGGAAAAATCACCAAGAAAGACGCAGATGATAAGGCGAAATTAGAGTTTGATCGCTTTGCAGAACAACGCCGCCGTTTAAAAGAAGCCGAAGGCGCACTTGCGAATATTTCAGCCCTCAAGGCAATACTCAAAAAAGACAAATAGCGCGACTAACTCAGTTGAACCAGCCATGGTACCGATATCAATGTCGGTACCATCGTTCTCGGGTCTGTCATTTATCTCGCCAAAACACCACCTAAAAGCCACTTTGAGATTTCAACTGGCTATCTCACACAACTAGCACATCGAAAAACAACCCAAAAGCGCTCTTGCTCCAGCCCACCGCGTGCTGCCCCATGGGCTTTCACATGTGAAAGTACATCAGCCCTCATGCACTACAAATATGCCAAATCCCACAATGATTGGAGTACAACTCCCTACATCCCCGCCACAACAATAAAGCAACGAAAATAATCCGTATCAACATCCCACAAGGATAGGTATCTGGAGAGCACAGGGATAGGTCCCAGGAGAGGAATCGCTGCCATGCTTCCCAATCAGCGGTGGAACACGAGGAAAATTATGCGCTCAAAAAGGGCAATTACAGATGCGTAAGTAACCGTACGTTTGCGCTACCTTGAGCAAAACAAACAAGGAGCCACTATGACTGTATTAAATGAACATTCCGCCGCCTATCAATGGCATCAACGAGCCCAGCAGCGACACCCCGAAAATGAACCAGAATGCTTTGAACTCGCGCTTTCCCAATCACTAAAAGCCATTGCCGATATCGAGAACTTTGCAATGCAGGAGCCCTATCTGCTTGAGTTTTTAGCCAGTTGCTACGCGAACCAATTTTGGCGAATCCATCGAACACATAAGGAAACCTCACCTGGCCGCTACGGTTGCCGTGTTCGGGTTCGGAACCATCGCTTTGAAGCGGCTTGGTACTACAACTGGTACCTCAGTGCTAACCAAATGTCTCAGCGAAACAACAAAGAACAACGCGTTCGCTCAAAGCATTTATCAAAAGGAAAAGGCTTTCGTTACCCACCGGGGCGCTTTTCAAAAGCCAACGCTAAATGGGAATCCGATCTTATTGAGTACACAGAAGATGCCTTCGCACTGATCCGCGAAGTACGGCATGAAATCCTCACCATCAAACAAAAAGCGCAAATCTGTACAAAACGACTTCACAAGCTTCGTGATCACTTTCAAAAATCCCAAAATGGAGAAGCATAATGACTAAGAAAACCACGCCCAACGTCGGCATCGCACAACTAAACAAGGAAATTGAGTTAAGTAATCTCAAGTTGAAGCTGCCTGAGCCAGTTCCTTTGCCAGAAAGAATCGATGGTTTGTCTAATTTCGTTGCGACAGAGTCAAAGCACTTGATGGCAGCAGCAAAAGAACTGAAGAAACAAATGGATATACTAAGGAAAGCCTTGTCAAAAGAGTACAACGTAGAGTACCCATTTCGCTATGAGTTAATTGTTACGAGTAAACAGCGCTTACCTAAAATCAAGTGGCACCGCGTGATCGCTCGTGGAGGTTGGTATCCAGAGCTTGAAACCCAAGAAGTTTCAAATGGGATATTACGTCGTTTTTCACATGCGATGGATTGGGAAATCCTTCTCTATCTTCATTTGCTAGACCAGATCAACCAACTGGAACAGCGTGTGAAGCCAATAAGAGAGCTGTCTAGCCAGGTGAGAAAAACGATGCGAGCGATAAAAAAACTGCAATTTTAGTTCTATCCAATCAGGAAGCTTCATGCCGTGAAATGAAGCTTCTCCCCACAGTTTGCATTTTCAAAATCGATGATACGCTGGTAGTAAAGTGAGGAGAAAATGCTGTGATGAGATTGAAAGTTCAGGTTGAAAAAATCAATGCTGAAAGCGTCGAAGTCGCGTGGTTCACGGGGTTGAACAATCACGGTATCGTTACGGTTCAAATTGCTCAAAGTGAGTTCCGGTGCGCTGTAGCAGAGTTAACGGCGGCTAGGTTCTTAATTCTCGACAAACAGGTATTCGGGCGCGTACCAAACAGCGGTAAAGGTCTCGCACTCAGCCTAACCAAAGAAACCATTTTAGCGGCCAAGAATGAAGCTCTCAAAGCAGCCGCACTGTTTCTGTCCAACCGTCTATGCGGTATCAAACTTTATTCTGACGAGATTGTTGATATCACTCATCCAGAAACAAAAGACATTATTACGCCTTATGCTTCCCCCTATCCGACGTTTGAGGTTGCAAAACTTGGCACCATCGCCATCAGCAACCATGCAATGCAACGCTACCAACAAAGACACAGGCAAGGTGATATTCGCAATCCGTGGCATAGCTTACAGAAGCAACTCTCCCATCCAAATCTAGAAAGACTGGCTTTGTCATCAAGAACACGTTTTCAAAAGCTACTCCGTTACGGAAGCGAGCAACATGAAATTTGGGCCAACCCTACAGGCAATCTTTACTTTCAAATTGCATCCTTAGCGGAGCACAAGTTGGTTGTGACGGTTTTTTCTCAGGTAACGCATGCTTTCGATGAAATTCATGCTTAGGAAAGCTAAGCTAAATAGAGATAGAAGATACTTACAGGAGGTGAATATGGAACTTTGGATTTGGCTGGGAGGTTTATTACTGACAGTCGCCGCAGTCGGTGGGGTATTTTGGTATTCAGGACGACAGCGGTAGCTTTATTACTGGTCGATCTTATCGAGCTCCTGCCTGATCTGCTCAATAAGCGCCTGTTTTTTAGTTTCACTGAGCTTTTCAATCAAACATGCCAGTTCCGCTGAGCTGTCGGAATCTGAAAAGAAAAATGCAACAGGCACACCAAGCTCCTGAGCAAGCTTTTGTAGCGTACCGATATCGGGCATATGACGCCCTTTTTCATAATGATTCATACGGCCACTCGCTGAACTTGGGTCCATACCCAAACGGATACCAAGCTCCTTCTGGCTGATACCAACGCGATTTCTTGCCTGTTTAAGGCGCTGTGGAAATGGATTTGTTTTAGACAAGTGAGAATCATCATCAACCTACGATGCTTAGATTTTCTAAGTTTTAATTATACCTGTATACTTAGGAAAACTAAGCACAAAATGGAGAATGAGATGAAAACACTAAAGAAGTTCGCACTCTTTTGCGTTTTTTGTCTTGGTGCGTTAGTGACTGTATATCAAAGCTGGGGAGTGATGTTGATGGCCCTCCCAAGCGTTATTTGGCTACATGAGCCTTTGGGTGTTATCCACACAAATAAGTACATCGCGTTGTTATTTTGGTTTGTACTCTTTTATGTAAGCTGGCTATTCGCCACTGCCGCCGCCCTCACCTATTTCTTCATTCATGTCTGGCATTTGCACCAACAGAACATTCCGCTCAATAACTCGTCTTGTACCAAGCGAACGCCTCGTCGCATCAACCCAAGCACTGGTTTATTGATGAAGAACAGGCACTTTGACATGACAGGTGAAGCTTATGGCTGGAAGAATGATTGATCTGGATAGGTGATGATCACACTCCCCCTACAGGAAAGGATCGTAAATTCAAAATGATCCACGATCCATGGAAAAGCCCCCGATCAACAACTGGTGAGTTTAAAGATCAAAAGATATCTCCTGCTTATCCACAATGTGTCAACTTGGTGATCACCCGATAAATAACTGCAAAATCAAATTGTTTTGAAAAGGATATTTATCATGAAACCTAATGCTAGGTTCACTCAGTTATCGTTACTCATTTTGCTCACTGGATGTGCCTCTACATCAACTCCTATCCAATATGACAACAGCCACAGCCGTGCTCATAACATTGCTCATGCAGGTGTGCTCTACCAAACAGAAGACAAAGTCATTCCAATGAAAGACTTTGAGGAATTTAAGCTCGCGAAAGCTGCCGCAGGAAATACATTGTTGCTCACGTCTTCAGTAGGTGTGGGACTTGAGTTAAGTGAAGGACTGGGCCTTGGTTTGCTAACGTCATTACTGGAACAGCCTGATACCGCTTCGCGAAACAGCATTATTGCTTGGATGCCTATACAAGAAGCGACATCCGCTCGAGACGCACAGCAAAAGTTGCTCTACCACTTCAACGAAGCCATCGAAGCCGTGCTTCAAGAACAATCGATTCACTATGAGCGCACGAATGGCAATTCAGAACAAAAGATAGAGTTCTACTTCCATAGTGCAGACTACCAATGTCCAAAATACCAAGCAGGTATGACAAACCGGGACCTATGCTATATCACCGCAGAAGTTTTCGAACCGAGAAGAACGATGTCACCGTCTTTCGTCAACGATGGACAGGAAAGTTTTGCATTTGAATCCAACCATTACGTCTACTACCAGAGGTTTAGAATTTCGCCAGGCAAGAATAGTGACATCCCTTCTGATGCACTTTACGCAGCTATCAGTAGTAAGTTGCCCGATTGGATCTTCATCTATATAGCAAAAGGGAACATTCACCTTGGTAAGCAGACGATCACCGCACCTTACCTGCTAGAGAGTGGAAAGCCACTCTTGTTTGTCGTTGCTGAAGAGAAAGAAGGTGAAAGCTGATCCGGTTTCCCACCATTCCCACTTTTCCCATCCTGATCTATGATGGAAGTCATCTTGGGAAGTCAGTATTTGACCATAAATTGCAATTTGGTCCCCAATCGGTCCCCAAGACGTCGCGCGAGGCCAGCTATTATGGGAAACTTCACTTTCTGTATCGGTAAATAATCCAATACGCGGCACAAAACCTTGTTTTAGTGCCGCGTTTCTTTTTATATGGATACATCCATTCGCGACTCACATCGTGTCCATTGCATTCAAAAGGAAGAAGTATGATCCACATTATTACAGGTAGCACTCTTGGTGGTGCGGAATACGTCGGTGATCACCTGAGCGATCTGCTCGTTGAACAAGGATTTGAAACCACGATCCACAACCAACCGTCATTAGACGAGATCGATAACCAAGGGACTTGGCTTGTGATCACCTCCACCCACGGTGCGGGGGAATATCCAGACAATATTCAACCTTTCATCGCAGCATTGCAAAATACGCCACCTAAGATGGCCGACGTAAAGTTTGCAGTCATTGCGATTGGTGATTCGAGCTACGATACGTTCTGCGCTGCCGGTAAGCACGCTTACGACTTGTTAGAAGATATTGGCGCAACGCCGATTGCAGATTGCTTGCTGATTGATGTACTGGCTCATGACGTCCCAGAAGATGCTGCAGAAGCATGGTTAAAAGAGAATATCGAGCGCTTTTAACCCCAGACTCATCTCTTACAGAGTCGCAATGCGGCTCTGATTTCCCCTCTGTGAATAACCTTCCGTAGAAAAAATCTTTTCAACCGAACAAAAAACACCCAAACCGTCTGTGGATAAGTCAGGTAAGATCCAGTGGTTTTCCTTTAGTTATCCAAATAACAACTTTGATCTATTTTAGCCCCTGTGTATAAACCCCATTTTTGATCCCAGGTAATCCTCGATCAGATCCAACCATGATCACAAGATATGATCCAAAGAAGATCCATGATCTTGTTGATCATTTTTCACTTATCCACAGAAG
>JABXIW010000376.1 GCA_013372875.1 Gammaproteobacteria bacterium | reverse complement strand
CAAGCGGGTATCCCACGCGATGTGCTGCAAGTGGTTCTGGGTAAAAATTCCCGTCAGGTAGGTGCTATCTTCACTTCGCATCCGTTGATTCGTAAGTTGTCTTTCACTGGCTCTACTCAAGTCGGTAGCGTGCTGATGCAGCAAAGCGCGGCTGACATCAAACGTACCTCAATGGAGTTAGGTGGCAACGCGCCATTTATCGTATTCGATGATGCGGATATTGATGCAGCTGTGGCAGGCGCGATGGCGTCGAAATTCCGTAACGCAGGTCAAACGTGTGTGTGTGCGAACCGTTTCTATGTACACAGCAAAGTGTATGACGAGTTCGTTGCTAAGTTCGACGCAGCGGTTCAGCAGCTCAAAGTCGGTAACGGCTTAGAAGAGGGCGTGAACATCGGTCCTGTGATCAGCGAATCGGCAAAGCAAGGCATTCAAGCGCTTATCGACGGTGCTATTGAGCAAGGCGCGAAGCCAGTTTCAGAACTAAAAAAGCTCGATGGTCTATTTATGCAGCCAGTGGTTCTCAAAGACGTTACTCACGACATGAGGATTGTCTCTGAGGAAATCTTTGGCCCTGTCGCGCCAGTGATTCGCTTTGACAGCGATGAACAGCTGATCGAAATGGCGAACGACACCATTTACGGTCTTGCGTCGTACTTCTACAGCCAAAACATCCACCGTGTTTGGAAAATCGCAGAAGCGCTCGAATACGGCATGGTCGGCATTAACGAAGGCATGATTTCTACTGAAGTTGCTCCTTTCGGTGGTGTTAAGCAGTCCGGCATCGGACGCGAAGGAGCAAAACAAGGTATCGATGAATACATGGACGTGAAATATCTCTGCTTTGGCGGCAACTAATTAAGGACAAAACAATGACAAACCAACAACTACACGAAAGAAGAAGCCAAGTTATCGCTCAAGGCATGGGCGCACTGTACCCACTTTACGTCAAGAAAGCAGAAAACGCTTACGTATGGGATATCGAAGGCAACAAATACATCGACTTTGCAGCGGGCATCGCGGTAACTAACACCGGGCATTCTCACAAACGTATCAGTGAAGCGGTAAAAGCTCAGTTGGACAACTTTTCGCACACGTGTGCGATGGTCACGCCGTATGCGTCATTCGTTGAGCTCGCTGAAAAGCTGACAGAACTTGCACCAGGTGAGACTAAGAAGAAAGCGATCTTTCTAACCACTGGCGCCGAGGCGGTCGAAAACGCCGTGAAAGTAGCGCGCGCTCATACTGGTCGTAGCGGCGTGATAGCATTTAAAGGCGGTTTTCACGGTCGTACAAATATGACGATGGGGTTAACCGGTAAAGTTGCGCCGTACAAAGCGGGCTTTGGTCCTTTCCCGAACGAAATCTACCACGCGCCGTACCCAAATGCGTTTCACGGCATCAGCGTTGAGCAAAGCTTACAAGCGATCGACGATCTATTTGCTTGCGATATTGAACCTTCACGCGTTGCGGCGATCATCTTCGAGCCAGTGCAAGGTGAGGGCGGCTTCTACAAAGCACCTGAAGCGTTTGCACAAGGCTTGCGTCAGCTGTGTGATAAGCACGGTATCATGCTGATTACCGATGAAATCCAGACTGGTTTTGCTCGTACCGGTAAAATGTTTGCCACAGAATACCTAGGCATTGAACCAGACCTAATGACAATGGCGAAAGGCATTGCTGGTGGTTTCCCAATCTCAGCGGTGGTTGGGAAAGCGGATGTGATGGACTCTGCGCTGCCGGGTGGTTTAGGTGGCACTTACGCGGGATCTCCACTTGGTTGTGTTGCTGGTCTTGAAGTGCTGAAAATCATCGAAGAAGAAGACTTGTGTGCTAAAGCAATGGGCATCGGTGAAGTGGTCAATGCACGTATGACTAAACTGCAACAGTCAGTGCCTGCTATTGGTGAAATCCGTACCACGGGTGCGATGATGGCGATTGAATTTACTGACCCAGAATCAGGCAACCCACTGCAAGAGATGACCAAAGCGGTGATTTCTAAAGCGCAAGAAAACGGCCTTATCCTGCTTTCTTGTGGAGTAAAAGCGAACGTGATTCGCTTGTTGCCGCCGCTAACCATTGAGCCTGAAGTGCTTAGTGAAGGTTTAGATAAGTTGGAAAAAGTGATTCTTGAAGTGGCGTAATTCACGCGCTTTTAATTAGCAATCACAAATAAAGGAAACGGTTGACACCAATCGTTTCCTTTTTGTTTTTGGAAAATCGTCTTTCGCTTGTCTAAACGTCCTGTTTAAGTTGTAAGCGGAATCGATAAAAAAGTGTGTATCGACTCGAAAAACGCTTGCGATTCCAAGAATATCGGGTGAATTGCTAACTCGAAAAAATTACATTTGAATCAATGGTCTATGCAGTACCAATAGTAACTTACCACTCACCACTAAGGACTCAAATGAAACGTTCACTACTTGGATTAACCATGATTGCCTCTTTCAGCTGTTTGGCTGAGGGCGCTTTGGATCTCACCACGCTTTCAAACAATAATACCGACAACCTCGTATGGGTTGGACATTTGAGCCCAGACACCGATAGTGCCGTTTCCGTTATCCTTGCGTCACACATCTACGGCGGAGAAGCAGCGCTAACTGGCGAAGCGAACCCAGAAAGTAAGTTTGTGTTTGAATTTTGTGGCATGGACGCGCCAAAAGTGAAGGCGGATTTCTCTTCTCACCACATTGGTTTGGTGGATTTCAACCAATCGACTCAACTTGCAAAATCGGTTGATCCAACTTCTATCGTGGCAATCATCGACCACCACGCGATGGGCAGTTCGCCAATCAGCATGCCGCAAATCGTCACGATGGATATTCGTGCTTGGGGTTCTGCAGCAACAATTCTTACGGCAAATGCCGAGAAGTTAAACGTTAAACTGCCAAAGAATATTGCGTGTGCAGGTTTAGGGGCTATTTTGTCGGACACGGTTGTGTTCCAATCTTCGACTACCACTGAATATGATAAACAGTACGCGCAAAAGCTGGCGGACATTGCAGGAATCAAAGACATCAAAGGTTTTGGTGAACAAATGTTGTTGGCGAAATCGGATCTGAGCCATTTCTCAGCAGAGACGATTTTGACGATGGACTACAAAAACTTTGAATTTGCAGGTAAAAAGGTAGGCATCGGCGTAGCAGAAACGCTCAATGCGCAGCAGTTGATTGACCGCAAACAGGACTTCAACGAAGCCATTCAAGCGTATAAGAAAGCTCAGAATCTTGATTACTTGTTCTTCTCGATCACAGATACCAAGCACAAACGTGCAAACATGCTTTGGGCGGATGACGCAGATAAGAAAGTGCTATCAAAAGCTTTTGATGTGAAAATCGACAATGACATGTTGGTATTGGATGGCGTGACGTCTCGCAAGCGTCAAATTGGTCCTGCAATTCAACAAGCGATTGAATCACTCTAGTGACTAAGCCACACTGAAAATAATGAAAAAACCACCGTTCAAGGTGGTTTTTTCGTTTTTGGCAAGACAGAGTCGGAAATTTAGATTCCACGCAAAAGATCAGAAGAAAACAGTCTCCCGCTTGCAATAAGCCATTGCGTATATAATAAAGGTCAATTGCTATCATTATTAGTTCACAATCTCATGCGAGAGAGTTGTAAAAGCCAATGTGCAGCAGTAGTCTCAGCAAATAATTGCCGCTCAATCACTTATTCTTTGCGATTGAGAGTCCATCCCCACTTTTCCACTTATTAAAGTGAGATAGTGAACCTGCTTACTGAAAATTGTTCGTGGCAGAACATTAGGAGGAGTTTTGGCTAATAAGACAATAAGAAATGCCATCTTAATAGGGCTAGTCCCCATCATTATTTTTGCTGTCGCTTTTAATGCCTTGTCAAATTTATATGTTGGGCATATCAAAGAGGCGAAAATCAAAACGTTGGTTGAATACTTAAATCAAAGATCCACGTTTTTAGAGAGTGCCATTACCAAACAGATCGCCCAGCTCGACTTCAACTGTCAATCTGATGATATGAAAGTGTTGCGTGATCCTCGTTACTACAACCGCTACATTCGGTTTATTGGCATGACCACGGAAGATGGCGACTCGTGTTCAAGCATAGGGATGCCTGTCTCCCAAATTACGTCATCCAAACGGGTTCCAGTAGATACCAACTTCTATATTTCCTTGATTTTGCCGGAATACAAAGACCAAGCAGAATGGATGGTAATTTATGACAATCAGCACGTTGAGGTGTTTTGGGTTCTCGATAACAGTTGGGTAAAACAGCTTATTGCTGAGCCGTGTGAAGAGTGCTTATTCGTAAAATTTGAATATCACGAACCTATGTTTGGTGACCTTTCAATTAGTCGCGGCATGCCAAACATTATTGATGAAGACAATGCGCTATCGAGCGAGTTTTTCTTCTCTGACGAATCTCAGGCCAACATGCTCATCAAGATTTACAGTGGTGAAGCCTTGGCTGCATACGCGAATCAGTGTCTTTTCGTTTGGGGTGTGCCTGCTACTTTGATTCTTGGGATTGTGTTTGCGCTGTTTTATATCTCAAGTAAAAGCCTAAGAAAGTCTATCAAAGGGCTGATTCAAAACGGCATCAATAACGGCGAATTTATCCCTTACTATCAAGCTATTGTGGATAGCAGAGATGGCCAAACTGTAGGTTATGAAGCGTTGGTGCGTTGGTCAAGACGCGATGGTTTGGTGCCACCTAATATGTTTATTGGCGCCGCAGAAGAGAGCGGATTGATTGTTCCGATGACAAACCAGATGATTCGCAAAATCATCCAAGATCTTGAGTCACTGCCTGAGTCGATTTGGGTGAGTGTCAATATTGTCTCTTCTCACTTAGAAACCGGTTCGTTAACCAAACTGTTGGCAGATTTGAATTGGCCGTGTGCAAACCGAATTCATTTTGAGCTAACAGAAAGAATTCCGGTTAAAGACGTAGAAGCCGCGAAAAAAGAGATTCTCTACCTCACCAACAAAGGTTACAAGTTCAAAATTGATGACTTTGGAACAGGTTATGGTGGCTTTTCTTACTTGCAGGACTTGGGTATTCGCTGCTTGAAAGTGGACAAAATGTTCGTTGATCCAATTGGCTCAGACGACCAAAAACTCAAAGTGTTGGATTCTATTGTGTCTGCGGCGATGAAAGCGGAATGTGAAATGATTGCCGAAGGCGTAGAAAACAGAAAGCAGATTGAGTATTTGGCCACGCACAATATCCACTTGATCCAAGGTTATGTGTACGCAAAACCAGAGCCAATCGAGAATATTGCTGAACCGAATCCGGAGGCGTAACTTCTGTTCGTTGATTTTAAAGGTGTCCAATGTGGCACCTTTTTTCTTGCCTATTGTTTACCAGAAAATAGGGAAGTCATTAAAAATGGCTCCCAACTCTAAATCGAAAACTTGAGCTGATTTTTATATCACGATGAGACGATTTTGATATTCGGCATATTGTCGAACTGAGCACTTCCCATTACATTTTTTTGCCATCTCATAGATGGTCGTCGAAGTAAATAAACAGAATGTAATTTCTAAATTTATGTATTGTGAGAATCACGATGAGTGAACATGAGTTCATGTGCTCGTTTGACGAGCAATTAGCGATGGCCAAAAGTGAATTAATTTCAGCAATTACCCGTTATCGAGAAAACATCTTGATGAGAGATACTAAAAACAGAGCTGAGTTGGAGGTTGAATTAGAGAAAAAGTTTCATACATACGAAGCGCTAACCAGTCAGCGGTATTGCTGAGTTGTTTGTATTCATAATTTGAATTTTTAATGTTGTCTAATAATAAAAGTTTGAATGTTTGACTCTATGATAAGCAAAAATACTTTTAATAAGATCGCAATGCTATTACTCCTCACGAGTTTGTTTGGTTGTAATAGCGACAGTGGAAGCAGCACTAGCCAACCACCAATGAGCTTGCCAGAAGAAGTATTACCTGACGAGCCAGAAATTGAAGCACCAATACCGGAACTGCCAGTGCCTGAGTTTCCTGATATTTCCAAACCAGAAGTTCCTGAAACGCCAGAGGTGACGCCGCCGGAGCCTTCTGATCCCGTTATTCCCGAGCCGCCAGTACCAGACAAAGTGGTGTCTCGTATTGCGCTAAACCAAAGCCGTGTGTCGCTTGCAGAGGGTGAGCTGGCACAGGTGAAAGTCATCGGCTTTTATAACGATGACACTCAAGACGACCTTACATCACAAGTTGTTTGGAACGTTGAAAATGCTGACATTGTTAACATCGACGAACGCGGTGTGATTACAGCGGTGAAAACGGGTGTTTCGGTCATTCGCGCAGACCTAGATGAGTTCAGTAGCGAAATGACTGTACAGGTTGTGGACGCGAAGTTGACCAACATTTACTTCGATCTGCCACATAAGGCGATTGCCAAAGGGCTAAGCTTTCAAGCGAAAGCTTACGGTGAATATACCGACAAACAAACTCGTGATATTAGCCATCTCGTAGAGTGGGACTCCACAGATTGTAGCGTTGTCATGCCAGGCATAAATGGTATTTTCACCGCACAAGATGAGGGTGACGCGGATATCTATGCCGAGCTTGATGGCTTAACCAGTACGCATGGTTCTATTACTGTCACGCCTGCGGTATTAGTGAGTATGGACATTTCGTCAACCGCACTGGAAATGCCGTTGGGCACACATAAGCCTTTGGTGGTCATGGGAACGTTGAGCGATGGTGAACAAGTCGACCTCACCCGAGGCATCACTTGGCACGCCGACAACGATGTGGTTGAGATTGTCGACAACGTTGTGAAAGCCAAACATAAAGGAACAGCGTTGGTGACGGCTGCGTCAGATGGTGTGCAAAGCGAGCCAATACAAGTGCAGGTAACCGATGCAATCCTAACAAATATTGAAGTGACAACGAATGCGTCGAGCGTGGCAAAAGGCAACTCGACTTTGCTGTCTGCACAAGGAGTCTATAGCGATGAAAGCCGCGTTGAGTTGACCGAACAGGTTGCTTGGTGGGTTGATAATCAAGATGTCCTACAACTAGAAGGCGATCGCGTTAAAGGTCTTGCGGTAGGGCAGGCAATGGTTTACGCCACCAAAGATGCGATCACCAGTGCACCATTGCAAATTCAAGTAACGAATGCGGTGTTAGAAAAAATCCATGTTCATCCTAGTGAAATCACTCTAGAGGAAAAGAACGTCCAGCGATTTTATGCCTACGGTAAATATAGCGATGAAACCACTCAGGATGTAACGCATCGAGTGACATGGCGAAGCAGTAATAAAGCGGTTTTAGATTTGATTGCTGGTGGACTCTCAAATAGTGCTCAGCTTGGTTCGGTCACCATTTCAGCTTCCTTTGGGGAATTAAAAGGCACCTCTGAGGTCAAGGTTGTTGAGGCGGAAGAAAAAGAGTCTGCCATCTCTATTTGCCCACAGCCTCGTTCAGGAGAAGGAAGCGCGGAAGCGTGTTTGATGGTAGCGAGTGATGAAGATGGTCGCCTATTTACCGCACCACCATCAGTGAAGCTCATGAACAAACTAGGCTATGAGCTTGTTAAACCTTTGAGCTACGACGCGACAAAACCGAAAACTTACGTTGGCATCAAAACGGAAGACGGTACACGCGGCCCTGTGGGTGACTTTGCGATGTTCAACCAATACGGACGTGATCGCGCAGGCTTAACCAGCCAATACGCAAACTGGTGTCATGATTTGTCTGTAAGAAACTTTGCTGGCCGTGACAACTGGCGTCGTGCCACACGCAATGAGTTGTTTAGCTTGTATCGTGCATCACGAGGCAGTGTTTGGGACGGGACTAAAAGCATCTATGAAGAAGACAAAGATGGCGGAGGTTTTGGTTGGCCAGCGAATTCGGAATATTGGTCTACTTCGCTAATGGATTTACCGCATCATGAGGGCGTCGTGTATGACATCATTAACCTGCATCGAGGTCGAGCGCAGTTGGTGATGGATGCTCGAGACCCGGCTTATGCTTCCTGCGTGTCTGACGCGCCTGGCGTTCCTCTTAAGTAATTGAAAGTTAGTGAAAGTAAGTGAATAGGCTCCTTCGGGAGCTTATTTTTTATCTCATCAGCATCGCTTGACTTCACTTATTAGCCGCGTAGCATCGATGTACGTCAATATTATGTGCAAAGGAAGGCCATATGACCGTCAAGGTATTTTGGAAAAACTCTTACCAAACAGAACTTACCTCCACGGTAACTCGAATTTCGGACAAAAAAGTCGAGTTATCCCACACTATTTTTTATGCTGAATCCGGCGGACAAGAGAGCGATGCAGGTACGATCGACGGGATTCCTGTTGTCGGTGCAATTAAGTCTGGCTCACGCATTGTTTACACTCTAGAACGTCAACCGACGTTTCGAGTTGGCGACCAAGTGATCACTCAAATTGACTGGTAAAGGCGTTATGCGTTGATGAAGCTTCACTTTGCGGCGGAAGTCATACTTGAACTGTTCACGCAAAAACTTACAAACATTCAGAAGGTTGGTGCACATATCTCCGCAGATAAAAGCAGAATTGATTTTGAATGGCCTGAAGGCATCACGCCACTGCTAGCGGAGTTTCAACAACGAGCTCAGGCAGTTATCGATTCGAACGCTGAGATTGAGAGCGCATTCTCTGACGAAGGCCAAGAAAGGCGCTATTGGAAAGTGGAAGGCTTCGCTCAAGTGCCTTGCGGTGGTACGCATCTTAAACGCACCTCTGAAGTTGGCTGCATTGCCTTAAAACGTAAAAACGTTGGTAAAGGAAAAGAAAGAGTCGAAATTACTCTGGTTAGCTAACCGATTTCAGCGTTCAGTATTTCTGAACGCTGATTAAAAAATATCAAATTGACTCTCTGACCGCGAGAACTAACATTCACACACTTTGTTCATATCGTTTCAAGATAGCGTTGACACTCATTTTGGAAATGTAAATGAAGGCTTTGATTGAGGTTCTTGACGGGCAGGTGAAACACTGTCCGATAAATCAAAAGTTTGATATTAGTTCGACGGATTTTTACATTGTCTTAAACCATAACTGTGCTTTGGAGTTATGTGATTCTAAAGGTATTAAACAGTTTATCGAACCACCTTGCTTGGTCGCTATTGGCGCGGATTTCAAAGGGCAAATCGCCATCAATTCGTTTGTAGAAAATGCCAATATTTCGGGTTTCAGACTGGCTGCGTGTTTCATTGAAAAACTCAATCAACAGTTGAACTTCCGCGAGCTTTGCGATGGCGTGTTCTCGGGGAATGTGGCGGTGAGTTTCACTTTACGTCCAGGAATCGTGGATATCTACTCTGCATTAAAAGCAATGGTAGAAAAGGGCTGTGGTAACCGTTCAAACGATGAATTGCTCGATATCAACAGCATGCTTTTGTATTTGTTGATGCACTTTGAGCAGAGCGCCAGTCAGGCAGAAACTCGTTCATATTCTTCGTTGTCTTCACGTATTCGCGCGCTGATTTCTAAAGATCTAACGAAGCCGTGGACGCTCAAAGAAATTGCGAAACTGGTTTACATGAGTGAGTCGACGGTAAAAAGAAAGTTGAACAAGGAAGGGACGACGTTTACTGACGTGCTGCAGGCTGCACGACTAGATACAGCACAACAAATGGTGTGCAATAGCGACGCGAGTGTCAGTGCAATAGCTGAGCTATGTGGTTTTAAGCATGCCTCTTATTTTGGTGCCTGTTTCAGAAAAGAATATGGTGCCACACCGCTTGCTTATCGAAAACAAGCCCAGCTCAGAGCGAGTTGATCGTATTGAATAACAAAACGCCCGATACAAAATCGGGCGTTCTCTTGAATATGATGGGGGATGATTACTTAAACCGTTATTGCTTCTTTTCTTGCGTGCAACGACGTTAAAATTTGAGGTAGTAAAGACATCACAATCATACCCACCATCAAGCTGTATTGGAGTGGGGTAAAGTTTTCACCCAACAGCAATAACCCAGAGACGATCCCTGCAATCGGGTTGGCAATGCCACCAAACGTAAAGTCGACCACAGACATGCGTTGCAACAACCACACATACATGCCGTAGCCTAGCGCGGTGTTGAGCACAATGACCCAAAGCAGCCCGAGTGTGTTGGTCATATCTATATTCTGTACGGCATGCACATAAGGCTGCGGATTGATGATAGCTAACACAGCCGCGGCGATAGACAGCAATACTCCACCCAAAATCAACTGCCACGTGAGTACCGTCCACCAATGCATTTTTGTGCCGAGTGATTTGGTTACGCTACTGCCAATCACGATGCACATGATGGCCGCCAGCATCGCCCCTAAGCCGATAGGGTTGAGCGAGATTGAGCTTGGATCGAACAAGAACCACGCTAACGCAATCAACACTGCGCCGCTAATACCTTGTATTGCGCTAGGCTGACGTTTGTAAACCGCCCAACCAAACAACATGGCAAAGACGGGGACAGAAATCATGCCGACACCGGAAATTGCAGAAGGTAGGGTCAACGCCATCACAAAAATGAGGCCAAAGAAGAAGGCGATGTTAATCGTGCCCAATACCAATAACACTTTCCATTCGTGCTTTTTGGGCAGCGAAGGTTTGATTGCCAGTAGCAGTAGTCCGGCTGGCAGTGCCCGCAGTGCTCCCAGCAACACAGGCGGCCAGTCTGGAAGAGTGAACTGCGTAACGGCATAAGTAGTGCCCCAGAAAAATGCGGGGATCATTGCGAGCAATATGTTCATGTAAAATATCTTTACGTTGAGATAATTAATTGTAAAGGTACGCGCTAGATTACTTTTTGTAAAGTATCTTTATGTTAAAATAAATCGTCAGGCCGAATTCGTATTGGAGAAAGAAAACTCGTGGACGCAATTGATAGAGTAGTAACGCAGTGGGCGAAGGAAAAACCAGATCTTGATACCGAACCAATGGCTATTATGGGTAGGCTAATGCGCATTGCTAAACATATGGAGTGTCGAGTCGCTGATCTGCACAAACAATATGACCTGAAAATGGGCGAATTTGATGTGTTAGCCACGCTGCGCCGTGCCGGAGCGCCTTACCGTCTCACCCCATCAGAGTTGATTGCGTCGATGATGCTCACGTCCGGAGCGATGACCAACCGCTTAGACAAGCTAGAAAAGAAAGGCTTTATTGCCAGAGAGCACAGTAAAGAAGACCGACGCAGTGTTACTGTTGAGCTAACAACTGAAGGCTTGGCATTGATTGAGTCGTTGATCCAAGAGCATGTGGATGTACAACATAGTTTGATTAGTGGATTGTCGGCGGACGAAAAGTCACAAGTGAATCAGGCGTTAAAGTTACTACTGCCTCAATTTGAATAGCGAATCTCATCGCAAAAAAGCTAAGGAATGAGCATGAATATCAAAGAATTGGAATCGTATTTAGAGGCATTTATGTGCGCCGAAAGTGACTTCCCTTTCGGCCCTGACGCGCTTGTGTTCAAAGTAAAAGGCAAGATGTTCGCGATAATCGCGGAGCGTGGTGGTCGAGAATACGTCAGTGTTAAAGTGAAACCGGAAGATGGAGAAGTGCTAACGTCCCAGTTTACCGACATCACACCGGGCTACCACCTTAACAAACGCCATTGGGTCACAGTGTATTTCAATGGTGATGCCGAAGATGGTCTCATTCAAGACTTGTGCGAGCGCTCCTATGATTTGGTTGTAGCGAAACTGCCCAAAGCGCAACGTACATTGCTTGGACACTGAAGCCAAATAGCATTTCAGGAAAGCGTTTAGGCAATAACGAAAACCATCAATTGCTCGCTGAAAAACTCGCACCTTTTTTGAGCTCGGGCTATATAAAAAGAAGTTGCGTAAAAAGGGAAGTGATATGCGAGCACTATCTGACTGGTTAGAAGCCTACGGTGAAAGCCATCAAAACCCGATCAATCAAAAAATTCACAAAGTTGCCGTACCGGGTATTTATCTT
>JABXIW010000047.1 GCA_013372875.1 Gammaproteobacteria bacterium | reverse complement strand
GCACTCTATAAGTGATGCCATAAATTTAGTGTTGGAGAGTGAAGAGAGACTGCGGTGCCACATCGAGGTTCTGGTCTAGGCCCCCTTTTAGGGGGCTCACACAAAGCCACCTTCTTTAGAAGGTGGTAGTTTACATCTGTAGCTCTGAGCTGAAGATATTTCTCCATACCGTTATTATACCAATCTTGAAAATTAACTGGTTAGGTCTATCCATTTTTACGAATGCATTTTGGTGATTCTTTTGGAGCAATCCAAAACCGATTCGATTCTATGCATCGCAGACTTGGAGATGATGTCGTGGTAATCAGTAAAAGATTGGTTGGCTAAATAGCGTTGCCTCAAGCAACGGCATACTTGTTCGATAGGGTTTAGCTCTGGAGAATAGGGTGAAAGTTTGATGACACTGACATTTTAAAGTCATTGGCAATTTCTTCTGTACGTCATCCTCCACCATCCATAACAACGACGGCGCGACATCCCTCCTCCGTGACTGCCAATATTTGTTTTAAGTGCTCTATCATGATGTCTTTATGAACCCAAGGACAATGATAGCCTCACCAATTCCTCTGCTGCGACGACTGAACCGAACAGATAAGCATACACGAATTGTTGTTGCTTCACGGCTCTTGGGCGAGCTGCTTTTTCAGTCCATAAGCGTGTTGTCGTGTTTTGTTGCCCAAACCTGGCTTCGTCCTGAAACCAGACATCAACACACTGTCCTGATCGTTTCGATTTTGAATTTTTTAAAATCGTCTTGTGCTTGTTGAGGTTGTTTGGGGTGTTTTGAGCGGGAAGTTATCCATGAAAATCCCATGTGGTCGAGTAGGTAATAGATAGAGTCAGGGCGGTAGTACTCGCCAAATTCTTTCATGATAAAAGCGTGGATATCGGAACCAGTCAGTCGTCCGCCTTGTGTATTATTGGCTTTTCTTACCGTTCTTCTAGCCCTTCTTCAAGAAAGGTTTGAACCCATTTATTGATACTAGTTCGACTTACCTTGAGAAACTTGACGATTTGTGTGCGTGAATATACATCATTTGAGATGAGCAAGGGCCAGCAGGCTCATTTTTATCTGAATCGCCTCAATTGGATCATATTTTTACTTAGATTGTTATTAGGCTTGGGCTTCGCTCTGAGGAGAGTAGAACGGGGAGGTTTCTAGATAATATTGTTGGTGAAGTCTTCGAATTTTAGAGCATAAAAAAGCAGCCCTAAGGCTGCTTTTTAAATATGGGGAGAATGGAATTAGGCTTCAGTTTGTTCTCTTTGTTCTGCTAAAGAGCTTTGAGCTAGCTTTTCATCTTCCATCTTTTTTTCTTCAGCTTTCGCCTTTTCAATCATTGGTGTAATGGTTGAACCTTGAATCAGGATAGAGAACACCACAACCGAATAGGTCATTACAAGGATGATCTCTTTTACATCGATCAGCTTGTCTTGAACCACCCAAATTCCTGATGGAATTGAAAGTGCCATTGCTAGCGCTAGGCCGCCACGTAGGCCACCCCAAGTCAAAATTTTTACTGACCATGGGTTGTATTTTCTGTAACGTTTAAAGCCTATGTATGAGATAAAGACGCTGAGATAGCGAGAGGCTAGCACCAGAGGGACTGCAATTGCCATCATGATCCAGTCTTCTTCATGGAACTTAAATAGCAGCATCGACATACCAATTAATAGGAATAGCACGCCGTTTAGGAACTCATCTACTAACTCCCAGAAGTGGTCTAGGTGGTCTTCACTCTCTTTAGAGAAGCCAATAAAGCGAGTCCAGTTACCGATCATAATTCCCGACACTACCATCGCAAGTGGGCCTGAAACATGAATGTACTCAGCAAATGCGTAACCCGCTGTAGGAACACCGATGGTAAGTAGTAGCTCCATTGAGTGATCGTCAGTAGCACTGATTAGGTAGTGGAATACTAAGCCCAATAGAAAGCCATAGACGATCCCGCCAATCGCTTCTTGGATGAAGAGTAGAGTGACGCTACCGACTGTTGGTGCTTCTGAGCCAAATGCAATGGTGAAAAGCGTGACGAAAATAACCAAGCCGAAGCCATCATTGAATAGTGACTCCCCTTCGATCTGTGTCGAGATACGTTTAGGTGCATCTAACTTTTTAACGATAGCTAGAACGGCAATCGGGTCGGTAGGCGAGATTAATGCGCCAAACAGCAAGCAGTAAACCAAATCAAACTGTATGCCGATCAGCATACAAAGGCCATAAAGAACAAAGCCGATGAAGAAGGTTGAGAACAGGGTTGCTCCAAGAGCCAATACCGTGATTTCCCACTTTTGATCTTTTAAGTTGGGTAGCTTGATGCCCAAGCCGCCAGCAAAAAGCAAAAATCCAAGGATGCCTTTCAACAAAAAGTCTTCAAAGTTGATTCTTGTTACCGTCTCGGTTGCAATCTCCGTAAGGTGAAACCAGTTGTTTTGACCGGCGATCAAAATAAGTAGAGAAAGAACCATTGAACCAGCCGTAATGGCTATAGTGGTTTGCATCTTTCCTATCTTGCTGTTTACAAAAGCAATTAGCATTGCAGCTGCGGATAGAAAACATAAAGTATGATAGACCG
>JABXIW010000220.1 GCA_013372875.1 Gammaproteobacteria bacterium | reverse complement strand
TGAAAGTGGAAGTGGTTAAGCAGGAGGCTGGTTTATGAGCGAGCAAAACAAAGTGCCTCAAAGTGATGATGACGTAACGGGCATTGCGGCTTATTTCATTCGAAATCGCGTGATTAGCTGGATGGTGTCTTTGATCTTCTTGATTGGTGGTATTGCTGCCTTCTTCGGGTTGGGACGTTTAGAAGATCCGGCCTTTACCATCAAAGATGCGATGGTAGTGACGTCATACCCAGGTGCGACGCCGCAACAGGTGGAAGAAGAAGTGACGTACCCGCTGGAAAAAGCCATCCAGCAACTGACTTACGTTGACGAAGTGAACTCCATTTCCAACCGTGGTTTATCTCAGATCACCGTGACGATGAAAAACAACTATGGTCCCGATGATTTACCACAAATTTGGGATGAATTGCGTCGAAAAGTGAATGACTTAAAAGTCACCTTACCTCCAGGTGTTAATGAGCCTCAGGTTATTGATGACTTCGGTGATGTGTACGGCATCTTGTTGGCAGTGACAGGGGATGGCTACAGCTATAAAGAGTTGCTGGATTATGTCGACTACTTACGCCGTGAACTTGAACTGGTCGATGGCGTCAGCAAGGTTTCTGTCTCTGGTCAGCAGCAAGAGCAAGTCTTTATTGAAGTTTCGATGAAGAAGCTCAGCAGTATTGGTTTGTCGCCAAATACGGTTTTTAACTTGCTGTCCACGCAAAATATTGTGTCCGATGCTGGCGCTATTCGTATTGGTGATGAGTACATTCGAATTCAGCCTACGGGTGAGTTCCAAAGCGTTGATGAGTTAGGGGATCTGTTGATCACCGAATCTGGCGCGCAAGGGCTTATTTTCCTCAAAGACGTAGCGGAAATTAAACGTGGCTATGTTGAAGTGCCGAGTAACATCATCAACTTTAATGGCAGCTTAGCGCTGAACGTTGGTGTGTCGTTTGCCCAAGGAGTCAACGTGGTTGAAGTCGGTAAGGCCTTTGATCGTCGCCTTGCAGAGTTGAAGTATCAACAACCGGTTGGTGTCGAAATCTCAGAGATTTACAGCCAACCGAAAGAGGTAGATAAATCGGTCAGCGGCTTTGTGATCAGTTTGGCGCAGGCGGTTGGCATCGTAATTATTGTATTGCTGTTCTTTATGGGGCTGCGCTCGGGTCTACTGATAGGCCTGATCTTGCTACTCACGGTTTTAGGTACGTTCATCTTCATGAAATATCTCGCGATTGACTTGCAGCGCATCTCTCTGGGTGCATTGGTTATCGCACTCGGTATGTTGGTGGATAATGCTATCGTGGTTGTGGAAGGGATATTAATCGGCACTCAAAAAGGGCGAACGCGATTACAAGCCGCGACGGATATCGTCACTCAAACCAAATGGCCGCTATTGGGTGCAACTGTAATTGCGGTAACGGCATTTGCGCCAATTGGTTTGTCTGAGGACTCCACGGGTGAGTATTGTGGCACCTTGTTTACGGTGCTGCTGATTTCCCTCATGCTGAGTTGGTTTACCGCTATTTCTCTAACGCCGTTCTTTGCCGATATTTTCTTTAAGGGACAGAAAATCAAGCAAGGTGAAGGTGAGGAAAACGACCCATATAACGGCATTATTTTTGTGGCATATAAAAAGTTTTTAGAGTTTTGCATGCGTCGCGCGTGGTTAACGGTCGTGGTTTTGATTGTTGGGCTTGGTGCAAGTGTTTATGGGTTTACCTTGGTAAAACAATCGTTTTTCCCATCTTCAACCACGCCGATTTTCCAACTGGATGTGTGGCTACCGGAAGGTACAGATATTCGTGCGACTAACGATAAGCTAAAAGAACTGGAATCTTGGCTTGCTGAGCAAGAGCACGTTGATCACATCACAACAACTGCGGGTAAAGGTCTGCAACGCTTTATGCTGACGTATGCTCCGGAAAAAAGCTATGCCGCTTATGGTGAAATCACTACGCGAGTTGATAACTACGAAGCGCTTGCGCCGTTAATGGCACGGTTTAGGGATCACCTAAAAGCCAACTATCCAGAGATCAATTACAAGCTCAAACAGATTGAATTGGGCCCTGGTGGCGGCGCGAAAATTGAAGCGCGTATTATCGGCTCTGATCCAACGGTGCTTCGCACGATTGCGGCGCAAGTAATGGATATCATGTACGCCGATCCGGGCGCGACCAATATTCGCCACGATTGGCGTGAGCGTACTCAAGTGCTTGAGCCTCAGTTCAACGAAAGCCAAGCGCGTCGTTACGGTATCACTAAATCTGATGTGGATGATTTCTTATCGATGTCGTTCTCGGGAATGACGATAGGTCTTTACCGTGACGGTACTACGTTGATGCCTATTGTGGCGCGTTTACCAGAAG
The DNA here is from genome assembly GCA_013372875.1 of Gammaproteobacteria bacterium. Next base: position 3,241 of record JABXIW010000220.1, on the reverse strand, counting down.
ACGAGCGTATCGATATTCGTAACATCGAAGGCATGAAAATTTGGAGCCCTGCGCAGAGTGAGTTTATCCCACTCCAGCAAGTCACAATGGGTTACGACATGCGTTGGGAAGACCCTATCATCGTGCGTAAGAACCGTAAGCGCATGCTTACTGTGATGGCGGACCCTGATATTCTCGGTGAAGAAACCGCATCGACGTTGCAAAAACGCCTACAGCCGCAAATCGAAGCGATTCAAATGCCACCTGGCTATTCTCTAGAATGGGGTGGTGAGTACGAGTCTTCAGGTGATGCTCAAGAGTCTCTGTTCACAACGATGCCGATGGGCTACTTGTTCATGTTCTTGATCACCGTGTTCCTATTCAACTCGATTAAAGAACCGCTGATTGTTTGGCTCACTGTGCCACTGGCATTGATTGGTGTCACCACCGGCTTGTTGGCACTCAATACGCCGTTTGGTTTTATGGCGTTGCTGGGCTTTTTGAGCTTATCCGGTATGGTACTCAAAAACGGCATTGTTCTGCTCGACCAAATTGAAATTGAGATGAAGTCGGGGAAAGAGGCGTATGACGCAGTGGTTGATGCGGCAGTCAGTCGTGTTCGCCCAGTGTGTATGGCAGCGATCACCACCATTTTGGGTATGATTCCTCTTCTACCTGATATCTTCTTTAAACCGATGGCGGTAACGATTATGTTTGGTTTAGGTTTTGCCACCATCCTGACACTTATTGTCGTGCCAGTGTTGTATCGTCTGTTCCATAAAGTGTCGGTGCCGAAATAGGCTTAATGTAAAGTAACGATGTAAAGTTCAGCGCCTCTAGCTGGTGAGTTAGAGGCGCTTTTTATAAGGACGAAAAATGACAGAACACAAAACGTGCGCGTGGGCGATGAACCACCCTCTAGAGCGCGAATATCACGATGCAGAGTGGGGCGTTCCGGTTTATGACGACAAAGTGTTGTTCGAATTTATTACGTTGGAAGGTGCGCAAGCAGGATTGAGTTGGATTACGATTCTGAAAAAACGTGAAGGATACCGAGAAGCGTTTGAAAACTATGATTTGGACGCGTTGGTACAGAGAAATGAAGAGCGTGCCGAGTTCATCGTCGAAAACTTCGATGTAGTGAAGCATCGCGGCAAAATCAATTCGGTATTTAGCAACGCTAAAGCAGCCAAAGCACTTATTGCTGAATATGGCAGCTTATCAGAGGCGTTGTGGCAGTTTGTCGATGGAAAGCCTGTGGTAAATCAGTGGCATGAAATGAGTGACGTACCTGCTTCGACAGAACAGTCCAAAGCCATGAGCAAGTTTCTCAAAAAGAAAGGCTTTAAGTTTGTCGGTGAAACCATCTGTTATGCCTTTATGCAAGCCGTTGGCATGGTGGATGACCACATCGTTGGATGTCCTAAAAAACAAAACCAGTAACGCTAGTTCTGGCTGTCATGAATACGTTCCAAGGCTTCGATACGGCGCCATTGAGTTGTCTCGAAGCTTTGCTTCCTCAAATTAGCAATTTCTAACTGCTTCTGTTCGCGACCCAAAAATTCATCATCAAGAATATCTGCACGTTTTTCTAGGTAATTTGTCAGCTCTGTTTCAAACGTCGCTCGTTGTTCATCCAATGTTTGCAGCCTTTGCGCACCTTCTTCTCCTACCAACTCGACGCGAGCAAGATACTTATCCTGTGAACTGAGTAATGCGGTTTGGTCGAGTTGCCTCGTTAAGGCATTGTTGCGTTCACTTTGCTGGATGTACTCAGGTTGTTCAGACAACGCTTGGTTGAGTAGTAGTTGCTGAGAATCAGAGTCTTGCTCGTACGTTTTAATCACCAGTTTCTCTATTGCGAGTTGGCGTAGTCGATTTTCTTCATCAAATAGTTGGGAAATTTGTTGATCGTTAAAGTATTCAAGTTGCAAATTTAGAATGGCTTCATTCAGCCGTTGCAATTGGCTTAATGACAACGTCGTATCTTCAAGTGGTTCTAATTTAGAAAGCGCCCGTTTGTACGCGAGATAGGTTTGAAACAACTCAACATCAATGCCTAGTGAGTTTTGCTGCGAGATACTTTCTTCAATATTTTCTTGGATTTCTTCAAGGCTATGTTCTCCCAAGCTGCTCAATGAGAACTCAAAAAAGTCTTTCTGAGAGGAGAGGTCGATAGTAGTGTCATGTTGCGATTGAGCCATCTTGGATTGTGGTGAGTCCGATACGTAGAGGGAAGCCGCTCCCACACCGAGAAGCGAAAGAATGGGCACAGCGATAAGAGCGACTTTCTTCATGGGGAACTCCTGTTACAGACCTTGCAGTTTCAAACGATTCGCATGCTGGCGATACAGCGTGACGGGGTCGGCTTCAAAAAGATGGTGGATACCGAGTAAACCGTTAATTTCGTCCAAGTGATTCATTTTGTAATCATCACGAATGACTTTTCCTAAATGAGTGCTGCATGCGCCAACGAGTCCATCGTTTGGCCCATCGAATGCCAAGCCGAGTACCATCATGGCTGCGTCTGTCGGATCGAAAACGTTGGAAAAAGTGGATGATCCGGTCCATGAGTAGTAATACACGCCGTTCGGTGCCAGCAAATCACCGTCGCCACATTCGCTGGTTGGAATGCCTTCAGGGTAATGTTGGTTAAAAGCTAGCGAGCCTTCCGTCGTTAATGCGGCTAACGAAGCCAGTGGATCTTGATCAAGATCTGAACCACCTGAAAGCAGATTGATCAGAGTGGTTAACCCCTGCGCGAGTTTAACGGCTAACAGTTCTGTCCCCGATCCTTCTGGAACAGTGCCGCGTACTAAGTCTGCGACTTTTGAGCCTTTGTTCACTCCTCCGATACTGGTGACAGAAGCCACTAAATCAGGGCGTACAGAAGCTACATAACGCGCTGTTGGGCCACCATGGCTGTGACCAATGAGATTCACTTTGCTAGCACCTGTGGCGGCGAGTAAGGTTTCGACTTGAGAAAGAAGCTGCTCACCGCGGGCTTCGCTACTGTTTGTCGCAGAAACTTGTGCCACATAAACTGTAGCGCCATCTTTGGTTAATGAGTGAGGGATACCAAAGAAATAATCCACGCCAGCCAGCGAGTCAAAGCCGAATAAACCATGAACCAACACAATGGGGTATTTGGTTTGCGTATAGCCAGTGGCGGTGTTGGCTGAAGCAATCGGCAGGGTAATTAGAGTAAAAAGAAACACTGCTATGAGTTTGAGTTTCAAAGTTATCTCCTTGTGGTATGACC
>JABXIW010000084.1 GCA_013372875.1 Gammaproteobacteria bacterium | reverse complement strand
TTTTACCTAACTTTACGTTAATCTAACCAGAATTCCACTCACCGAGGTTAGATCACAACAATGCGAATAGAACCGTTAATTCAAGGTGTTGTTGCTCGCTCTGCGCATCCACACGGTTGCCATGCATCCATAAAAGAGCAAATTGAATACGTAAAAAAAGCCCCGCAGATCAAAAGCGGCCCTAAACGAGTTTTAATTATTGGTGCTTCCTCCGGTTTTGGGTTAGCAGCACGTATTGCCCTAACGTTTGGCGGCGCTGAAGCAGACACCATTGGCGTCTCGTTTGAACGAGGTCCATCTGAGAAAGGGGTTGGCAGCGCAGGCTGGTACAACAACATCTTTTTCAAACAAGAAGCAACACATGCAGGACGCACTGCAATCAATATTGTTGGTGATGCATTCTCTGACTCTGTCCGTAATGAAGTTATCGAAGCGATCGAAACCTACTTTGAAGGTGAAGTCGATTTGGTGATTTACAGTCTTGCAGCGGGCGTTCGTCCAAAACCTCATTCAGATACGTTCTGGCGCAGTGTGATTAAGCCTATTGGTGAATCGGTTACTGGCGCTTCCATCTTACTTGAAAATGATCAATGGGTTGAAACCACGCTCGAGCCTGCTACCGAAGAGGAAGCAGAAGCGACCATTAAGGTAATGGGTGGTGAAGATTGGGAAAGCTGGATTGATACTCTCATCAACACTGAATCCGTCGCTCAAGGTTGCAAAACCATTGCATTCTCATACATGGGCCCAGAAGTTACTCACCCAATCTATCTCGATGGTACTTTAGGCCGAGCCAAAATTGATTTGCACCAAACCAGCCATGCATTGAATCTGAAACTGGCTAACTTCGACGGTGGTGCTTACGCCACGGTGTGTAAAGCTTTGGTAACGAAAGCCAGTGTTTTCATCCCTGCTCTGAGCCCTTACCTTTTAGCTCTATACCGAGTAATGAAAGAGAAAGGCACGCATGAACGCTGCATCGAACAAATGCAACGTCTGTTCACGACGAAGCTTTACGATCAGCCTAAAGTTCCTGTTGATGGCGAGCGATTGATTCGAATTGATGATTTAGAACTGGATCCGCAAACGCAGGCTGAAGTGAGTCATTTATTAGAACAAATGAATGCGGAGAACTTTAAAGAGATTGGTGATTACCAAGGCTTTAAAGACGAGTTCATGAAACTCAACGGCTTTAACTTTGACGATGTAGACTACTCGCAAGACATTTCGTTAGAAACCTTGGCGTCACTTAAGCCATAAGTTCGTCAAATTTGTTTCATATTTGAGATGGCTTCCAACAATTTAGGGTCCTGAAAGGTTTTCAGGACTTTTTTTTGTTTCGTCTGTGGGCGACCCTATACTTAAGTAAAACGACTAATGTTATAACAATTACTACTGCATAAATCTTCGATTCACAGGATGTGAAACTACCGGAAAGGAAGGCCTCTATGGGGAGATTTCAAACACTAGATTATGAGATTCCTGAATCCATGCAGCGAAGCTGGCAGGATATCGTCAATCTCCTCGCAAAGATTGCAGACGTGCCAACCACGCTTATCATGCGAGTGCATCAAAACCACATCGAAGTAAATACCTCAAGCGACACCCAAGGTAATCCATATAAAGTTGGTGACAAAGAAGATCTTGGACATGGTTTGTACTGTGAACATGTCATTGAAACCAAAAGCCAACTGGTTGTTCCCGATGCCCTTGCCGATGAAAAATGGGCCAATAACCCGGACATCAAACTTGGTATGCTTTCCTATTGTGGTTTGCCGTTGTTTTGGCCAAATGGAGAAACGTTTGGAACCATTTGTATGTTGGACTCCAAAGCCAATGAGTACAGCGAAACTTACCGGCAATTACTCAACACGTTCAAGGACTCAATAGAAGCTCAACTTGCTGTTGTCTACCAGCAATACAAACTGTTGAGACTTAACAGCGAACTTAAAAATCGAGTAGAAAACCGAACCACCGACCTCGCCCAACTCAGCTTTTCACTCACTCAAGAAATTGACCGCCGCAAAGCCGCTGAAAGACAAGTTAACTACCAGAAAACCCATGACCAAGGTACCGGATTTCTTAATCGCGCCGCACTGGAAGCGGTGGTTGAAGATACGCTTCAATCCCTAGAACACGGGCATCAGTCTTTAATTGTTATAAATGTGGGCTTTAGTAATGCGCGTAGCATACAAACTCGATACGGCTTTGAAGCGTTTGATGAGATCCTCAAAGAATTTCGCAAGCGCCTTGGGACGAACGATTCAAACTACTTCATTACTGGTCGCCCAAGTTCAAACGACTTAGTGCTTTTGTTATGGGGAGAAGATGCTGATTCGAAACTGCATAATCTGCTCGATAAAATCACCAATATCAGCGTGGGGAACTTCTACATCAATGACACAGAAGTGCATTTGCACTCCTACGTTGGCGTAGTTCAGGCTCATCGCTCGAGCAGCGCCAAACAACTTCTACAAAATGCATGTTACGCGATGTTACTATGTAAAGAGTCGGGTGAGGCTTACAGTTACTTCTGTGAGAGCCACACGCATGAGTTGAACAACCATAATCAGCTCGAAAGTTATCTGCTCCAAGCGGTACGCAATGACGATTTAATGTTGTATTTCCAACCGAAAGTGAACCCTCATACGCACAAATGGATAGGTGCAGAAGCGCTATTACGCTGGCGTCACCCCGTTTTAGGGGATGTATCTAACGAAGCGCTGATCCACATGGCTGAGCAAAATGGGCTCATATTTGAAGTTGGCTCGTTTGTTTTGCGTACTGCTATCGACAAAGCCAAACAGTGGTCTGAGTTATTCGATAATTTCAAAGTTGCGGTAAATGTCTCTCCTATTCAACTGCAGAACGTGAATTTTGCCGAGCAAGTGGAACACCTTCTCGAAGCGTTCCACCTTCCGGCACGTTTTCTTGAGTTAGAAGTGACGGAAAGTGCGTTAATTGCTGATGAAGTGGTCGCACGAACAACCCTTAAAAAATTGAATAAACTTGGCGTGACATTGTCACTTGATGATTTTGGTACGGGCTACGCCTCTTTCAGTTATTTGAAGAAGTACCCTTTTGATGCCATCAAAATCGACAAGAGCTTTGTTC
>JABXIW010000133.1 GCA_013372875.1 Gammaproteobacteria bacterium | reverse complement strand
TTTCCAAGCCCTGCGATCTGATCCTTTATGATACTAAGTGCGGTGGTGACATGGTGAAAGAAAAGAAGAATATAACTAACTGGGCGGAGTACAATAAGGCTCTGTGTGAACGTGGCTCTGTTACATTCTAGATAGATAACTCTGCAGCAATAAATGAATGGCAGTGCAAACCCATCATGTAAGCGTGGTAGAGGCTTCCTGTACTCCGATACAGCTTATCGAAACTAAAGGTATAGTCTCTCTGCCATTACGCGAACTCCAAGGTCTTATCAACTCGATTTTCAAGCTATTAAATGTTCCCCAGACGTCCCCTGATTACACCTGCATCAGTAAACGATCGAAAACGGTTCAGGTCAGATATCGCAGTAAATCTAGAGGGGCTATACGCCATATCGTCATTGGCTCGACTGGTCTCAAAGTATGTGGTGAGGGTGAATGGAAAGTGAAAAAGCATGGCGCTGAAAAACGCAGAACATGGTGCAAACTGCACTTAGCTGTTGGTGTAGGTACCCATAAAGCTATCAGTGCCGAAGTCAGCCTCGTCAATGGTGGTGATAGTGAATTGCTATCTACATTGTTTAATCCATTACGCAGAAAGGTCACCGCCGTATCTGCTGATGGAGCATATGACACCAAAGATTACCACGATATTTTGAAAAAGAAAGGTTGTATCCCGTTGATAGCGCTCACTATCTGAGACGGCAATGTCCCGATATAAAAGACTAACAAGCAGAAAATTGAGCTAGAGATGTTACAACGCTCAAGTGGGCCGAAATCATGGCGAATATCAAAGCTATAAACAAAGTCACAAGACTAGGTATGCCTGTTAGAAGCTAACAGTGAGTTATATATGGCACAGTTGCTCTTCAAGATGATTTGATCAACAACGCCGTTGTTAATTGCTCATCTTTTCACGCTTCATTCGGTTAATCTTGTTATAAATTGAGTTATTATAATCTCACTATCAATTTAGAATGGTTAAGTGATATGTAGGTTTGAGAAAATGTCCGGTTTTTTCTTAGGCGGTATAGCTTAAAAAGAAACCGAACATATCGATTTTAATCGGTAGACAATGCAACCAATACATAAGGAAGTCACTTAACACTTGTTAAGATGATCTATGAGCTTTCTGAATATCTAGTGTTGAGTCGTTTGATTAGTTTAGATCTCACAAAACTAGTAATTTTCCAAATGTACGCCAAAATGATTGAGTAAATTACAAAGCACGAAATGAATAAGACGAACATTGTCGCTTCCGAAATATTTGCAGCCTCACCATAAATCCCGAAACCAGCATAAAGGCTTGCAATAAAGCATATTGCTACAAGAGTTTGTTTTGGTCCAAGCCCTAGACGTTGGAAGATATGATGCAGGTGTTCACGATCTGGCTTGAATGGAGAGTCGCCTCTGCGAATACGACGAATCATAATTGCAGCCATATCCATTAAGGGCACGGCAATCAGCCAAAGAGCGGTTACTGGTCGCATTAGTGGTTCAGAACTTCCAGTTTGGCTAACTCCTAGCAACAACCAGATTACAGTAAAACCAATCATCATACTTCCAGCATCACCCATAAATACTTTTCGCTCTCTCCCTAGTATCCCAAGGTTCATAAAGATATAAGGAAGCATAGCTACAATGATGACCACACACAAATAAGCTAGACCATGTTGGCTATCAACTTGCAATAAAAATGCTAGAGCACCAAATGTCACAATAGATAGCCCACCTAACAAGCCGTCAATACCGTCGACCATGTTAAATGCATTAATAGCACCGATTACTGCTACTATAGTAATTAAACTGCCTGCCCAACCTAAAGACACTTCTCCAATCCCAAACATATCTCCGAGATTATTAAGCTCAAGCCCCGCAACTTTCATCATAACAATCGACAAAATTGCTTGAATCCCTAAGCGAACTTTAAAGCTAAGGTCAGTTTTGTCATCAACTGCTCCAACTATCGTAAGTACACAAATACACAGTAAGTAAAGCCAGCTGTGTTCAATAGTATCTGGGTTGAAGGTTAGATATTGCGCTAGTACTAAACAAATAGAGAGACCTCCAACTAAAGGGACTGCTCCGTTATGTAATTTACGAGCGTTGGGTTTGTCGACCAAACCGATTCGTTTTGCAACTTTTCGCATTAAGAAGAGCGTTGCAAAAGAAGAGAAAAAGATAAAACTGAGTTCAAGGAACATAAAATAGCCAACTGTGATTTTACATATAATCGCCTAATTTTAGCTCAAGTTGATGGTATGAAAAAGTTACTGTTCAATAAAAAATATAAGTTGTTGTGTCAAATTAGGTAGTTTGAATCAATGCCACGTGCGATGACGTAGTATTCTTGATATCCTAAAGAAAATGAGGTTTTAGGGTTTGTTCATGAAAATTGCTGTCGCTGGTACCGGCTATGTAGGGCTCTCTAATGCGATGTTGTTAGCTCAAAACCACGAAGTGGTTGCACTAGATATCGTTCCTGAAAAAGTTGAATTGCTAAACAAAAAACAATCTCCAATTGTTGATGCTGAGATTGAACATTTCCTTGAAAACAGGGAACTTAACTTCATCGCAACAACCGATAAGCAGAAAGCTTATCAAGATGCAGAATATGTTGTGATCGCAACGCCAACGGATTATGACTCAGTCACGCATTACTTTAATACTTCTTCAGTTGAAGGTGTGATTAAAGATGTTATGTCTATCAATCCTGATGCAGTAATGGTTATTAAGTCTACTGTTCCTGTTGGCTATACTGCTCGAATCAAGGAAGAGTTGGGATGTGAGAATGTCATCTTCTCCCCTGAGTTCTTGCGTGAAGGTAAAGCGCTTTACGATAACCTTCACCCGTCCCGCATCATCGTTGGTGAGCGCAGCGAACGTGCAGAGAAGTTCGCTAACCTTTTAGTTGAAGGCGCGGTAAAAGAAGACATCTCGGTTCTGTTTACTGATTCTACAGAAGCAGAAGCGGTTAAGTTGTTTTCAAACACGTACCTTGCGATGCGCGTGGCTTACTTCAATGAACTGGATTCTTATGCTGAAGCACATAACCTTGATGCGCGCCAAATTATTGAAGGTGTTGGCTTAGACCCTCGTATTGGCAATCACTACAACAACCCGTCATTCGGTTATGGTGGTTACTGCTTACCGAAAGATACAAAGCAGCTGTTAGCAAACTACCAGGATGTTCCAAATAACATTATCGGAGCGATTGTTGATGCAAACCGCACTCGTAAAGATTTTGTCGCAGAGTCTATTCTCAAGCGAGAACCAAAAGTTGTGGGCATTTACCGCTTAATTATGAAAGCTGGTTCAGATAACTTCCGCGCTTCGTCTATTCAAGGCATTATGAAACGCATTAAAGCGAAAGGTATTGAAGTAGTGGTTTACGAGCCGGTACTGCAGGAAGATGAGTTCTTCCACTCTGCCGTTATCCGCGATATTGAAGAGTTCAAACAAATGTCTGATGTTATTGTTTCTAACCGCATGGTTGAGGAACTTGCTGATGTGGCTGATAAAGTTTACACCCGAGACCTGTTTGGTAGCGATTAATTAGTCTTTGTATTCAAAATAATCTAATAGGCTCCCTCAGAGGAGTCTTTTTTTAGTTGGTAATGGTTATGATTAAAAAATGTTTATTCCCAGCTGCGGGTTACGGTACACGTTTCCTTCCTGCAACTAAGTCGATGCCGAAAGAAATGATGCCAGTGGTGAACAAGCCATTGATTGAATACGGTGTTGAAGAAGCGATTGAAGCCGGTATGGACGGTATGTGCATCGTCACCGGTCGTGGTAAGCACTCGTTAATGGATCACTTCGATAAAAACTACGAGTTAGAGCATCAAATTAGCGGTACAAGTAAAGAAGCGCTGCTTGATGATATTCGTTCTTTGATTGATTCTGCGAGTTACACTTACATCCGTCAGCGTGAAATGAAAGGCTTAGGTCACGCTATTCTTACGGGACGTGAACTGGTCGGTGATGAACCGTTTGCTGTTGTTCTCGCGGATGACCTTTGTGTGAATGAGGACCAAGGCGTTCTAGCTCAAATGGTTGAGCTGTACAAACAGTTCCGCTGTTCAATCGTTGCGGTACAAGAAGTGCCGGAATCAGAAACGCATAAATACGGTGTGATTGCTGGCGAGATGATCAAAGATGATATCTTCCGCATTGATAACATGGTGGAAAAGCCAGAACCAGGCACTGCACCAAGTAACTTAGCAATTATTGGTCGCTACATTCTGACTCCTGATATCTTTGAACTAATTGAAAATACAGAGCCGGGCAAAGGCGGTGAGATTCAAATCACCGATGCGTTGATGCAACAAGCTCAATCTGGTTGTGTCTTGGCATACAAATTTAAAGGCCAACGCTTTGATTGCGGTAGTGTAGAAGGCTACATTGAAGCCACAAATTACTGCTACGAGAACCTTTATAAGAAAGATTCCAGTGCGGAGCTCGCGAAAAAGCCAACCGTGAAAATTGCTGAGCCAGCGTAGGTCGAAGCTTTCTATTAGGTACTCCGACGGTACAACACAAACAAAAAGGGATGCATG
>JABXIW010000409.1 GCA_013372875.1 Gammaproteobacteria bacterium | reverse complement strand
TTACTGAACAAGAAGCCGAATAGATACGGATAGTTATAGAAACTCACATCGGCAATCGAAAAGTGCAGCTTGCTTGCCCAAAAATAGGGGTCAGCTTCACTCATTACGTCTCCGTACCAATCTTCCCACGTTTCTGACATCAGATTACAGAAATCCTGAGCGGTTAATTCTCCCTCCTGACGACGTTCGTAGAATGCTTTTTCAAACTCGTATCGAACAGGAATATTGATCATTAGCGCCAGCGCAGAAGACAACTCTTCCCAAAGCATTTCGAGTTTGTCGTCCACACTTTCTGCTTTCGAGATCAAATGATCGCGTACGATATTCTCTGCAAAAATAGAAGCGGTTTCTGCAAGTGTCATTGGGTAGTAAGTTTGGCAAAGCGGCAGATCTCGAATAACCCAGTTATGGAAGGCATGACCAAGTTCGTGAGCCAATGTCATCAAATCAGAACGGCTACCACTCCACGTCATGAATACCAACGGTGTGCGCGTGGCTGGTAGTTTAGTGCAGTACGCCCCCAAACGTTTATTGGCATTTGGCGCGGCATCAATCCAACCGTTTTGAACCATTAAACGCACAAACTCAGACATCTCTGGGTTGACGGTTTCAAACGCTTCGCAAATCACATCGATTGCTTCATTGAAATCGTAGACTTTAGCATCACCGCTTAATGCAGGCATTGCAGCAAGGTGGTTCCACGGCTTCATCTCATCCAAACCGTGCACTTGCGCCATCAATTTACCGGCTTTTTGACCAATATCACGACTGTCCTTCGCCACTTTCATCATGACAGCCAAGGTTTCAGATTGAATGCGGCTACCGTACAAACTTGGATCTAAAAAGTGTACCTCTCGCTTAGTCGAGCGCTTTTTGTTTTCAGTTAAACGCCAGCCTGCAAGTGCATTTAAAATCGCGGCGAAAGACTCTTGGTGCGTTTCCATTGCTTTTTGGACGCCACGCCATGCCGCTTCTTGGCGGTCAAACTCTGAACCGTAAAGGATACTTGCAGCTTGGGAGAAACCGAGCTCTTCAGTAGTACCATCAGCATGGTCTAACGTAACCTTTAACGAACCCGTCAAGTTGTCGTACAAATTGCCCCACGCAGATTTGCCATCGACACTCATCGCAGCTAAAAGCTTCTCTTCTTCCATACTCAAGCGTGTATCTGCCAGTTTTCTCGACTCCATAATAGAGAAAGCTTGACCGCTGATGTCTGGATTTTCGTGATCGAGAACGCGAGCAATGAACTCATCATCTGCATGCGTTAAGGTAAGTTCGAAAGCACTAAACGCTTGAGACAATTCAGAGAAAATACGCATCATACGACCAGAAAGCGCTTTCGCTTCGGCGTTAGTAGCGTTCACTGATGAGTAGCAATTTGCGAAGTTGTAGACCGTGCCCGCCAAGCGACTTGCTGCTTCGTTAGTCAGAATGGCATTTTGCATCACTTCAACATTTTCACAATCTTGCGATTGCTTATTCAGCAGGTCAATACATTGCTCAACAAGTGCGATATCGTCTTGAATTCGAGGGTCGGCAAGGTCGTTGTAAACGATGGATAAGTCCCAACTAGGAGTGGTCATTTTTTAGAGTTCCTTTTGATGTAATCGAATCGGTCTTTCCTCTTCCTCCTAACAAAATAGGATTTAGAAAGCCGATTTCTTCCATGACTAGGGCTGCTTTTCTTCCTTGATTTGTTTCGCGTTGAAGGCCAACAGCGCCTGATTTTAATCTTCTACAAGAGGCACGCCTATTGAACGAACTGAGGCGTAAATTTGGTCATCAATAGTAATTGTTATATGAGTGACTGAGGCATTTCCTATCGCCAATGTCGAATACCATTGAGGATTGCGCCAATCCACGCCCAAAACATGAGCGAGAATTATTCGAATTACGCCACCATGCGTGACAATTAACAAGTTGTCATTGATATCGTTAATGATTTGAGACCAAGCGCGACTAACGCGCTGAGAAAATGTGCTTAAGCTCTCGGCATTAGGCAACGAATGGTGAGCGGGTGATTGCCAAAAGGCATCGAGTTTTTTCCAATGTTCAGTAAGCAAATCAAATGGCATGCCGTCGAAGTCACCAAAGTCCATTTCTTGCAGATCGCCTTCGGTGGTCATTGGCAACAATTGTTGCTCAGCTAATATTTGCGCCAAATCGTGACAACGAGAAAGCGGCGACGATATTATCCCCGCTACGTCGTATCCTTTGGTTTTCCAAGCCATGGCGATTCGCTGCTGCTCGGCCTCTTTCACTTTGAGATCAGTCTGACCATGTAAGCCAGGCGCGGCGTCTACTTTTCCATGACGCATAAGATAGATATTGAGCGTTTTCATTACCTTCGTACCCTATTCTTTAAGAACCAATGGCAACCCTGCCGCAACAAACGTAACTCGAGAGCATACTTGAGCAAGCTGTTGATTCATGCGCCCTGCATTATCAACAAAATAGCGGCTCACAGCACCCAGCGGCACGATGCCCATTCCCACCTCGTTAGAGACAAAAATCAGTGTCGCGCGAGAATTTTCAACCGCTTGAGTGAGCTTTTCTATCTCTTGTTCTAATAACTCGTTACTGCAGGCTTCACCTAGCTCAAAAATCCAGTTGTTCAGCCACAACGTTAAGCAATCAACCAATACAACGTCATTAGCATCAAAATGAGCAAGTAAATCAGGAAGTCGAAGGTGGCATTCGTGTTCATGCCACCCTTCCCCACGTTGAGCTTGATGATGCTTAATCCGCTCTCGCATCTCATCATCAAATGGCAACGCAGTAGCGACATAATGTAATGACTTGTTCTGCTTTTCGGATAACTGTCTTGCGGTTTGTTCAGCAAGTTTCGATTTTCCTGAACGAGCACCACCGAGAATTAACTGCTTCATATATTTTGATAAAACGCGATTAGAGTAAGGTAAACCAAGAGTTCAGAAAGCTGCTGCGCTGCACCTAAGCAATCGCCAGTAAAACCGCCAATGCGCTTAGTCAGCCAACGTTTGAATGCAAATCGAAATGCAAACAAAACGATGACGATAAATGATGTCTGCATTACCCCGAGAAAAAGCGAAACCACGCCCGCAGTAAACAGCAAAATGGCAACTTCAGACGAGGACTGCTTGTTCGCAAGCGGCTTGCTTTTCGAGGTGTCACTGTCACTCACATAAGGCATGTCGTAAATTAGCGTTGCAGCGAGGGCACGACTCGTGGTGTAGGCCACAATAATAACGAGCCAAAAATCAGGCAAATGCACCAACTCGCTCCAAAGGACAAACTTCGCCAACAACGCCATCACTAATGTTGCGGCGCCATAAGTCCCGATGCGGCTGTCCTTCATGATAGAAAGACGACGTTCAACCGTCATACCGCCGCCAATGCCATCCGCCATATCAGTCAAACCATCTTCGTGAAAAGCACCGGTGAGCAACAGGCTGAACGCCATGGTTAATACAAGAGCAACGGAATCAGGGAAAATAAGTTGAGTGAAGTAGAACACAAGCGCGCAAAGCACACCAAGAATCACACCAACCAAGGCAAAATATCGCCCGGCTTGGTTCATGCGCTCTTCGCTGTAAGGTAAATCAGTCGGCACTGGTAAGCGACTAAAAAAGCTCACTGCCAAGAGGAATAGCTCCATTTGATAGCGTAGCGTTGCTTGTCGTGAACTTTTTGACTCAGACACTAAACCGTTACTCCTGCACTCTCAAAACTGGCCATTTTATTATAGAACTGCGCAGCGGCCTTCAATAGCGGCAATGCCAACGCAGCACCTGTTCCTTCACCGAGGCGGAGCCCTAAATCCAGCAAAGGTTCGGCTTTTAATGACTCCAACACAAACTTGTGTCCGTTTTCTTCTGAACGATGTGCAAACAGCATGTAGTCACGTGTTTCTTCGTCTAGTAACGTGGCAACATACGCCGCGACAGAGACAATAAAACCATCGACAAGCACTGGCGTTTTTAAACGCTTCGCCTCAAGGAACGCCCCGACCATCTGTACGATTTCAAATCCACCAACTTGCGATAATACGGCTTTGGCGTCTAGACCTCGACAACGACTTACCCCTTGAGCAACCAACTTTAACTTTCGGCTCAACTGCTCTGAGTTGATGCCCGTACCAAGACCAACACAGTGGTTTACCTCAAGCGGGCTGAGTGCCGCCAATAATGCGGAAGCCGAGCTGGTGTTTCCAATCCCCATCTCACCAAACATCAGTAAGTTAGATCCTGAATAGATGGTGCTTTGCGCCACTCTTGCACCATATTCCAAACCAAGCGCCACTTGTTCAGAAGACATCGCCGCTTGCTTTGAAAAATTGGCAGTGCCATTTCCTAAGCGCTGCTCAATTAAATTCGGATGAGATTTAAACTCAGGAACCATGACTTCGATTGGCGCAAGCATACCGCAGTCAATCACTTTGAATTCGATTTGGTTTACATCGCAAAAGCAGTTAATTGCCGCACCTCCAGCAAGGAAGTTTGCAACCATTTGCTGGGTAACTTCACTCGGTGCAATGCTAATACCTTCTTTCGCAACACCATGGTCGCCAGCAAACACCAACATCGTTGGCTTGCAAATAACAATCTCTTCTACGGCTTGTGCTTGATCTTGGCTTTGAATCAACGCTAACTGCAATGCGACTTTTTCTAGCAACCCTAGAGCACCTAAGGGTTTGGTTTTGTTATCAATGCGCGTTTGAATATCTGCGGAAAAAGAGCAATCCATGTTTGGTATTCCTTCAAGTAATTGGTGTTCGTTCGATAGAAACGTTGTCTACAGTTGCGTATGCATTACGACGAGACAAGATAAAAGGCTGACGACGAATGAGAGAATAAGTGTACGCCTCTTTCATTCTATTTCATCTGATTTTCTCTT
>JABXIW010000479.1 GCA_013372875.1 Gammaproteobacteria bacterium | reverse complement strand
GTATTGGAATTGCTCAGCAACCCCAGTCATCTTGTTGCGACGACCCATCGATAGAATTTGCGTGAAGCCACAGTAGAAGAAAATACCTTCGGTAACGCAGTAGAAGCCGATAAGGTTTCTTAGCAACTCCTGATCGGATTCAGTAGTACCTGTTTGGAATGCTGGGTTAGAAATACCTTTAGTGTGCTCAATACTCCAAGCGGCTTTTTTAGCGATACTTGGCACTTCACGATACATATTAAAGACTTCTGCTTCGTCCATGCCCAATGACTCAACACAGTATTGATAAGCATGAGTATGAATAGCTTCTTCAAAAGCCTGACGCAAGATGTATTGACGACATTCTGGGTTGGTGATTAAACGATAAATCGCTAATACTAAGTTATTCGCTACTAATGAGTCCGCAGTTGAGAAATAGCCAAGTGAGCGCATCACGATGCGACGTTCGTCTTCAGAAAGACCATTTGGATCTTTCCAAGTAGCGACGTCTTTAGTCATATTAATTTCTTGTGGCATCCAGTGGTTGGCACAACCGTCTAAATATTTTTGCCAAGCCCAGTCGTATTTGAATGGCACTAATTGGTTCAAGTCAGCACGGCAGTTGATCATGGCCTTGGCATCAACTGTGACACGAGCCGCGCCCATTTCTAGATCTTCTAAGCCTGCTGCTACATCCAAGTTTTCTAAACCTGCTTTAGCGCGTTCAGTTGGATCTGCAATGTTTGAGTAGTCAGCTTTAGGTTCTGTAACTTTTGCTTCTGGAGTCGCTGCTTGTTGAGTATTGGTCGCCGTAGGCGCAGGCGCGACTGCTGAAGCTGCAGGCGCTGCTTGCGAAACTTGTTCTTGAGCCGCTTCTGCTATTTGGGCTGCTTTTTCAGCAACCGCAGGAGCTGGTTTTTTCGTTTCTACTTGGTCTTCTTTATTATAATCGTCCCAATTGAACATAATTACCTCGTTAAAGATTAATTTTCTTTTAAAGTTCACTTTAAAAAGCGGGGGAGAGTGCAAACAAATCCCTCAATATTGTTTGGGTTTTCAAAATGAAAACCATCTCCCCGAACTCTTCTAGTTGTCATTAGGCTTTAACAGCCCTTACTTCTCTTTTGTTTTACATCGATATGAATTCAAACCATCTGCATCATATCGATAATTAAGCATGCCTGATCTTGAGTTAGATCATGAAGCTCATCACTAATCTGAGATTATTGACAAGCCTCGCAATCTGGATCATCAATCGAACATGCTTGTGGCGCAGCAGAGCCTACTGGCGCTGCGGCTACGGCGTTCAGTTTGCCATCGCTAATTGTTGATTTTTCCGTACTAGTCGCACCTAAAGAGCGCAAATAGTAAGTGGTTTTCAAGCCACGGAACCAAGCCATGCGATACACCATATCCAGTTTCTTACCTGATGGCTCACTCATGTACAGGTTCAATGATTGCGCTTGGTCAATCCACTTTTGACGACGGCTGGCAGCTTCCACTAACCATTTCGGTTCAACTTCGAAAGCTGTCGAGAATAAATGTTTTACTTCATCAGGAATACGGTCGATTTGGCTCAAGCTACCTTCGTAGTATTTCAAATCATTAACCATCACCTTATCCCACAAGTTACGCGCTTTAAGCTCGTTCACCATGTAAGGGTTAACTACCGTGAATTCACCTGACAAGTTCGATTTCACATATAAGTTTTGGTACGTTGGCTCAATCGATTGTGAAACCCCTGTGATGTTTGAAATGGTTGCGGTTGGTGCAATCGCCATCACATTTGAGTTACGCATACCGACGGTTTCAACACGACCACGAAGTGTATCCCAATCCATGGTTTGTGATTGATTCACTTCGATAAAATCACTGCCGCGCTCATCAATCAACTTTTGTACTGAATCGATTGGTAGAATACCTTGTGACCATAATGAGCCTTCATAAGTCTCGTAAGAGCCGCGCTCTTCCGCTAAGTCGGTTGATGCTTGGATTGCAAAGTAGGAAATCGCTTCCATCGCACGATCAGCAAACTCAACTGCCGCACCCGACGAGTAAGGAATGCTTTGCATATAAAGCGCATCTTGGAAGCCCATCATGCCAAGACCGATTGGACGGTGACGCATATTTGAGGCTTTGGCCGTTTCAACAGGATAGAAGTTAATGTCGATAACATTGTCCAGCATACGAACCGAAGTCTTGATGGTTTTTTCTAACTGTTCAAGATCCAATTTGCCATCTTTCATGTGCTTAGGCAGGTTCACCGAGCCTAAGTTACAAACCGCGATTTCTTCACGCGCTTTGGTGTTCAATGTAATTTCAGTACACAAGTTCGAGCTGTGAACCACGCCTGCGTGCTGCTGAGGTGAACGTACGTTACAAGGATCTTTAAAAGTGATCCAAGGGTGGCCAGTCTCGAACAACATGGACAGCATTTTGCGCCATAGATCTTTAGCAACGATAGTCTTGGCAGTTTTCATCTTGCCGTATTTGGCCATTTCTTCGTAGTACTCATAACGCTCTTCGAAGGCTTTACCGTACAAGTCGTGCAGATCGGGCACTTCGTGTGGGCTGAATAAAGTCCATTCGCCATCGGTGGCGACACGCTTCAAGAATAAGTCTGGCACCCAGTTAGCTGAGTTCATGTCATGGGTACGACGACGATCGTCACCAGTATTTTTACGCAGCTCTAAAAACTCTTCGATATCGCTGTGCCAAGTTTCTAAGTAAGCACAAACCGCGCCTTTACGCTTGCCACCTTGGTTAACTGCAACTGCGGTATCGTTAGCTACTTTCAAGAATGGTACAACACCTTGTGATTTGCCGTTTGTGCCTTTGATGTAAGCGCCTAAGCTGCGTACTGGCGTCCAGTCGTTACCCAAGCCACCAGCGAATTTAGACAGTAGTGCGTTATCTTTAATTGCACTGTAGATGCCGTCTAGGTCATCAGGAACATTAGTTAAGTAACAGCTTGAAAGCTGCGGACGCAAAGTACCTGAGTTGAATAGGGTTGGTGTTGAGCTCATGTAGTGGAAGCTCGATAAGTTATCGTAGAACTCAATCGCGCGCGCTTCACGGTCATCTTCGTTTACTGCAAGACCCATACAAACACGCATCCAGAATACCTGTGGCAATTCAATGCGCACTTCGTCTTTGTGGATAAAGTAGCGATCGTATAAGGTTTGAATGCCAAGGTAAGTGAACTGCATATCGCGCTCAGGCTTAATGGCTGCCGCAAGGCGCTCTAAGTCGAAGCTCAACAATTCAGGGCTTAATAATTCGTGCTCAACACCTAATTTTAAATAGGCTCTAAAGGCTTGAGGATAAATCGCTGCCATTTCCGCTTGGGTGGCGCGTTTAGCAACGCCTAAGGCTTGCAGAGCTTCAGTGCGGATCGAGTCCATCAATAGACGAGCGGTTACATAAGTGTAGTTTGGCTCGTTCTCAATCATGGTGCGCGCAGTCATGACCATCGCTTGATAAACGTCTTTAATTGCTACGCCATCATACAAGTTACGCATGGTTTCTTTGATGATGCTTTCTGCGTCAACATCATCTAAATCTTTACAGGCTTCTAAAACAACGGTGTGCAAGCGTTGTACATCCAATGGACGCTGTGAGCCATCTTCAAGGGTTACAGTGTATTGGTGATCGCCAACGATCGCGTCTAACTTGGCGCTATCGCGTTCAGCACGTTCTTTAGCGCGTTCTTCACGATAGAGTACATAAGCACGAGCAATTTTTTGTTCGCCGTTACGCATCAAGGCCAATTCAACCTGATCTTGGATGTCTTCGATATGGATAGTACCGCCAGCTGGCAAACGACGTTTAAAGGCTTCACTGATCATTTGGGTTAACTTTTTAACCGTTTCATGCACGCGACCCGAAGCTGCCGCTGCGCCACCTTCTACTGCTAAGAAGGCTTTAGTCATGGCTACTTCAATCTTTGAGTCGTCATAAGGTGTTACCTTGCCATTACGACGGATCACGCGAATTTCCCCTGGTTTAGTCGCTTGAATGTCTAAATGGCTAGTCGTTTCTGAAGGTGTTACTGGCTTGGCGCTTTGATCTGCGCCTTGATGTGCTTGCTTACCGGCTTCGGTTTCCATTACTCCACGAACCTCTTTTTAGTCGTCATTTGTCTTATTAAAATTCTGTTGGCTCTAGGTCATTTTCTTTTTGCTTAAAAAATAACCATAAAATCTTACTTTTGCTTTGTCTTTACAAAGAATCAATGAGTTAGCGAAAACTCTTAATGCACAATATTTGCCCATATATAGTGTTTTAATTACTAACAGATACAAGATAGTGCGTTTTTAAAGCCTTGGCAAGGGTATATTTAGGGGAATTTCTTGTGGATAAATTGTGTGAAACTTGGCACTTGAGCGCTAGCCCTTATTGGGCTTGACCTCGCGCCTTGTCAAGCAAAAAAAACTTTTTTTGCTTGTCAGGAATTTTTACAGCTCGACCTTGTTAGGATACACGATCAAGTGTTGTACATCCAAGTCCAACCCAATATCTTGGGCTAGCGGATAATCATGGTGGCTGGCGAATAGCGCCTTTAGGGACTCCTGATTGGCCAATTCCAGCTCGTATTCAATAATGGCACCGCGAAACACCTTGTGAGTGACTTTTGCGCGTAATTTTGACTCTGGATTTGGCGTAATATCATCGGGTCGCATCAAGACTAAAACTTGTTCATGATCGGTAAATTGGTACTTGGAACCATTACCATTTTCTACTGGTTGATTTTTAACCAGGTAGTTATGGATATTGGCAATGGGGAAGTCGCCCAAAATAGTGCTTACGGTAGGTTTTTCATCGACCGAGTGCTCTGCTTGATCCATATCCTTATGAATTACGCCACTAATAAAATGACCATCACCAATAAAACTGGCGATCTGCGGATCGGCTGGCTGATGGTACAAATTATAAGGCGTATCCCATTGCAACAGCTTGCCTTGATGCATCACCCCAATGTAGTCAGCCATTGCAAAGGCTTCCTGCTGATCGTGGGTTACCAACAGCGAAGCAATGCCTTGCGATTTGAGCAAATCTTTCAATTCACGAGCCAAAGAGCGGCGTAAATGCGTATCAAGACTCGAGAAAGCCTCGTCCAGTAAGATTAACTTTGGCTTGGGCGCTATGGTGCGAGCTAGGGCAACCCGCTGTTGCTGACCGCCTGAAATCTGGTGCGGAAAGCGCTCGCCTAATCCGTCCAAGCCAACCAAGGCCAAACACTCTTCGACTCTTTTGGCTTTTTCTTTACGAGATAGCTTACGCAAGCCGAAGGCCACATTGTCGCTAGTGGACAAGTGTGGAAAGAGTGCATGGTCTTGAAACACTAGGCCAAGTTCACGTTTTTCGGGCGGTAATTGTTGAGATTGAGTGGAGCAGAGCTTGCCATGAATGGCGATCTCACCAGCATAGATAGGCTCTAAGCCGGCTATCGCTCGCAGCAGAGTGGTTTTGCCACAACCGCTAGGGCCCAGTAAACAAGCCGACTCGCCAGCTTTCAGGGTAAAACCAATATCCTGCACCACGATTTGTTCATCGTGACGGCATTCGACTTGTTCTAGCTCAAGAATAGGGGGCTGGCTCATTAGTTTAATTGATATTGATTATCATTTGCCTCTATTGTAACCATCAATCAAGCCATTGCAAAGCATTGAGTTGTAAACCCTTAGTTGCAAATAAATAGTTCTATAGCTATAGCTAATTTGGCGCGACTTTAGGCTTGAAATCCGTATAATAGCGCCCATTATTTAAGCTGTATCAAGAGACTTTTGAGGAATACCATGAGTGACAACACTGTAAATGAAACTGTAGAGCAAATTAAAAAGCAAATTGCTGACAACAAGGTGGTGCTTTATATGAAAGGCTCGCCAAAGCTACCAATGTGTGGCTTCTCTGCGCAAGCAGTGCAAGCGCTAATGCAGTGTGGCCATGAATTTGCTTATGTGGACATTCTACAAAATCCAGATATTCGCGCAGAATTACCAAAGTACGCTAACTGGCCAACGTTCCCGCAATTGTGGGTTGATGGCGAATTACAAGGCGGCTGTGACATCGTTTTAGAAATGTATCAGTCAGGCGAATTGCAAGAAGTTCTAAACGAAAGCTACGGGAAAGCTCCAGAAGCATAATTAAAGTTTCCATTGGCAAATATTAAATGCCGCGTTATCTTATAAAGAGCGCGGCATTTTTTATGGAGCAAGGAAATGAGTTATTTAGGGATAATTTTCTCAATTATGTCATCAGCTCAAATTAGTAGCTTAAATGTGTGTGAAAACTTGGAGCTCCCCAAACAAATTGATCAACTATCTTTATTTCAGTTGATGCAATTAATCCCAGCTTCAGAACAGGGAAAACTAAGTCATGTACATTTTAGTAGCTATGAGCCAATTGAAAGTCTGGACTGTAGTCATTTAGAGGATGTGAGCAAATCATGGTGTGAGCAAAGATTACTGATGTACGAAGCAATGTGTAAGGGGAGAGAAGATAAGAACAATGAATGCAAATTATTTACACTTTTTGCATACGATGGAGTAGGGTTGTCCTTTACTCAGAGTCATCCAAGTAATACTAACGCTTATAAGTTTTATATGAAGAACAATCAATGGCAGCTTGCAGGACAGATGAAGTTTAATCAATCCCACGGTTCAAAGGGTGTTTGCGAAAAGCCATGATCATCTTTGGTCATCGCGGTGCGGCAGGTTTAGCAGCTGAAAATACCTTACAGTCTTTCCGTAAAGCACTTGAGTTAGGTGTGGATGGAATTGAGTTTGATGTGCGTTTTTGTGGCAAGGGTGATGATAAAGCGCTGGTGGTGTTTCACGATAAGAAAGTCAACCGCACCACTAATGGCAAAGGTAAGCTCAAAAATTACAGTTTCGACGATTTACGCAAGCTAGATGCAAGCTGTGGTAGGGAGTCAGGCGAAGTTGTTCCAACTCTACCAGAAGTCTGTGAGCTGATTGGTGAGACGGCGCTGATTAATATTGAACTTAAAGGAAAAGGAACAGCTCAAGCGGTAATGGAATATTTGCTTTCCAAGAAAAATACAATCCCACTAAACCGTTTTATTATTTCTTCTTTTAAGTTTAAAGAGTTAAAAAAGGTCAGAACATTAAGCAAAGAAGTGAAAATTGGTGTTTTGGCTGAGCGAAACTATAAAAGTGCGTTAGCTTTTAGCCAAAAGATAGTTGCTTATTCATTTCACTCTTATGTCAAAAATATTAAGCAAAAACACATAGATAAGGCTAGAAAACTAGGTCTTAAAAGTTATGTGTTTACAGTGAATCTAGAAAAGGACTTTGAACGTCTGAAAAACTGGAAAGTCGATGGAGTCTTCACCGACTTTCCAGATCGAATTAAAAGCTAGCTATTCTTTTCTTTCCAAGCGGCTAACACTTTGGCTTCTTTGTCTGCTTTTATGCCCGCTCTTAATGTGGCTTGACGCTCAGCTGGAAGCGTCACAAACCAATCATAAGTATCTTTAATAATAGTCTTTAAAGGGCGTTGCTTTAAGCCATTGGCATAGGCTTGTTCTGAGCTCATAGTGCCTGCGCCAGCAAAATCACCTTTTGGCGGGAACCAGGTGGGCATTTCACCCCAAGGCGCAACTGAATGTTTTTCCAAAAATCCGGTCGGCACCCAAACCAAATTGGCTTTAGGATTTAAGGTCATTTTGCAGTTGGTCAGCAATTCACCAATGGTCATATCATTGCCATTGGTTTGTGCATTGAATACGCCGCTGATTTGTTTGTTGCCGCAATGCACGGTCCATTCGGCAAGATCGCGCACATCAATAATCTGGATAAAATCCTTGCCTTCGCTCGGGCAAAGTACATCGCCGCCTTTAGCTACTCTAACTGGCCAGTAAGTAAAGCGATCAGTCTTATCCCCTGGGCCAACAATCAAGCCTGGGCGAATAATAGTGGCTTTTTTGCCAAGTCTTTTAATGGCAGCTTGTTCACACAAAGCCTTTAAAGGACCATAGGTTTCGCCAGTGACTTTCTCAGTCGTTGGATCATCAATAGTGCCAACTGCGGCGGACTCATCCATATTCTTCTGAGTCCAATCGCCATAGACCGAAATAGTCGAAATAAATATGTATTGCCCAATATTATCGCCCACTTGATCCAGCAACATATTGACCACCCGTGGATAATAGCTCGAAGTATCAATCACTAAGTCCCACTGGGTGTCTTTTAGTTGTTTAATATCGTCAGTTTTGCGATCGCCTTTAATTAACGGCAAAGACGCTAACAACTCAGGGTATAGGGTGGGTTTGGTTTTGCCACGATTGAACAGGGTGACTTTATGACCTGCATCCACCGCCGCTTTAACCGTGTGCGGCCCTAAAAATCCAGTACCACCCATAAACAAAATGTTCAGCGACTTGCTCGATTTCGACAAAACCGACTTGGCCTGACAAGCGGTTGCTAAGCCTGCTGATGCGATTAATGAATTTTTAATAAACTGACGACGATTAGCCATAACCTACTCCCAACACTTTGTCCTAATAATTCTGTCCCAAAATTCTAACCTAAGAAAGAATCCCAACTAATGGTCAATAACCCTAGCAAGCAGGGCGGTCATCAGCAAATGCCAAACTGTAACTAAGTATTGCATGTCTCGCATTGAATGTATGTTTGATTGTTAATGCGATGTAAATATAACGTAAAGCTCGTTAGTTGAGGTTTGAATCTTATTCGGGGATTGATTAGAGTGATTGCTTATTTGAAATCAGGGGTGAATATGCGAAATATATTAATTGGAATTATTGTTGCCAGCTTTGCTTTTTTAGGCAGCGTTAAGGCTGCAGATCAAGAAAAACAAAAAGCCATTTTGGTGACAGGCGCAACTTCGGGTATTGGGAAGAACATTGCCATGACTTTAGCCGACCAAGGCTATTATGTTTATGCTGGTGCGCGTAAGCAAAAAGATATGGATGAGCTTAATAAAATCCCTAACATTCAAGCGGTTCGATTGGATGTGACAGTACAAGATGATATCGATGAAGCCGTTTCTTTTATTCAAAAACAAGGGAGAGGGCTGTACGGCTTAGTTAATAATGCGGGGGTAGGAGTCTTTGCCCCGCTAATTGAAATGTCTGAGGGGGATATTCAATTTCAAATGGATGTGAATTTATTTGGCCCTTATCGGGTGACAAAAGCCTTTGCTCCGATGATTATTGAAAGTAAAGGTCGGATAAGTACTATAGGTTCTATTTCAGGTGCTAATGCAGGGCGTTTTTTTGGTGCCTACTCCATGAGCAAATTTGCTGTTGAGGCCTTTACTGAGTCGTTAGCGCAAGAGATGCAGAAATTTGGTGTAAAAGTCAGCGTTATTGAACCAGGAAATTACAATTCAAATATCGCGGCTAATGCTAATAAGCGTATGAAAAAAAATGCCGATAAGAACTTTAAAAGTTTATATGAAGAAGAATTTAAAGGGTTAACACGATACTTAACCGCTGATCGTTCTCGCTATCAAGAACCTGATGATGTTTCTGCTGCAGTAGTGGATGCTTTGTTTAGTAGCTCGCCTAAAGCTCGATATATGGTAGTGCCTGTGAAAGGTGAGGGTGAGTGGGCTCTTCGCGGTTTAATAAAGCGTGCGGCACAGATGAATCATGACCATAAGTTTAGTTTTAGTCGTGATGAGCTAATTAGTATTTTGGATCAAGAGTTAGAAAAGTTAGCACCAAAAGAACCTCAAGCCGAAGCAAAATAATATGACGTTAAGTTCAAATCCTTTAACGCGGTTAATTGATCGTGTTTCTAAAGTTCATCCAAATGAGCTTAAAGCGACCATGGTTTCATTCGCCATTATTTTTATTTTGATGGCGTCTTATTTTGTGTTGCGCCCAGTACGCGATGCAATGGCGAGCGATTGGTCGGACTCAGAAGTTAGTTTTTTATGGAACTTGCAGTTTTTTATTAGTATAGGGATTGTTTCCTTATATGGCTTAATCATTTCCAAGCTGAAGTTTAAAAATGTGGTGCCGCTTGTTTATACAGCTTTTGCTGTTAGTTTTTTGGTATTCTATTTTTTAGTACCGCTGTTCCCTGATCCAACTTTTGTCGAAAAGAGCTTTTATGTATGGGTTAGTGCCTTTAGCCTATTCCATGTTTCAGTTTTTTGGAGTTTTATGGCTGATACTTTTAATAAGGAGCAATCAAAGCGCGTTTTCTCGGTGGTAGCAGCAGGAGCAAGTGCAGGTGCATTTTTTGGGCCGGCCATACCAACGATTTTTGCTGAGAAATTAGGTCTAGACAATTTAATGTTAATTGCAGCCGTCGGCCTAATTCTGGTTGTTCCTTTGGTCATCTATATGTATCGCTTAAAGTCGGAAGACTTACATAATGATGCGCTGGAAGCTGATTTATCTGAAGCTAAATTGAAAGCTCAATGGTGGACAGGTTTTAAAGCTATATTTACCAATAAAACTTTATTTGGCATAGCTGTATTTATATTGCTCTATGTTTTTATTGGCTCTTTTGTATACTTCGAGCAGAAGAATTTACTAGCCGACTACTCGAGAGCCGACAGAACGCAAATCCTTGGTAGCATTGATTGGATCACCAATACACTAACATTTGGCTTGGCCTTCTTTGTAACAGGGCGCTTAACGACTAAACTTGGCATGGCTGCTACTTTAGCTTTAGTGCCATTTATTATTATGGCAGGTATGATCATATTAGCCTTTGCTCCAGTAGTTGTGGTGTTATTAGCTCTTCAAGTCACCAGAAGAGCAGGTAACTATGCCGTCACTCGACCTGCGAGAGAGATGTTGTTTACTGATGTAAGTGTTGATGAGCGCTTTAAAGCTAAACCAGTTATCGATATTGTGGTTTACCGTGGTGGCGATGCGGTCAGCGGCTCGTTGTTTGCTTTACTCAGTGAAGGGCTAGGCTTAGGCCTTGCCGCTATTTCATTAGTAGGAGCTGGCATAGCTTCTGTATGGGGCGGTTTGGCGGTTTATTTAGGACGAAGATATGATGGTGATAGTTCAGAAGAGTTTATACCAATAAAAAAAGAAGCCTAAAAATGTTATTTGAGCGCTACCAATTCCAAACTCATAAGTTAAATGGCCTTGACTGGAAAGTAACATATGACCGTCTAACAAGCCGTTTTAATGTTTATGCAAACAGCAAAAAAATTTACTCTTGCCTTTTGTTGTTTATTTCTTTTCGCAATAAAAAACTATTAGTTCAAGGTGAGGAGTATCATTTAAAAGTTATTTGGCTTTTACTGTGGCGCGCTAAACTTGCTGGGCCAAATGGAGACATCATAGATGAGCTTTTAGAAATTCGAAGGAGAAAATCTTTAGTTGTCATAACATTTATGGCGCTTTTGATAATTGTAAAAATTATAATGACGATAACACGGTAATAAAAAAAGAGGCGTGATTTTTTAGATCAGGCCTCTTTTTTTATTGATTGAATTTAGTTGCCATCCTCATCCATCTTTTCGGCAAGATAATTTTGGATACCAATCTTATCAATTAAGCCAAGCTGGGTTTCGAGCCAATCCACATGCTCTTCTTCGCTTTCTAGGATATCTTGTAGAAGATCGCGACTGACGAAATCACGAGCACTTTCGCAATAGGCAATACCAGTGCGTAAGTCAGGAATAGCGTCCATTTCTAATGCTAAGTCGCATTCCAACATTTCTTTGGTATCTTCGCCAATACGCAGCTTACCCAAATCTTGCAAATTAGGCATGCCTTCCAAAAACAAGATCCGATCCACCAACACATCAGCGTGCTTCATTTCATCAATCGATTCTTCGTATTCGTGTTCGGCCAGCTCTTTCAGCCCCCAATCTTTATACATTCGAGCGTGTAAGAAGTACTGATTAATAGCTATTAATTCGTTAGCCAAAACTTTGTTTAAGAATTCGATAACTTTCGGATCGCCTTTCATTGTGAGTCCTTTACCTGTTGGTTGCTTTAATCTAACCAGTCTACTCCCAGAATAGTGCAATAGCAACTTAGTGGCACTTTAAGTTATTGATATATAATGAGAATTAAAACGATTCTTGATTGAGAACAAGTCTTATTGGTAAAGACTTATCATCTAATAAATGGGCTAATAAGAGTGGACTAGGCTGGGATTGCTAAGTCGAAATTGAAAGCGCTTTGCTCATGCTTAACTTGGCGCAAAATCTGTCTAGCATCTTTAGCGCATTTACCGCATTGAGTCGCCACACCTAACTCTTTGTTAAGGCAACGCATAGTCGAACAACCGCTTTCGGCGGCTTGGCGAATTTGCTTATCGGTGATGGCTTTACACAGGCAAACGTACATAAGTTATTGATAATAAGAACTGCTTACAGTTGATAATGCGAATTGTACGCAAATGAGAATGATTGTCAATAAGTTGCTTAATAATATTTCTGTAGAGATAATTTAGTCATAATAGGAATTATCTATTAACACTATAGGGAATAGATAGGATCATTAAAAAGTAAAAGATTTATCATGAGCAGGGCGTTATAATTCTTTTTCAAATTTACACCATGTCTTACGACATAAAGCAAAAAATCAATCCATTGGAGGATTATCATGGGCGTATTAGTAAGCCGTAAAGCACCTGACTTCACAGCTCCAGCCGTATTAGGCACTGGCGAAATCGTTGATAACT
>JABXIW010000154.1 GCA_013372875.1 Gammaproteobacteria bacterium | reverse complement strand
GCTTTCACCATAGTAAAACCAGCTTGTTCAATCGCTCGAATAACGCGAGATGCCACTGGTAGTGGTTTCACTTCAATGTAATCGCGATCTCGTGGGTCGATAGCAAAATCAATATCCAGAGTGGTTTCTACCCAAACATTGCACTGGTTCTTCAATGCGCTAACCGCAGTGATAGGTGTTTCATCATGCACTTTTAGCTCGAAAGGCACTTGTTTTTCTTCATTCGGTTGAATCACAAACGGGTCAACCGCCTTGAGCTGGTCGATAGTGAAGGTTTGATAACTTACGCTATCGTCCACTTCAACTTTCATTTCTGTGTTCAATTTAATGGTGATAGCGTCGATCTGCTGTTCAACATCCCCACCTTTGATATGAACATGTCCCTTCAGCGTCGCACCTTGAAACACGCTCATTTCATCCAAAATAGTATCCACTTTTGCAGATCCAATACCCAACGATGCTTTTAATTTCTTAAACATGCCTTTCCTTTTTTGCGACTGTTTTTATTAGTTGTGCTTTGTTTACACAATTGCCATATAAGCTGCAAGCAATAGACCGTAAGAATACGGCTTGATTCCATTATCGATTCAAAAAATATCAAATCAGCCAAATCATTCAGCAAGCAAATGCCCGTTATTTGTCTCTAAATGTCGTATTTGTCGATAACTATTTGCAATTTGTACCCAAATTGAGCAGTATTTGTATAGTCAATTTAAAAGGTATCATTATGTCTGCGCCACTCTACATGCAAATCAAACAATTTATCCTCGATAAAATTGATTCCGGAGATTGGATGGTCGGACAGCGCATTGCGACTGAAATCGAGCTGACTGAACAGTTTGGTGTAAGCCGAATGACAGTAAACAAAGCGATACGAGATTTGGTGAATGAAGGAAAACTACAGCGTCGCCCAAGGTTGGGAACGTTCGTTTGTGACCCTAGTGAGAAATCAGAATCCCCATTACTAGATATTCGCAATATAGCGGAAGAAGTTAGTGACCGAGGACGCCTATACAGCAGTAAAGTAGTTCAACAAGTCGCGATAAAAGCGGATGATAGCATTGCAATAAAACTTGGTGTAATGCTTGGTACAACAGTGTTTTACAGTGAGATCATTCACTATGAAGACAGCACACCTATTCAGTTAGAACTGCGTTGGGTAAACAGCCAGTACGCCCCGAGTTACCTTAACCAAGACTTTACCCAAATTACTCCTAATCAATACCTATCTAATAACTGTCCGTTGAGCGCGATTGAACACACGGTTGAAGCCATTGTTCCCGATAATCGCATCAAACTGGATTTGAAAATGCAGGCCAATGAACCTTGTCTTCTTCTTAATCGTAGAACATGGAGCCAAGACAAATTGGTCAGTACAGCTCTACTCTACCACCCAGGTAACAAGTACAAGCTGAGCTCTAAAGTTCTGCTCTAGGTGCATATAAATAGCCGTTCCCACTACGTTTTGATCACATTTTAGCAACATTATGCTTGTCACCGCATTCTTTTTGACCTATTTATTTGTATATACATTTAAAGATACAAATCAAAGTAGGAATTAGAGAATGGATTTGCTGATTGAGAATGCCCGATTAGTTAGCATGGAACGAGGTGAAGCAGGTTACTTACCAACGCCACCAACCCGTGTTGGTATTCAAGCTGGTAAAATCGCGGCTATCAGTGCTCATCCAGTTGGAAGTGACACCCCTCAAATAGAAGCGCTTCTGTCTCCTCAGCACTATTCGCAAACTATCGACCTACAAGGTCAACTTCTGACGCCGGGACTCATTGATTGCCACACCCACTTAATTTACGCGGGGAATCGCGCGAATGAATTTGAGATGCGCTTAAACGGCGTGCCTTATCAGGAAATAGCGAAGCAAGGTGGAGGTATCCTTTCCAGCGTAAAGGCCACTCGAACAGCTACTGAAGAGCAATTAATTGAGCTCGCGTTGCCTCGTTTAGATGGCTTGTTAGCAAGTGGGGTTACGTCAGTTGAAGTAAAATCAGGCTACGGCTTGACGCTCAAAGACGAACTTAAAATGCTGCGTGCTGCAAAAGCCTTAGAACAAGAGCGTAAAGTCAAGATCACAACCACCCTTCTTGCCGCTCATGCTTTACCGCCTGAATTTGAAGGTCGCGCAGACGATTACATCGAACATATTTGTCAGGAAATCATCCCAATCGTCGCAGAGGAAAACTTGGCCACCAGTGTGGATGTGTTTTGTGAGTCTATCGGTTTTAATTTGGAGCAAACCGAAAAAGTATTTGCGACAGCGAAACAATATGGCTTACACGTAAAAGGCCACACAGAGCAGCTATCAAACCTTGGTGGCACTGAATTGACCGCACGATACAAAGGCCTTTCGGCTGACCATATCGAGTATCTCGATGAAGACGGTGTGGTCGCCCTTTCGAAGTCCGATACCGTCGCCACACTACTACCCGGTGCTTTTTACTTTTTGAGAGAAACTCAGTTACCACCGATTGAGCTACTAAGGAAGTACCACGTGCCAATGGCCATCGCCACCGATGTAAACCCAGGTACGTCACCGTTTTCCGACCTGACTCTGATGATGAATATGGCGTGCACCCTATTTCGTCTTACGCCACAAGAAGCATTGCGCGGCGTAACGCAACATGCTGCACAAGCACTTGGCTACACCAACTCACGAGGAGTGATAAAAACAGGTTTCGATGCGGACTTTGCTATCTGGGATATCGAACACCCAGCAGATTTAAGTTACCAAGTCGGAGCAAAACGTCTCGTAGGTCGTATAGTAAATGGTGAATATG
>JABXIW010000305.1 GCA_013372875.1 Gammaproteobacteria bacterium | reverse complement strand
CGTCTAGCATAGTCCTGAACGCATCCTGACTTCAAGACGAAACACAACTCTAAATGTAATCCACATAATGACTTAACGTTTCTTCACTAAGCGTTATACTATTGCTTCAAAACAAAAAATATTTGTATATGGAGCCCATTATGAAGACATGGATCAAAGCGTCTGTTCTTTTTTCGCTCGTCGGTCTCACTGCCTGTAGTGCTTCGCCGACTGGTCGAAATCAAATACTCATGTTCTCTGATCAGGAGATGTCGTCCTTAGGTGCCAACTCTTTTGATCAGATGAAGAAAGAGATCCCGATCAGCAAAGACAAAAAGACCAACGCTTACGTACAATGTGTCGCAAAACGCATCACAGACACTATCCCACCTCAAGCGGGATTCAAAGATTGGGAAGTCGTTGTATTCGATAGTGACCAAGTTAATGCATTCGCGCTACCTGGCGGGAAAATAGGCGTCTATACAGGCTTATTGAAAGTTGCAAAAAATCAAGATCAACTCGCCACTGTTATTGGTCATGAAGTCGCACACGTCTTAGCAGACCACAGTAATGAGCGTTTTTCTCAGAGCCAACTCGCCAATGCTGGGCTTTCTCTAGCAAATGTCGCTATTGGCGCTTCTGAGTACAAGCAATACCAGCAAGCAACCATGGCCGCGTTAGGCCTTGGTGTACAATATGGTGTCATGCTACCGTACGGTCGCACACAGGAATCTGAAGCTGATATTGTTGGCTTGGGTTACATGGCCAAAGCTGGGTTCGATCCGAATCAAAGCATCGACCTTTGGAAAAATATGAGTAAAGCTGGCGGTGAGCAGCCTCCTGAGTTCTTCTCCACTCACCCCTCGCACAGTACTCGTATCAAAGACCTACAGGCTACGATCAACACATTACCTGCTTATAACTTAAAGGCACCTAAGTGCAGTTAGTTTGACGCACAACACCCCGAACTCTAATAAAAAAAGCTCCATTCACGGCAAGCTATTTCGCTTTCGTGTGATGGCTAACTAGAAAATTGCTCAACAAACCTCTATTATACTGGATGTATGTTCAGTGTGATGGAGGTTTTCGTGAGCCAAATAAATGTCCAAGGCATTTCTCAACTCAGAGTTCCTGAGCCATCTCATGGCATCAATGTTAACTCTTGCCCTAAAGCTCTATGCAAGAACTTCAACGTTCCCGCCAAAAACACTAAACCTGATCCAAACTATCGAATTAGTGGAACTAAACTAAATGGTTCTGCGCTGCTTTGTAAAGCATGTGGATGCTACACCACTGTTAAGAGTAATCAAGCGATATATGAAGAAGTTAAACGCCTTGAACATATTGATGAGTGCTCAAAAGTTTTAAGACAGGACGGAACGGGGTGTCACAACATATCCTGTTTCAACTTCAATAGAAAACTGTCGATTTTTCCAGATTCATACCAACCATTTGCTAAAACAAGAGCTGGGAATCAGCGGTATAGATGCCGAGAATGTGGAGTGACATTTACTCAAGGATCTGAAAAGAGAAAGTCTCACCCTCATTCAAAATCATATATCAATTCGACGTTATTTCGCCTGATCGTTAATGACATGAGCATTAACCGCATGATGGAAATAACTGAACTCAATGCCGCTACCATATACAGAAAAATCGACATGTTTTATGAACGCTGCATCACTTTCCTGCATTCTAGAGAAGAACGGTTGAAGCACATGCCACTCGACTTTATGCGGTTAAGCACCGATAGGCAGGAATATCGAGTTAACTGGACTAACCGTAAAGACAAAAAGAACCTTGTCATGAATGCGATTGGCACTGCTGATAAAGGTAGTCGATATGTATTTGGCATGGATGTAAATTACGATCCAAGCATTGATATAGATTCGCTTTTAGAATCTGAGGATTATCAGCGAGATCGAACTCTAAAAGATTACAATCGGCTGTATGCTAGGCTTTGGCTTCCTTATGAACAAAGCATAGGGAAGCAGTTGGCTAAAGATGTAAAGGATGAAAGGGAACGCTTAATAAAGCAATTCTCAAATGCCGCTCTCCCATTAAGTGAAATATCTCTTGGTTATTTTATTGAGGAGCTATCAGAAAATTACGGGATTGAGGCGCTAGATCAGCTATCAAGTACGAGGTTGCCAACTCAAGGCGCTCAAATTCACTCAGAATACACAATGTATGCGCACTTCATTCAACTTGAGAAGCTCATCGGTCACTCTAATGGGCTTAGGTTTTACTTAGATCAAGAGCCTGCGATAGAGCGTGCATGTAACCTAGCCTTTTCATCTCAGATAGCTAAGGGAAACTTTCAGTCTCTTTATGTCAAAATTAATAAAGAGCTAAATGTAGACCAACGAAGACAACTAGTTGCGGCATCAGAGAAGCTAATCGCACAGATTCAAGATGAACACGGTGTTGACGCTGATGCTGCTAAAAAAATAGTAGCTCTTAGTAGCCTAGAGAACCCTGTAGCAGAGAATGGAGGGGGACATCAATGGTATTTTCTACCACTCAATAAAATATATGAGTGTGAAAAACATGTTTGCTTCCTTACTTCAACAGGCAGGTTAACTGCAAATGATAGAGCTATGATGCTTTTGGATGCTTCACTTCATCCCATAGATAACTTCTTTCAAATTGTAAGGAGAAGATTGTCTGCTCTAGAGCGACCAATTAGTTCAGCATCAAGCACAGGGCGTATTTGGGCAGGTAAGAGTCCGTATAATCCTGCAATGATTAATAAGCAACTTCAAATTCTTAGAACTTATTATAACTATTGCTATGTCAGTAAGTTAGATGGAAAAACAGCAGCGCAAAGATTGGGGTTGGCAAAAGGAAAGGTCGAGATTCGAAAAATCCTATACCCATAAAACAAAGAGAGCAGTATCAACTGCTCTCTTCAATTACATTAGATCACACGAAAGCGAAATAGCTTGCATTCACGGAGCTTTTTTTGTCGAACGCTTTGTGACTAGGTCCCAAGAATCTGCAGTGGCAAACTGAGTAAGCTATCCCCAAGCCCTGCAAAATACCAAATAATGGCGACAAAACCACCGACTGAAAGCAAGTACCAAACAAAGGAGAACATTTGCCCGTAGCGCGTTAAAGGCAGCAAATGGCTATGGTGTCTTGACCGCCATTCAATGACTACTTCTAACATCCCCATGATTAGCAGGAACCCTAGCAACGTTAAACCGAATGCGTAGCTGATGTAAATTCCCAATGCCGCAGTTGCGATGCTACCGACTAGACCTATCCATGAATTCATGGAAAAAGTAATACTCTTCAGTACATGCCCACCGTCTAATGGCAGAATTGGTAGCAAGTTAAAAAGGTTTAGCAAAGCGTTAAATACCGCCAGACCTGCAAAGATCATCTCTCCGGTCATCCAATATAAAATGGTAAACACAATGCTCAGCACTAATCCGAAGAAGGGTCCCATTATTGAGATAACCACGTCTTGCCATCGTGTATTTATCTTCTCATCGCTCAGTGCCAACCCACCCAAAAATGGGATAAGGTAAATACCTTTAGTCTTCATACCAAAGTGCTTCATCGCGCGGATATGTCCATATTCGTGAAAGACAAGACATGCCACTAACGCTAAGGCAAACTCGATGGAAAACAACCATGAATACGCAGCTAAACTTGCTGAGGCTAGTGCAACCTTAATCACTTTTGCGCTTTTCAGCGCCTTCATTCCAAGCGATACAAGACCGATCAAACTAAAGCGATTCTCTGCTGGTGGCGCTTCAACTGGGACTTGACGTTCAATGTCTTTTTCATTGCGCCTTCCTTCACTCACCACTGTGTCATTTACTCTAACTTGGT
>JABXIW010000239.1 GCA_013372875.1 Gammaproteobacteria bacterium | reverse complement strand
CGGGCGGTGAGCAGCAGATGTTGGCTATTGGCCGCGCATTGATGGCGCGCCCGAAAATGATCTTACTTGATGAGCCGTCTATGGGGCTTTCACCACTGTTGGTGAAGGAAGTGTTCAGCATCATCGAAAAGATCAACAAAGACCAAGGCATTACCATGTTGCTGGTGGAACAGAACGCAAACTTTGCACTGCATGCCGCCGATTACGGCTACATCATGGAGTCAGGCAAGATTGTGCTCGATGGTACTAAACATGAGCTGCTTAATAACGAAGACGTGAAAGAGTTCTACCTTGGTGGCGGCGATGAAGAGCGCAAGAGCTTCAAGAATCTTAAGTCCTACAAACGTCGTAAGCGCTGGCTTTAAGGAGTGATGATGAACGAATTATTCGATGCAAAAGAGTCTTTATCTCCCGCTGAGAGAGAAGAATCGTTGTTTCAACGTCTGCCGACACTGATTGAAAACGCAAAAGCGAACAGCGAGCACTACGGCAACATTTTTGCTGATATCGACGCCTCAATCGCAAGTAACCGTGAAGGGCTCGCCCAGTTTCCGATTACGCGCAAATTCAATGTCCCAAGCCAGCAGCAGCTCAATCCGCCGTTTGGTGGCTTAAATAGCGTTACCATTGGTCAAATGGCGCGTGTATTTCAGTCGCCAGGGCCTTTGTATGAGGCGCAAACGGATGAGGCGGATTTCTGGCGTATGGGGCGCGCGTTCCATGCCGCTGGATTTTGTGCGGGCGATTTAGTGCATAACACGCTCTCTTACCACTTTTCTCCGGGTGGCTTTATTATGGACGGTGGCGCAAGAGCTTGTGGCTGCGCGGTATTTCCGGCGGGTGTCGGCAACACCGAGGCACAAATTGAAGCGATTAAACAGCTTCAGCCAACGGGTTATACGGGCACGCCGTCTTACTTGCTGACGCTGCTACAAAAGTACCAAGAACAATACGGTGAGTCGCCGAGTTTTACCAAAGCGCTAGTCTCTGGTGAAGCAGTTACCGCAGACATGCAACAGGCGTTTGCGGACAAAGGCATTGCAGTCTCTCAAGCCTACGCAAGTGCTGAGCTTGGTTTGATTGCTTATCAAGTGTCTGGTGAGCAAGGGTTAGTGATTGCCGAAGATATCATCGTTGAAATCGTTGACCCTGATGGTACTCCTGTACAACCAGGTGAAGTCGGCGAAGTGGTCGTGACATCGCTTGATGAGAAGTTTCCGCTGATTCGCTACGCAACGGGAGATTTATCGGCATACCTAGAAACGGGCTCCGATTCGCCACGCACGAATGCGCGAATTAAAGGCTGGATGGGACGTGTGGATTCAGCGGTGAAAGTCAAAGGTCTGTTTGTGTATCCGCATCAGATTCAAGAAGTGTGTCGACGTCATGAAATCAAAGGTTCTTTGAAGATTGAGCGTGACGGCTTCAGCGATACCATCACATTCTGTTGTCATGATGTACATGTATCGGCAGAGGACATTCAAGCGACACTTCAATCCGTCACCAAACTGAAAGGCAATGTTCAGTTTGTAGCAAACGATGCGGATCAGCCCTTGATCAATGATTTGCGCGGTTAGATGAATAATAAGAACAGCCACGTCATTAACAACGTTAAACATCAACACTAGGCATTTAATGCTAGGCTATCAGCGAAAAAGGGATACCGAGATTCATCGCGTATCCCTTTCTGTTTTGAGTGCATGTTTTGTGAATGTGTGCATGTAAGCGAGAACAAGAACGATGAAAAGCAAAGATTCACCAATCATCAATGAACAATTTTGGGATGCGCTGTTTTTCAACGGCACGATGCCTTGGGATCGTAGCCAAACGCCAAACGAGCTGAAGCACTACTTAAAGCGTATTGCTGACAAGACTCACTCGGTGTTTATCCCCGGCTGCGGCGCAGCTTATGAGGTGTCGCATTTTGTAGAGATCGGGCATGACGTTATCGCGATGGATTACAGCGCAGAAGCCGTCAATCTTGCGAAATCTCAGCTTGGTCAACATCAAGATAAAGTGATGTTGGGGGATGTATTTAATGCGGACTTTTCCCAAGCGTTTGATGTGATTTACGAGCGCGCCTTTTTAGCCGCACTGCCGAGAGAGATGTGGGATGAGTATTTTACAATGATCGAACGTTTGCTACCAAGTAATGGCTTGCTGGTGGGGTATTTTGTTATCAGCGACGACTACCAATCACGTTTTCCTCCCTTTTGTTTGCGTAGCGGAGAGATTGAACAAAAGCTAGCGGCCAACTTCCACCTAATCGAAAGCGCACCCGTTACCGACAGCGTTGATGTCTTCAAAGGCAAAGAACAGTGGATGGTGTGGCAGAAGAAATGAGGTTATGGCGATTCAATCTGACATAGTTGGTGATCTTTAGTTGTCCAATTACCTATTAGCAGTTTAGTAATTGACTGATTTTTTGGATTAGATATGGAGACATAGATGATACCGAATGGACACCTTGCTATCCTCGAACTCCATTGCCTAGACTTTAATCTGGTTACCCATGCTAAACGAAGGTATTCTTCATGAAAATAATGTCTAAATGTAATGTGTTCGTTATCTCTTTATTCACTTTGTCCAAGGACAGGTTGAGTCTCGTGTAATCAAATAGCGATAGCAGCTGACGTTTGATTACCCTCCATAATAGGTAGAAAGGTATTCCAGAATGGCTTCTCGGTCGTCGCCTGATAAATCTTCCATACCTTGCTCTTCAATCATCCAGTCGAGGGTTTCATCCCATCTTTGGCGGCTTAGTCCTTGTTGTGTGACCATGTGTAACGAATGACAGGCTGAGCAGACTGCAGCGACGAGCTCCATATTCTCTCCTGGCTCTAATATCCCATCACCAGCTGATTTGACCTCCATTTCAGATGAAGCAGTATTCCAATCTGGTGGCGTCGGGTTTTGGGTCGCTAGCCATGCAATGATTGCGGCTCGCGCACCCGGGTCTTTTACGCCGGGAAAGACCATGTTTGTGCCCGGAGCAAACTCCGATGGTGACGCCAAAAAAGCATCCAGTTTTTCGGCGTCCCATTGACCTTGATGCTGTTTGATTGCTTCGCTGTAATTGAAGCCCTCAAAACTGGCGATATTGCGCTCTGCTAGCCCCCATAAGGGCGGGCCAACCACCGTTACGCCATTCTGCTCAAACTGATGGCAGGCTTTACAAACCATGGCTTGCTGCTCGCCTGCTGCAATCAACTCGTCGTTACTCGCAAGGACAGGGTCGCTCAACAAAGCCAAAAGGGTGAAAGCGAGCGGGAGTACCCGCTCTGATGGTTGTTTTGTTCTCACCGTGTTATGTCCCCTAAGTTCTCACCATTCTGCTATTGATTCTTTAACTTCGTACAATTAATGCGATGCGGTGGAAAGTGTTGTTGAGGTAACCTTTCGGATTCCATGCGATGGCAAAAGGCTGGCTGACGCCTTGATCGTCAGTCGCTTTCGCCCACACTTCGTAGTAACCCGCTTGAGGGAACTTCACCTTAGCATTGAACGTTTGCCAAGCACCGTCGTTGGCAGGAGCTGCGAGGTCGGCATCCATCCATGTTGCGCCAAAATCAATCGAAATCTGCACTTTGGTCACTTTTCGGTCGCCAGACCAAGCATGTCCGCGAATGGCGATTTCATTGCCATTGACCTCTGTGTTGGTTTGCGGAGAGGTGATGAGCGATTTTACTGGCATGCGCTCTATGATTTCGAAATCCTCTTTCGCCACGTTTTCTCCCGGGGCGACAGGTCGGTTAGGGACTCGATAGGAAGTGCCTGTCATCTTTGGTCCATCGTGTATTTGATCGCGAATTTGAATGCGAGTGAGCCATTTTTGCGAACAAGAACCCGGCCAACCTGGAACCACTAAACGCAATGGCGCGCCATTCATAGGGTGAAGTGCTTCGCCGTTTTGGGCAAAGGCGATGAGATTTTCATTGCTCATGGCTTTAGCGATGGGTATGCCACGAGAAATTGGCAACTTGCCTTCTTTGCCTGAAAGATGCTTGTCGGCACCATAGTGCGCGGTGTAAATGGCTCCGTCTTTTACGCCTGCGGCTTTGAGCACGTCGGCCAAGCGAACGCCTGTCCAACTGGAGCAAGCCACAGCGCCGTAAGTCCATTGATTACCGGATGCTTTGGGATCAAAGAAAGCACGGCCGTTACCGCCACATTCAACGACCAGTTGTTGTTCTACGACATCGAAGTTCTTTTTGAGATCGGCAATCGACAGCGACATTGGTTTGTCGACAAATCCATCAATGGTCAACGTCCAAGTTTCAGGGTTTACGTCTGCTGGTGGAATACCGTTGTTGCGAATGAAATGGCGTCGAGTTGGAGTTACGTCGTCATTCAACAAATGGGGTGGGGTTTCTGCATTCATCGGTCTGTCGTTGAGCACCGTTAAACCGTCTTTGCCTTCGATCATGACGTCATCAAGACCCTCTGCAAAAGCTGCGGGGATGATGCCAGCCGGCATATTGCGATGGAATGGGATAAAGCCACCAAGCGCGGCGGCCATGGTCGCTAACCCCGCACCTTTTAGAAAACCGCGCCTGTCTGGGTAGCTGACTCGTCCAAAGACTTTCTCATCCGCAGATTTGGGATTGTTTTCATAATACTTATAGATCCCTTGCGGTTTGTTTTTCTCGTTCTCACTCATGATGTGTTCCTTTGCCGGCACACGCCCAAGAACTGCTACGTCATTCTTGTCCCTTAGTTCGTATCGCCGATCTCTACAGTTGCCTTACTAAAGGGTTTACATCAATAAAAGTAGACGACTATTTATAGTCTTAACAACATCGGTAAGAAACTAGACTGCTTGCTTTGCAAAGGTTATCCATAGTGTGGTTACATTGCTTGTGGTCACAGGAAGGGATAATCCTAGGTAAAAATAATGAATATGAAAGAGTTTTCCAGCGCAGTTGGGTTGTCGTCTTACACGCTTCGATACTATGAAAAAATTGGCTTACTGAAACATGTCCACCGAAATAGCAGTGGGCACCGTGTCTACACCCATCGAGATATTGATTGGGTCAACTTCATCAAGCGGCTGAAAGAGACGGGAATGCCGTTAGAAGAGATTCAAGAATATGCTTCATTGAGGGAGATTGGCTCGCAAACGACTGCTGACAGACAAAAGCTTTTGGAAGCTCATCGAGATAATTTAATAGAGCATATCCGACAACAAAATGAGCATCTGAAACGATTAGAAGAAAAAATAAATCTGTATAAAAGCGGAAAAGTACGTTGACTTAGAGTTCACTCTAACTTGTAAGGTGTGCGGGTATTCACTCAAAGGAGCACACAAAATGGAAAATACGCGATTTCAAACAGGGTTAGAGCAGTTATCAAAAATCGATGGAGAGGCTGGTCAAAAAGTTATCGAAAGCCTGAACGACATTTGTCCTGATTTAGCAAAGTTCACGATTGAGTACCCGTTTGGCGACATTTACACCCGTGAAGGGCTAGATCTAAAATCGCGAGAGATCGCTACGGTGTCCGCATTGACGGCGATGGGGAACTGTACTCCACAGCTTAAAGTGCATTTACACGCTGCGCTAAATGTTGGTTGCACGGAAGAAGAAATCAAAGAAGTGATCATACAAATGTCTGTTTACGCAGGATTTCCAGCTGCATTAAATGGCATGTTTGCCTTTAAAGAAGTACTCTCGGAAAGGCAGGTTTAGCTGCCTGCAAGCAACATTGAAAGTGAGCATTAGGAATCTCTAACGCTTTTATTCTTATATTTTTTAACGCGTTATTAAACCGCAAGGATGGTGGATGATTAAAGCGCAGATATATGATGTATTTTGTGATGAGTTGGCTCAAGGTAACCCTTGTGGCGTTGTCGAACTAAATCACTGGCTGAGTGATTCTGAGTTACTTCAAATCACTCATCAGGTCGCTCAACCTGTCACATCATTTGTGGTTAAGTCTGGCAGTGACTACCACATTCGTTGGTTTACTCTAGCAGGGGAAATCAACTTATGCGGACATGGGAGTTTAGGCGCAGGAGCCGCGCTCATTTCTAAATATCATCGGAATGAGGTCATTCTTCAAAGTTCGCATGGTCATATTACTGTTTCTGAACTGGATGGAATGTACAGGATTGTGATGCCAAGTTGGCAAGCCAAGCCTCATGCCATCCCCTTGAATATTTCAAGCTTCTCCAATCGCCCCATAGATGCTTTTACAACGCGTGATTTGGTTGTTGTTCTCGAATCCGAAGATGATGTTGTTCGCTATCAACCTAACTTTGATGAGCTGATTAAAATTGATGAGTTTCATGCTGTCATCGTGACGGCTCAAAGTTCTGATAGTGGCTATGTGCTGCGTTACTTTGCACCTAAAATCGGTATTTCAGAAGATCTTGCCACAGGTTCGGCTCAGTGCTCATTAGCGCCTTATTGGTTTGAAAAGCTGGGCAAAGAAAAATTGACGGCTCGTCAGCTATCTCGTGCTGGTGGTTATTTTGAAGTGGCTCGTGGTTCAGAATCTACTATCGTATTGTCTGCACACGTAAAAAGTCGCACTTAACTTTAAACGCCTCTAGCTCTGACCAAGAACCGGAGGCGGTCGATTTTTTGATTGTCCTATAAGTGCTGAGCTAAGATTTTAACCCTGCAGCGGTCATCATGACGCGAAACAGCATTGATACGAACCCCAGAGCTAGCACACTGGCCGCCCAGATCCCAACCATCCAAGCCCATTGGCGACACCAATTTTGGATTTTCATACTCACTCCTCATTAACTCGTTAATGGTACGCTTCGCCTTCTTTCACTTTTCCGGAGAAGACGTAATAACTCCAAAAGGTGTAAG
The DNA here is from genome assembly GCA_013372875.1 of Gammaproteobacteria bacterium. The sequence goes on along the minus strand of JABXIW010000239.1, from coordinate 3,223 downwards.
CCAGAATGATCGGGATGATGATAACCGCTCCAACGAGCATAAAGCGCTGACTGCTTGCAGGAGCCGCTGCTTCCCATATAGATATGCTAGGAGGAATGATATTTGGCCAGATACTGATGCCAAGCCCAGCGAACCCGAAAATCACGATCACCAATGCCATCACGAAAGGGCTGCGCTCTTTTCGCTTTTTTACGGAGTCGGCAATCTTCAAACATACCAGCCCAGTAATGACAGGTACGGGCAATAAGTAGAACAAATTAGGCAGAGAGAACCATCTTTCCCCAATGGCAGGGTAAGCAAGGGGAGTCCAAGCGCTCACAATGACTAATGCGGAGATCATCGCCAGTAGTGTTTTGTTAGTGAAGCGGTACATCGTGTTTTGCAGTTCACCTTCCGTCTTCATGATGAGCCATGTGCTACCGAGCAGCGCGTAGGTTGCGACTAAACCGAAGCCACAAAAGATGGGAAAAGGGGTGAGCCAGTCTAGTTGACTACCTACGAAGACGCGGTTTTCCACTGCAAAGCCTTGAATTACCGCGCCAACAACTATGCCTTGGAAAAACGTGGTTAAAATCGAGCCGACCATAAAAGCTCGATCCCAGAACTTTAAGTGGTTTTCCAATGCTTTAAAGCGAAACTCAAATGCTACGCCACGAAAGATCAAAGCAATCAACATCAACGTCAAAGGGATGGTTAGCGCTTCAATAATTACCGCGTAAGCCATGGGAAAAGCGCCAAATAGAGATGCACCTCCAAGCACAATCCAAGTTTCGTTGCCGTCCCAAACAGGCGCGACACTGTTGACCATGACGTCTTTTTGTTTTTCATCCTTGATGAAGGGCATCAGTATTCCAATACCCAAATCGAAGCCATCCATGATGATGTACATCAAAGTGGCAAAAACGATGATCGCGAACCAAATCACGGATAAATCAAAATGCATATTCTTTACCTTCACTTTGTGACAAATTCTAAATGCGACCTGAAACGGTCGTCATGTCGTGCTCATCGTGCTCGATTGCATCGGGGCCTTTCTTGATTTGGTGGATCATGTAGTAATACCCAAAACCAAACACCAAGCTGTATACAACAAGGAAACACAGCAGGCTGATGCTCATTTGTAGGTCTCCGTGTGCAGAAACCGCGTCACGCGTTTTTTGTACGCCATACACGACCCAAGGTTGCCGACCAACCTCTGTCGTAAACCAGCCAGCGAGTATTGCGATAAGACCAGATGGTCCCATAAATAATGAAAACTTGAGGAACCAACGCGAGGTATAAAGCGTGTTCTTTTTTCGTAACCACATGCTGTAGAAGCTTTGAAAAATCATCAGAAGTCCTAGCCCGACCATGATTCGAAATGACCAAAAGACGATAGGTGAGTTCGGTCGTTCCTCTTTCGGGAAGTCTTTCAGCGCCGGGATTGGCTCAGTTAAACTGTGGCGTAGGATCAAACTTCCTAGAACAGGAATTTCTAAGGCATAGTCTGTGCGTTCTTGTTCCATGTTTGGCATGCCGAACAATATCAATGGGGTTGGTTTGCCATCGCTGTTATCCCAATGTCCTTCGATGGCGGCAATTTTGGCGGGCTGGTGTTCCAAGGTGTTTAGCCCGTGCACATCGCCAATCACGGCTTGGAGTGGCGCAAGGAACACTAAGATCCCAAGTGACATCGAAAACATGGTTTTTACCGCAGTCGTTTGATTGCCTCTCAATAAATGCCAAGCGGCTGACGCGCCTACAAAGAGTGCTGAACTGACGAAAGCCGCGACGCTCATGTGCGCCAAACGATAAGGAAATGAAGGATTGAAAACGATAGCAAACCAGTCGGTTGGCACCACGCGTCCGTCGACAATTTCATAGCCTTGTGGCGTTTGCATCCAACTGTTGGAGGCGAGAATCCAGAACGTCGAAATGATCGTGCCTAACGCCACCATCGAGGTTGCAAAAAAGTGCAGCTTTTCGCCGACGCGACGCCAACCAAACAGCATCACGCCAAGAAATCCGGCTTCGAGAAAGAAAGCCGTTAACACTTCATAAGTCAGTAATGGGCCAGTGATAGAACCAGCGAAGTCGGAGAAACCACTCCAGTTGGTGCCGAATTGATAGGCCATGACAAGGCCAGATACAACGCCCATCCCAAAGTTAACCGCAAAAATTTTCGACCAGAAGTGATAGAGCTTTTGGTAATCGGGATTACGTGTTTTTAGCCATAAGCCTTCCAGCACGGCGAGATAGGTGGCCAAACCTATGGTGATAGCGGGGAAAATAATATGAAAGGATACCGTAAAGGCGAACTGTATCCGTGCAAGCATAAATGCGTCGAGGCCAAACATTAAACTTCCTTTGATCTTTTAAGTTTTATGAAAGAGCTATTTTAAAAGGAGCGGAATGAGGGAAGTAGGTACAGACAGTGACTATAAACCTATAACAGATTAAATATTGAAGTGTTATTATTTTGAATTCAGCTTTATGGAGGGGGATTCGCGTGTGGCGAAGTATCAAGAGTTAGTGGAACAGCTTAAAAGGCAGATAAAATCGGGGATATGGCATCCGGGTGACAAGCTGCCTTCTCTGCGTCGCCAATCTGAACACTCGGGTTTAAGTTTGATGACGGTAATGCACGCTTATCAAATTCTGGAATCTCAAGGTTGGGTCACCTCACAGCCGCGCTCTGGTTATCGAGTCGCTCCCAATATTAAGAGTTCAAATGAACCCCAAGCGCCAGCCGCGGTTTCGTGGACAGAGCAGGTAGACATCAATGAGTTTATCTTTGATGTGCTGCAGGCGAGTAAAAATCCATCCATGATCAATTTTGGCTTTGCCTATCCAGATCCAAGTTTGTACCCACGCTATCACGTGAATCGGGCGATGAGCGCAGCCGCTCGCAATATGCCGATTTCCACCGCCTTTGATAACTTACCGCCGGGAAACGAACAATTACGCACCATCATCGCGAAGCGTTATGCTGCGAAAGGCATTGAAATTTCACCCGATGAAATTGTCATTACGGCAGGCGCGCTGGAGGCGTTAACGCTCAGTTTGCAAGCCTGCACAAGACCGGGAGATTGGGTGGTTGTGGAGTCGCCTGCATTCTATGGCGCATTGCAATCCTTAGAGCGGTTAGGTTTGAAAGCGCTCTCTGTAAGAACAGACCCAGTCACGGGTATTGACCTAGATTCATTGGAACGAGCGCTGCAAACGCACGATGTGAAAGCATGTT
>JABXIW010000130.1 GCA_013372875.1 Gammaproteobacteria bacterium | reverse complement strand
TGCGATAATGGCGGTGAAGGAGTGATTCGAACCCTCGATACCGGATTAGGGTATACTCCCTTAGCAGGGGAGCGCCTTCAGCCGCTCGGCCACTTCACCTAAATCGCGAGCGAGATATTACCTTATTCAGAAGATAATGCAATATGTAAATCGCGATTTTTTAGGACTTTTTATAACTGTTTGTTCGATGCTACGAATTAATAGTTATATTCGTCATTTGGAACGAATGCTGGCTGCTCACCGTACTTCTGTGCATTCTTTTCGTGCTGTATTCTCATGTAAATTTCTTCACGATGAACAGCAACTTCTTTTGGTGCATTGATACCGATGCGAACTTGATTACCCTTCACGCCTAAAACGGTTACGGTGATCTCATCTCCGATCATAAGAGTTTCGCCAACACGGCGAGTAAGAATTAACATACAATTCTCCCTAAAACCTTTTTTCTACTACAAAATTTAAATGCCTTTAAGGCTACTATCTACAATTTAAAAACTGGCTCCGCCAGTTATGTCTATAATTTTAACAACTTAATGCAAATATGACTAGAATTAATCCAATTAGCTCAATTTTTCTTCAAGCCAAGGCATAACTGATTCCAATGCTGCGGGTAACGCTGCTTCATCACTGCCTCCTGCTTGCGCCATATCTGGGCGACCGCCGCCCTTTCCACCAACCTGCTGCGCAACCATATTCACCAACTCACCAGCTTTAACCTTTGAGGTTAAATCTTTGCTAACACCGGCAATTAAGCCGATTTTACCGCCATTGGCTACGGCCAACATCACGACTGCACTGCCCAATTTGTTTTTAAGTTGATCTTGGATATCGCGTAAGGCTTTAGTTTCAACGCCTTCGAGTTTTGCCACCAATACTTTAGCACCATTAACCTCAACCGCTTGCGACACTAAGTCACTGCCTTGATTTGAAGCCAGCTTTGATTGCAACTGCTCAATGGTCTTTTCCAACTGACGCGTTTTGTCCATTAATTGCGAAACTTTGTCAGCTGCCTGATTAGCATCTGACTTTAACAGAGAGCCAATGGTGTTAAGCGCTTTTTCACTGGATTGCATCCAAGCAACTGCACCTTCGCCCGTCACCGCTTCAATACGACGCACGCCAGCTGCGATACCCGCTTCAGAAGTAATCTTAAATGGGCCAATATCGCCAGTACGAGCTACGTGAGTACCACCGCAAAGCTCGACGGAGAATGGCGACATGGTTAATACGCGAACTTCATCGCCGTATTTCTCGCCAAATAAGGCCATTGCGCCCTTCTCTTTGGCTGAATCCATATCGGTCAACTCAACATCAACCGAATGATTTTCATAAATCTTTTGGTTAACCAAGGCTTCGATTTGATTGAGCTCTTCAGCAGTTACCGCTTCAGTATGCGAGAAATCAAAACGCAATTTATCGGGCTCAACTAAAGAGCCTTTTTGCTGAACATGTGAACCAAGAAGCTCACGCAAAGCTGCATGCATCAAGTGAGTCGCCGAGTGGTTACGCATGGTATCTTGGCGTAATTTAGCATCGACTTCAGCAGTGACATCACTATTCACCGACAAAGTACCTGATTGAACAAATCCAATATGCGCAATGGCATCGCCGAGCTTTTGAGTGTCTTCAACGATAAAGTTAGTGCCATTGGCAAATAGACGACCTTTATCGCCGACCTGACCACCAGATTCTGCATAAAAAGGCGTATTCTTTAAAACCACAATGGCTTTATCACCAGTTGTAACTTCAGAAACTTCGGCATCGCCTTTTAATATTTTAGAAATAACCGAATCCTGAACGATATGCTCATAACCAGTAAATTCAGACTGTTCATCAATTGATATATTATCGTTGTAATCAACACCGAAGTTGCTGGCAGCACGTGCTTTCTCACGCTGCGCTTCCATAGCTTTTTCAAAGCCGTCCCAATCAATCTCTAACTCTTTTTCGCGCGCAATATCGGCGGTTAAATCTTTTGGGAAGCCAAAAGTATCGTATAACTTAAATACCGTTTCACCAGAAATGGTTTTTCCTGACATTTCAGCAATATCCGCTTCTAAAATCGTCATGCCGCGGTCAAGCGTTTTGGCAAATGCCGCTTCTTCACGTGCTAGTACTTTAACGATGAAGTCGTACTGCTCATTTAACTCTGGATAAGCATCGCCCATCTCTTTGGCTAGCGGCTTAACAAGCTCTGCAAAGAACGATTTAGTTGCACCCAACTGATGACCATGACGAATGGCACGGCGTACGATGCGGCGTAATACATAACCGCGACCTTCATTCGAAGGTACAACGCCATCAACCACCATAAAGGCACATGAGCGAATGTGATCGGCAATTACGCGCAAAGATTTATTATCTAAGTCTTTGACGTTTAATAGGTCAGCGGTGGCTTTAATCAGATTTTGGAAGATATCAATTTCATAGTTGCTATGAACGTTCTGCATAATCGCAGCAATACGCTCCAAGCCCATTCCTGTATCGACCGATGGCTTTGGCAAAGGCTCCATAGTGCCGTCTTTATGGCGGTTATATTGCATAAAGACCAGATTCCAGATTTCAATAAAACGGTCACCATCTTCTTCTGGTGTACCGGGAGGACCACCCCAAATATGTTCGCCGTGATCGTAAAACACTTCAGTACAAGGGCCACAAGGGCCTGTGTCGCCCATCGCCCAGAAGTTATCAGAAGCGTAACGCGCACCTTTGTTATCGCCAATGCGACTGATGCGATCTTCTGGGAAGCCTAGTTCTTTCGACCAAATGTCATAGGCTTCTTGATCTTCTTCATATACCGTGACCCATAATTTCTCTTTGGGTAGCTTTAAAACTTCGGTTAAAAACTCCCAACAATAGTTAATAGCATCTTGCTTGAAGTAATCACCAAAAGAGAAGTTACCCAGCATCTCAAAGAAAGTATGGTGTCGTGCGGTATAACCGACATTCTCAAGATCATTGTGCTTACCGCCCGCGCGAACACAGCGCTGAGAGCTGGTAGCGCGTGTGTAGCTGCGCTTATCAGTGCCTAAGAAGCAATCCTTAAACTGCACCATGCCAGCATTGGTAAAGAGCAGAGTCGGATCATTGGCTGGCACTAATGGGCTTGAATCCACCATCTGATGGTCTTTTGACTCAAAATATTTTAAGAATGCATCACGAATTTGGTTCGTTGTCATAAAATTTTGCTGGCTCACACTAATAACCTATTACTCTATATTTTCAATTTATCTATTTGATTTATATCAACTATTATAACTATTAATAGTCTTCTGGCTTTCGACTAAAAATCCAGTTGATAATATCGAAGTCAAAGCCTCGATATTGCAAAAAACGACTCTGCTTGGCTTTGAGCTTTAAATCATTGCCTGGCAGCTGATTATATTTCTTTTGCCAAATTTCTAAAGCTATTTGATACCAATCAAGGGCCATTTCTTCATATATTTGGCTTATTTTGGATTCCGCAATACCCTTTTGCTGTAATTCCTGCGAAATACGCCTTTGACCATAGCCATTACCGCTACGCATCCTGACATAGCTTTCGGCAAAGCGCTGATCCGATTGCAGCCCTCTTTCGGTTAATCTATCTAAATAATCCTCAACTTCTTCACCTTCATAACCACGAATTTTCAGCTTATTAATAAGCTCACGCCGGGAATGTTCCCGGCGCGCTAATAAGTCCATCGCTATATGCTTATAATCTCTGAAAGATTTTTTAAATGCCATGAAAGCTTATACTTTTCTTCCTTAGATTAAATTACGGAAAATTAAAATCAAAACGCTAATTAAGCCTAGCGTTACGAAACCAGCAACAAAGCCTTTACCAAATGCGGTAAAGAATTTTCCTGATTTTGAGTTTTGATTCTCCGAATCAGCTTGTAAGGACTTATCTTCTTGCGTCATTATCTGACCTTCCCCTTAAAGTCGAATAAAACTAGGCTTCAACTTCTTCCTCAGCTTCGTCTTCTGTCTTAGCCGTCACCAGCAACATACTGCGTAGTTTAGTTTCGATTTCTTCTTTAATTTCAGGGTTTTCTTTCAAGAAATTAATCACATTCTGCTTGCCTTGGCCAATTTTATTGCCATTGTAGGCATACCAAGCACCTGACTTATCCACTAGATCGTGCTTAACGCCCCAGTCCAAGATTTCACCTTCTAATGATGAGCCTTCACCATACAGAATTTGGAATTCAGCTTGTTTAAACGGTGGCGCAACCTTGTTTTTCACCACCTTAACACGGGTTTCGTTACCAATGATTTCATCGCCCTGCTTGATTTGACCAATGCGACGAATATCAAGACGCACCGATGCGTAGAATTTCAGTGCGTTACCACCCGTAGTGGTTTCTGGACTACCAAACATGACACCAATCTTCATACGGAT
>JABXIW010000263.1 GCA_013372875.1 Gammaproteobacteria bacterium | reverse complement strand
GCTCGTGAGCAAATGGCATATGCACAATTCATGGCTGGCATGGCGTTTAACAACGCATCTCTAGGTTACGTGCACGCTATGGCACACCAGCTAGGTGGTTTCTACGACCTACCACACGGTGTATGTAATGCAATCTTGCTTCCTCACGTACAACGCTACAACGCACAAGTATGTCCAGAGCGTCTGCGTGATGTCGCGAAAGCAATGGGTGTGGATGTAGAAGGTATGTCGGCAGAACAAGGTGCTGCGGCAGCGATCGACGCTATCGTTGCGCTAGCAAAAGACGTTGGTATTCCAGCTGGTATTAAAGAGCTTGGTGCGAAGCTAGAAGATATCCCAACGCTAGCAGACAACGCATTAAAAGACGCGTGTGGTTTCACTAACCCGAAACAAGCAACTCACGAAGAGATTTCTGCAATCTTCGAAGCGGCAATGTAATCGCAGAAAGACAGATTCATCTCTAACACCTTAACTCAATCCCCGATCTAGTATCGGGGATTTTTATATTCATACACCGCTCGCTGCAGCTTGTCTGCATTTGGGGATCTCGCCATTTAGTGTTAGCTTTTAAGCATCCACGCACTTCAACATGGAAGGACCCATGAGAATTGTAACCATCGCCCTGCTCGCTTGTTTATCTTTTTCACTTCATGCTGCGCAATACCAAGCTGATGAGGTGGCCAATGGGTTTCAAGTCCCTTGGGGCATTGAATTTATCGATTCACAACGCGTAGTAGTGAACGAGAAAAATGGCTCCATTTCATTGCTCAATGTGATGACAGGTCAACGCCAGAAAATTCATACCGTTCAGAACCTTAACACCAGTGGACAAGCTGGTTTACTGGATGTCGCACTCGCCCCAAATACCGATAAGAAAAATCCACAGCTGTATTTCACCTACAGCAAACGAACCCAGAAAGGAAACACCGTCGCACTTGCCACCGCAACGCTAAATGGCGAGCAACTAACTGGCTGGAAAGATCTCTTCATCGCCGATGCCATCACCGATACTGGCCGACATTTTGGCAGTCGAATCGCGTTTATTGATGGCAAGATCTACTTCACGATTGGCGATCGCGGTGAACGAGACAACGGGCAAAATACTCAAACACACGCAGGCTCAATACTACGCTTGAATCTAGACGGCACGGTGCCAACAGATAACCCTTTTACTTACTCTAAGGCAAAGCCTGAAATCTGGAGTTTCGGGCATCGCAATCCACAAGGTTTGTTCTACGACAAAGAGACAGATCAACTTTGGTCGATTGAACATGGACCGCGTGGAGGTGACGAAATTAACCTAATTAAAAAAGGGGCGAACTACGGTTGGGCAAGAGTCTCACAAGGGAAAGAATATTGGGGCCCACTTGATGTGGGTGAAGCGAAATCACTGCCAGGAATGGAAGACCCCAAATTGGTTTACATTCCCTCTATCGCTCCAAGCAATATGGTGCTCTATCGCGGGGATAAATACTCAGAACTTGACGGCAAAATATTAGTTGGAGCGTTAAAGCTCACTCATATCAATGTCGTCGGCATTAACGATGGCAAGCTCACAGAATCGCAACGCTTACTGGAAAAGCTTGGAGAACGAATCAGAGATATCACAATAAGCCCCGATGGCTATATCTACTTTTCGACCGACAGCGGCAAAATCCTCCGCTTAACAGAGCAATAGGAACTGTGCAGCGCTTTTTCGATTTGTGATGCATCAGTGATTTATTTTCGTACAACTTAGCCAGAAGAATCTAAACTTAACAATAACCTTTTGTTTTTATAACGATAGTTTGGTTAAGTTGTACGAGGCCACTATGATTCCCTTCCCACTAGAACTTGAAAGAATAAAAGCCGTCATTTTCGATTTAGACAACACGCTCGTCAGTTCAGATATGAACTTTCAAGATCTTCGTCAGCAACTCGGTTGCCCTCAAACAGAAGATTTATTGGATTTCGTAGAGCGCATCGATCACCCGCATCACAAAGAGCATGCACATAATGTCATTTTTGACCACGAGATTTCCGATGCTGAACAGTCTAGCCCGATGATTGGCTGTCATGAATTGCTGAACTACTTGGAGAAAAAAACGATTAAAACCGCCATCGTGACGCGAAACTGCCTAATTGCAACACAAAGAAAATTGGAACATAACCAAATCACCGTTGAGCAAGTGATCACGCGTGAATGTTATCCACCAAAACCCGATCCTTTATCGCTACAAGTACTCGCCAAGGAGTGGCGTTTGATGCCAAATGAAGTGCTGTATGTCGGTGACTTCCTTTACGATTTACAAGCTGCGTACAATGCACAAATGCCGTCTTGTTTAGTGCATCACGGCATCACCGAACAATTTCAAAATTCGGCATCACTTGCGGTGAGAGAACTGTCCGATTTGCTGGCGTACTTTGAATCAGCGCACTGATCCCTTTGCCCGAAAAGCTCAACGAATCAGATTGCCAATTCTCAGAGACAAAAAAAGGAGCACTCATGTGCTCCTTTGGCTTATTCCCGAATCGTATGTAAATGTTTGAACTTAGCCTTGTAGGTAAGCGTTAAG
>JABXIW010000314.1 GCA_013372875.1 Gammaproteobacteria bacterium | reverse complement strand
AAATCAGAAAGTTGCGCCGACCATAAATAGTCGCCGTTATCGAAGGCTGTCTTCGCTAGATTGTAAACTTTATCTTCGCCGCCCATTGCTGAGACCATGCGTGTCGCTTCGTCTTGTGGGTGCAACTTATTCAAGTGCGTTGCATTACGATCAAATTGTCCGAATAACGCCGTGTAAATGCGTGGCGCCATGATGGATACTTCACCATAGTTTTGCACGAGGATTGGCGATTCTTCCAGGTATTTAGGTAGTTTTACACTATAACGTAGTTCGTCCGGACCTTGGCCCAATGCAATATTTTTTAATGTTTGGTCAAGAACAAACGCCAAACCATCGTGGTAATCTTTCAGGCGCTTATTAATTTTGTCATTACCAACCACTGAAGTTGAATGCGTTGACATTACGATTTCTGGTTTTAGTTCTTTGATTTTTTCTACCGCATTCATCCATTCATTTGGATTACGATAACGTCCACCGCGAGCACTGTAGATATTCGGGAACCATCCCCAAAGAACGTTGTTCACCACTGCTTTTTTACTTGGAATATAAGACATTAGCTGATTCGCAGTATCAGTAGCGATACCGTCCATGTAGAACACAATGTCTAAGCCTGCAACATTAATAGTTTCACCATCATAAGTTGGCGATAAGTTTACTGGTACGAAACCACTTTGGTCTGGCATGATGGTGTTCTTGTATGCCGCATTGTCACCTTTTTCTGGTGTTGCATACGCATTAAATTGTTCAATACTACGACCGATTGTTATACCACTGGTCTCTGGATGGATTGATGCTGCACCGCCATTTTTAGCGATCGAGGCATTAGTATTAGGATGGCCGATGATTTTGATATTGTTGTTGCCACGGGCTGCTTCTTGTTCAACGAAGTAACGCGCCCCAAAAACATAGTGCTCGTGAGAATATACGATTGCTGCAATAGGCTTATCTGTTTCTTTACGCAGCATTGCATAGAACTCTGCTGCATCATGCCCATTGTCACCAGTATCAAAAACAATCAAACCTTCAGGTGCTTCAACCACACTGACATTCAAAATGGAACGAGTGGCAAAAGTCCAAATACCATCGGCAACGTTTATTGTAATTGGATCATCGTAAGAGGCACGTTGCTCACTGTTTACGTCTAAATTCCAGTATTTGGCTGTTTCTAGATTTACTTTAGCGTTATTGCCGTTTTCTGGAAGGTGGGTTAATGGCGTATCTTTCGCATTCATGTAGGGAGAGTTGAAATCAGCATTATTAGCTGCAAATGATGATGTTGCTGTTAACGCCATGATAGAGGCTAGCGCTAGAGTCAGAGTTTTCACTTTCATATTTATAACCTTTGTTTGGTCAGTTTTATATGATAATGCCCTTGTAAAAATCATAACTAAAGTTAAGATTAACTTGCGTTTTTTGCAAGAAGGTAGCAAGGCATGGAATTACAAAATCGTTATGTAGATTTGCCATTAGAGCTAATGAAAACGATGGTTCTGCTTTATCACAACCCGAATCTTAAGAAAGTTGGGGACATTCTTAACAAGTCTGAAAGTGCCGTTAGCCGAGATATCACCAAGCTGCGTGAAAAGTTGAATGATCAGATTTTTATTCGAAGTGCTCAGGGTATGGAGCTGACGCCTTTGGTTCAGCAACTCGCTCCGCAAGTGGAGCAACATTACAATCAAATAGCGAACGTATTGAAGCAAGCGGCGACTTCTTATACTGATTTTTCACAATATACTCAGCCTATTGTGATTGCGCTTAATTCTTATATCTATCAGTATGCCGCGGCAAAATTGACAAAAGTTTTGCTTCAACATTTTCCGCAAGCGACCGTTCATATCCAACGTTGGGGGAAGAACTCCCTTGATGGTATTGATTTGGGGGACATAGATATTGGTGTGCACTTTAGCGACTTTGAAACCAATAAAAGCATCGCTCAAAGGCATATTTGCAAATACCATGTCTACTTAGCGTGCCATCCCGATGTGCAAATTACCCAATTAGATGATGTGCATGATAATTTACTGATTGTGTCTAGATTACCTTCTTGGAATGAACATCGTTATCGCCTTTTAGAGAAGCTAAAACTTGAAACTAAAAAAGTTGCCTATGTTGATTCATTAGCTACGGCTTACGAAGTTGTTCAAACCGTACCATCGGTTTCATTTCTACCTGAGTTTATCTATGACAGTTCAAAAGTGAAAGCGATAAAATTAGATGACAATATTGATTATTCACTTTCGTCTTTTTTTAAACAAAGCTATAGCCGAGAACCATTTACGCAGCACTTACATCAGTTAATACAATCCGTTCTTGCTCCCAAAGAGCCTTGATGTTTGGTTAGATTAAAAGTTGGGATACAAAAAGTTATCCGTAGTTACCTCATTTAGCAAAGTCACTGACAACGTTTTGTCCAAAAATGCGTTTAGAACGCTCTTCTCTTCCCAAATTTATGTGGCTACAGTGTTTTACCGACCAGAAACATTTTTCAGTTTTTTCAAAGAAAATAGTTAGCACCCACTCATTTTCTCACTGTCGCTATCGGTCTATTGCATGCCTTAGATATTTTCCTTATTGGTAAATTTATCATTAGACTTCTATTCTAAGCTAAAAGGTTTTGATGGGGGCTGAGTCGTACCCGCTGCCGTTTCATCTGGCAAATGGAGTTCCTCAGTCAAGGAAGGGACTTATCCAACACGGAGTACAGTGCCATGCATCATTCATTATCCTTGCCGATTTTATTGTTGTCGTCTGCGGTTGTGCAGGCGGCGGTTCCAGAAAGCCTTGCTATACCGCAGGCTTACCTCGATAGTCATCCTCATCCCGTTCATACAGCTCCACCTCCGGCTTATGCCGTGGATCGTATTCTCGTTAAATTCCGTCCCGGTGCAGCGGCGTCTGACGTAGGGGAGTTGATGCGTGAGAGCAGAGCCAAATCGCTCAAAGTCATTTCCGGCATTGATGTGCATGTTTTGCAAGTGCCTGTTGGAACAGTGGAAGCGCAGTTAACCCGTTTTAACCAGAACCCGAATGTGTTGTATGCAGAACCTGATATCAACCACATCGTTCAGTATGTTCCCAATGAAGGTCTCGGTGGAAGTATCTATGCTAGTGACTACTTTTCTGAGCAGTGGGCGCTCAATAATACTGGGCAAGTACATTCTACCGTGGTGAATGACCCACTATTTGGTCCGTATCTGGATGAGGCCTCTGGCTTGCCTGGTGCAGATATCAATGCTCCCGAAGCTTGGGATATGACGAAAGGTAATTCTGCCGTCAAGATAGCCATTCTCGATTCCGGTATTGATTGTCGTATGGCAGGGGATAGCGTCAGTAGCATTGAGTTCGGAAATGGGAAATGTGTCGAGCAACAGAAATTTGTCACCGATTATCAAAGTGATACGTTAGAGGATGTGGTTGGACACGGCACCCATGTCGCAGGTATTGCGGCGGCTCAGACAGATAACGGTATTGGTATTGCTGGGGTCGGTTTTAACAGTTCTGTTGGCAACCTGAAGACGTGCTACGAATATCTGATTTATAGCTGCGACCCATTTTTTGGCTGCTTCCTTATCGCTGCGACGGGGGTATGCCCGCTATCTTCCTCCATTGATGCGATCACCTATGCTGCCGATAACGGCTACCACGTGATTAACATGAGTTATGGCTCTGATGAAATCGATGAAGAGAGCAACCCGATTAGCTTAGTCGGTTATAGCCAAGCGGAAAATGATGCCGTTAACTACGCTTGGGGGAAAGGCGTGTTGTTAGTGAGCGCAGCAGGGAACGCCGGAGACCCGATAAAGAACTACCCCGCAGCTTATGACAACGTGATTGCCGTAGGTGCGACGGATGACGATGACAATCGTGCCAGTTTTTCTAGTTTCGGTAGCGATTGGGTGTCGCTAATGGCACCCGGTGACAGTATTCTCTCGACGATGCCAAATGAGCAGTGTGGCACCTTCGATTACGATAATGACGCCTGTCTGCATTGGCAGTCGGGTACATCCATGGCCAGCCCTCATGTTGCTGGCGCAGCTGCGTTACTTTGGGCATACAAATATGCAGATCAGTTATCCGATCCTGCAACTTGCCAAGATGCCTCTGGCGTACCTTGTAACCAGATGATTCGTATGATGTTGGAACAGGGAGCGGATCCAATAGGTGCTGATGGGCAAGATTTACAGAGCATCTCTCAATACGGACGACTTAATTTGGTGGGAGCTCTGACTGCGACACCTTCGGAACCGCCACCACCACCTCCTCTAGTCGTTAAGGCACCAGAAGCTCTTTCCATCTCGATCAACAATAGTATTGTTTCTCTCACTTGGAACTATTCGGGGGATCAAGGTGCCATTGCAGGCTTTAGAGTCGAACGCGAGAGTTGGAATGCAAAACGTAATCGATGGCAAAGCCTAAGCAGTTGGGATGTTCTCGACCCTACGGCCACGACGTTTGAAGATTCCAGTGCCAATGGCGAAGTGCATTATCGTGTTGGCACCATTCAGCAAAGCGATGGTTCTTTGTTCTGGAGTGGATGGAGCGATAACATCACGGTTGCTGGTTCTGGTGGTGGTAAGGGCGGCGGAAAAGGTGGAGGTAAGCCGAACAAATGATCGCCATGAAAAAGGCCCGAGAAGAGGGCCTTTTTGTGTTTTTAACTTTTTATGTTTTCCATATCGAACAGAGATAAATACGGCACTGTGGCTAAAGATTTGCCACGAATTGTTTATTAAACTCAGCGTTTACTTTATCGCTTAGCTGTTCGTATTTTTCGCTCAACGCAATTTGCTGCGCTTGTAGATGAGTTGGGTTCTTAGCAAGATCAGAGGCATGAAGTTGGCTCATCTCCTCCATAAAGCCGCTAGTTAGCTGGCTGAAGATCGCGTCTTTACCGATAATAAAGCTCGCAAAATTCTCTTTCACGAATGCTTGTTCATTCGGGTTTAAGTTTTCTAAACCCAGACGTGCTTGGTTAGCAGAGGTCACATCATCAAACGTTGCGTTAGCTGGGTTCGTGCCTGGCTTCAGATAGGCGGCATCATTTTTAAAGTCATTGGCATTTTGAGTAAACGCGTTTTCAATCAACTTTTGAGAAAAGCTTCTGACTTCGAATGTTGACTGCACTGGCTTATGGTCGCTGACATTCTCAAAACCATCAGTGATAACACTGGTTTGGTGGTTCTGTAAGTTGCCCGTTTTGTTGGTTAAACCAGTGTTATCCAGCTCACCGAAGTCAGGGCGATCTCGGCCTTCTTTCTGCTTAATATTGCCAGTGTGCTTATCTAGCTGCATGTAAGTATGGCTATCGAGTGGTTTGAACTTAAAGCCATGTTTCGCTAAGTGCGTATCATCGTGGGCAATTGGGTCGTACAGCACATCAGAGCCTTCAGCAACGCGCTTCTCACGTTCATTGAGATCGCCAGTGATCAGAACTTCCTCATTTGGATTAATGCCTTCCATCAACTTGTTGCCTTCGAACTCACGTTTGACTTCTTTGTTGGAATCTAGGTGTGCAGAAATGACGTTTAAAGGTTGTCCATTGATCTCCAAAGCCGTTTTCACGCCGCCTTTATTACCCGTGATGCCCATGAAGAATTCCATGTTTCGTCCACCGATACCGTGACGATATTCAGACTCATTTTTCACGTTAATATCGACGCCATCTTTCGCAAAAACAGACATCGAAGTGTAGCTGATACCTTCGCTAAGCCCTTTGGTCATGACTTTCATTTTGTTTTGGCTAAGCAGGTTCATGCCATCGAGTTCTAGGTCGTTAGCAAGCAATTTCGATTCTTGTTCGGCAAATAAGACCACATCATAGTCACCCTTTTGGATAAGGTTTTGGAAGTAGTTCTTCGTCTCTTCAGGCATCTTTTGGTTGGCTTGGTTGTACGTTAACGTCAGGACCTTAACGTTGCCGTTGTTCTCTTTTTTGTGCAGTTGTTGGTTCATCAAGTTCAGTTTTAAGTCGCTGTTTTTCGATGAATCGGTTTTGCTAAAAAAGCGATTAAAAAAGCTGCGATTTTCTTTTTGTTTGAGGCTAATTTCACCATCATTGCTTTTGGTAACGCTGTATTCTTTACCAAATACAGAGCCAAATTTAACGGTATCGCCTTCTTTCGCATTGGTTTTGATATTTTGAATATCTGCGAGGTCTAAATTACCTCGATGTTGACTATTAATTTGAATTGTCGACATAAAATAAACTCATTTCTAAACATGGTCGTTTTTAGCGGGATTAAATGAAAATCCCAGCAGGTAATTGTTCTGGAATTGCTTCTTCGTTATCGGTTTGTTCAATGAAGAGGTGCCACTGCTCAATTTTTTCTAGCAGTTGTTGGAATGTGTTTTGAACATAACTTTGAGGCTTATTAGCTAAAGAAATAACCTTATAAACGGTCAGTCTGCGGCTGTCCGGCATTAAACCAACACCGAAACCACCTCGAAATGGTTCTAGCGCGTGTTCACCGATTGCAATTGCGATGGCTTCTGGCAAAGGTGTTGGCAACTCAACAGGGCTGGTCAACGACATGTGCAAATTGATGGTGGTTTCGTTCTTAAATATGGTTAAGAAAAGTGCTTCATCATGGTCATTTGTATTCGATGACAGTTCGCATTGAAATAATCCGTTTTCATCGAAGTTCGCGTCGTTACCTAAAAAACTGATGCTTTCTTGGTAGATATCCATTGTTTTCCCCTCAATCTAAAAATTTATTATGGTTATTACTGATTTTGGGAAAGAGTATAAGAGTGAGGGTGTGGAAGGATATTGAGTATGGGCGTAAGTTTTTATTTTTATCGTATCAACACGGACTACAACTAGAGGGCGGCAACCCGTTTAGTTCTTCTGAGAGTGGTTTGTCTGAATAAAGTATTCATCTTTTATTCATGGCTAATGTGAAGAATAACCATGTCTTTTACATGGAGAAAGAAGATGGACGCGAAAACGAACAATGCAATCTCAAAATCAATGATGTTTTTCCATTGGGTTATCGGGCTTGGAATGATTGCGGTACTCATTTCTGGTCTAGTCATGGATGATGAATCAAACAATTTACTTTTTAATGCGCACATGTCGTTCGGACTTTTAGTCTTAGCCTTGAGCGTGCCTAGGTTAGTTGGGAGACTCATTGCGGGTATGCCAAAACCTATGACGGAAAGAAGTAAATTTGAGTCTATCGCGGCGGCTGTGGTTATGTATTCTCTTCTGGCCTTAACTGTGGTGTTGCCTTTGTCTGGCATCGCGGTTTCTGTAGGAGAAGGGTACGGCCTGAGCCTGTTTGGTTTTGAATTAGTGAGTTCTGGCAGAGAAATACACATGCTGAAAGAGCTGGGTGAGGGGATCCACGAGTTTAGTGGTGAAGCGTTGTTGCCATTCCTATTGGTTTTGCACCTTGGTGCCAGCTTTATGCATCATTTTATTAAGCAGGACGGAACGTTGCTGAGAATGTTGGGCAAAGCTTGATAAGACAAAACAAGAATGTGCTTGGAAGGTTTCTGAGCAACAAAATGGCAGGTAAGTGATACCTGCCATTTTTTATATAAGCGAAAGGATGCCTAATTGTTAGATTAGGCTTCGCTTTGGATGACATCAAAATCGGTCGGCGTTCATCACTTTGGTCCACGCGGCGACAAAGTCTTCAACGAATTTTCCTGCGTTGTCATCTTGTGCATAAAGTTCGGCATAGGCTCTGAGTATTGAGTTTGAGCCGAAGACAAGATCGATGCGGGTCGCTGTCCATTTTACATCTTTGGAGCGACGGCTGCGGATTTCGTAAAGGTTTTCGTCAACGGGTTCCCACGTGTAGTTCATGTCGGTTAGGTTAACGAAGAAATCGTTGGTAAGTTGGCCGATTCGGTCAGTGAACACTCCGTGTTTACTACCGCTGTGATTCGTGCCAAGAACGCGCATCCCTCCGACGAGCACCGTCATTTCAGCGGCAGTTAACCCCATCAATTGGGTGCGATCCAACAGCATTTCTTCTGGTGTTACAACGTAGTTTTGTTTGAGCCAGTTTCGATACCCATCGTGCAACGGTTCTAACACCTCGAAAGACTCAACATCCGTCATCTCCTGTGTTGCGTCGCCACGTCCTGGAAGGAACGGCACAGTGACGTTAACACCCGCCGCGCTGGCGGCTTGCTCAATACCGACGTTACCTGCTAATACGATCACATCAGCGACGCTAGCTCCCGTATCTTTCGCGATGCTTTCCAACACCGGTAGTACTCGGGCTAGCCGCTCTGGCTCGTTACCTTGCCAGTCTTTTTGTGGTGCTAAGCGAATACGAGCGCCGTTTGCGCCACCACGTTTGTCAGACTGACGGAACGTGCGTGCACTGTCCCAAGCGGTTGTGACCATGTCACTAACCGATAACCCACTGGCTGCGATTTTAGCTTTTACCGCGTCTACATCGTAGTTTGCATTGCCGTTAGGAACCGGATCTTGCCAGATGAGGTCTTCTTGCGGGACATCAGGGCCGATGTAGCGAGCCTTAGGCCCCATGTCTCTATGCGTTAATTTAAACCAAGCCCGAGCAAAGGTGTCGGCGAAATAGGCCGGGTCGCTATGGAAGCGTTCTGAGATTTTGCGATACTCCGGATCCATCTTCATCGCCATATCGGCGTCGGTCATGATTGGGTTATGCCGAACGTTAGGGTTTTCAGGATCGACCGGTTTGTCTTCCTCTTTAATGTCGATAGGTTCCCATTGCCATGCGCCGGCTGGGCTTTTTTTCAGTTCCCAATCGTAATTTAACAGCAGATGAAAATAGCCGTTATCCCATTGCGTTGGCTGGCTTGTCCATGCGCCTTCAATCCCACTGGTGACCGCGTTGTTGCCTACGCCGCGGGTTGTCTTGTTTAACCAACCTAATCCTTGGTCGTGAATGTCGGCACCTTCTGGCTCTGGGCCTAAATTGGCTGCATCACCGTTACCATGCGCTTTACCTACGGTGTGGCCACCAGCGGTTAGGGCAACGGTTTCTTCATCATTCATTGCCATTCGAGCGAACGTAATTCGTACGTCGTGCGCGGTTTTGAGTGGATCCGGCTGTCCATCGACGCCTTCTGGGTTGACATAAATTAAGCCCATCATCACAGCGGCGAGTGGATTCTCTAAATCCCGTTCACCTGAATAGCGGCTGTTAGGGTTGTTGGTAGGTGCCAGCCATTCTTTTTCTGAGCCCCAATAAATGTCCTTTTCTGGGTGCCAGATGTCTTCGCGCCCGAATCCGAAGCCGAACGTTTTCAACCCCATGGATTCATAAGCCATCGTACCGGCATACGCAATGAGATCGGCCCAGCTCAGTTGGTTGCCATATTTTTTCTTAATCGGCCAAAGGATACGTCTTGCTTTGTCGAGATTAGCGTTATCTGGCCATGAATTTAGCGGGGCAAAACGTAAATTTCCGGTGCCCGCACCACCGCGACCATCTGCGATTCGATAAGTCCCTGCCGCATGCCATGACATACGAATCATCAAGCCGCCATAATGTCCCCAGTCAGCAGGCCACCATTCTTGGCTATCGGTCATTAGTGCGATGAGGTCTTGTTTGAGTGCAGCGAAATCGAGTTTTTTGACTTCTTCTTGGTAATCAAAATCACTCGGCATTGGATTCGTTTTAGCGTCGTGTTGATGCAAAATATCGAGGTTGAGCGACTTCGGCCACCAGTTCTTTTCTGTTCTGTCATTGGTGGTCATGGAGCCATGCATTACGGGGCATTTGCCTTCGGAATGCGCATTTTTTTGTGTCATGTTAATTCTCCCATTCTTGCATTTTGCGAGTGCTAGTCGTTACAACTGGTGAACAAACACGGGCATCCGTTATTAATTACTGATGTTTTAATACAGAGCATTATCCTTAGGTCGTTTCGCTCGGCGTTATTTCTGCAGCGATCGTAACATCCATGCTGTTTTTTCATGGATGCGCATTCTGTCCGATACCAACGCCACGCTAGATTCGTCATCCGCTTGTTGGGCTAGCTTTAACACTTTACGTGCGGTCTTTACGACTTGTTCGTGATTGTGTGTGAGTATGTCGACCATTTCCGTCGCGCTCGGAACGCCTTCAACTTCTTCAATTACACTGAGTTTGGCGAACTCTTTAAACGTGCCGGGTGCGGGAACGTCCAGTGTGCGTATGCGCTCGGCAATCTCGTCTACAGCCGTCGCAAGTTCGGTGTAGTGTTCTTCGAACATGAGATGCAGTTCTCTGAAGTTCGGGCCTTCCACATTCCAGTGGAAGTTGTGCGTTTGCAGATAGAGCGTGTAAGAATCTGCCAAGAGCTGCTTCAAGCCCTCTGCGGTGCTTAATCGGTGCTCTCTATCAATGCCGATATCGATGTGCGTCATGCTAGCTTCCTCTTATTCCATCTGGTTTCACGACTTTTTGTAAGCCGTCAGCAAACAACTAAAAAAAGTATTGGATAGATGTTCTGATTTGTAAAAATGATAAAAATGAATGTAACGTTCGGAAATTTTGATTACTGAATGGAAGGCGTTGTCTATAGCAAATATCAACGCCTACAAAGCACACAAAGCACACCGAGGTAACGGCATGCTGCTGGGTTTAAACGATTTTGATTTCGAGATTATTTGAGAGATTGCTTCGCGATACGGGAAAGCGCTTCGAGACTGGAAACGTCCACATAGTTTGGGCGAAACGCGAGGGCTATTCTGCGGTGAGGGCCGGGCTCATTTAAATGCACTGCCGATAATACTGGGTAGTGCGTGACGAGCTGTTCCAGTGCCATTTCCGGGATCAAGGTTGTGCCCATTCCACTCATTACCATTTGAATTAACGTGTTTAGACTGGTGGCACGGTATTCCTGATTGGAGGTTTGTTCAGAGAGGCGGCAGGCATCCAAAATATGATCTTTGAGGCAGTGGCCTTCTTTAAGCAGCATGAGGTTGGTTTCTTGTAGTTCTTCGGACGTAATGCTACTTTTGTCTGTGTGCATTTGCCCATCGAGCGCGACCCAGTAAAAGTCTTCTTGCCAAAACTCTAACGTTAACAAGCCGTCACAAGGGTAGGGGATGGCCAGCACGGCCGCGTCAATCTCACCGCTGTGAACCATGTCGACAAGGACATGCGACTGTTCTTCGACGATGTCTATTTTCGCGTTCGGGTACTGCTCTTTTAAGGTGAGTAACAACTTTGGCAGAAGATAAGGTGCAATGGTCGGGATCATGCCAATGGACAACGGAAAGCAAAAAGGTTCGCCGCAACTGTGGTCGAGGTGTGCCATGTCTTCCAGTTGAAGCATAATGTTGCTGGCTTTGTCTAAAACCTCACGACCAAGTGGCGTGACGAGCACTTTTTTATTGTCCCGCTCAAAAATCTTAATGCCTAGTTGACGCTCCAGTTCACTGACGCCTGTGCTCAACGTTGATTGGCGAACATGACACAAATCTGCTGCTTTACGAAAATGCAGCGTTTTTGAGACAGCCAAGGCATAAGATAATTGTTTTATCGATAGCATAGCGTTTATCCATCCGTTGAGTCTTCTCGCCGTTCAAACTTCTCGTTCTAATGATCAAGCTTAGAAGATGGCTTTTTGTTGTTCGAATTTCCCTAACGTTGTTCCTGCCTTTATCTACCATCCTTTCGCTCGGCATTGCCGTTCGATTCTGAGCGCGACTTGCTGTACTTGGTGATCAAGATAATCGGTCGAGTTCACCATTTGTCGCATGTCTTCAACAAAATGAGCGGGGCGAATCATCCGCAAAGTGTTTTCGTTTTTGCAAATAAAGTCGACACGTGGAATGCCAAACTCGTCCTCATATTCAACGATGTAAGTGGCGGCGGTTTGGTGATTAAGTTGTGTGTTGAGCTCGAACATCCAATTGAGATATTGCTCTTCAATCCAACTTGAATAGTGCTGCTGGAAATAGTTTTTAAGTGATTGATAGTTAGCACTATTGAAATGGTGATATGTACTTCGTACTGCCGATTGCGGCTCACTTGTCGTTGGTGTGTACAGTTCTATGGGTAATTGATAGGGGTAGCGATCGTGGCTCCAATCTTCGATCACCGATTTAACGTGATTCAAAATGTAGTGCAGGGCACTGAACAATCTCGCATAAACGAGGCGAGACTCGTAGAACAGGCGTAAATGCTCACCATGGTATTGATTGATGTAATTGAGCGGAATTTTATAATTCACGCTCAAGTCGTCTTCATTAGTTGCAGTGACCGGATCATTACTTTGCAACAACCAGTGCTGGTGCTTGCGCCAAAAGGCAATGTCGGCCGATAGCATGTCCGGCCAAGCGGTGATCGGGAGGTGCGAACGATTGGAGTCACTAAAAGATATGAGGTCGTTACCCTCGCCGTGCAGTTTTTGTAATTCGCTATTGAGCTGATAAATCGTGTTAGGGTCAGCTTGCTGCCATAGGCGCTGCTTTTCTTCTTCACTATTACTTTCTAAGTACCCAGGCAGATAACGTTCATAAAGTCGTTCTTCTAACATAACTACTCTCTGAAAAGGCATCTGTTGATAGAAAGTATATACGCAGAAATGGGAAGCACAGTTCTTTACGATGTCTCATGAAGCCGATAAAAGCTCTGGATGAGATCGTGACGAATGCGCCTCCTAAGTGCTTGATGAGCAACGTTGTGCTTATCTCGATTATGATAAATGAGCTTGTAGTCAATAAGTTGGTTGTTTATCGGGCAGGGCAATATTTTCAGCTTGAGGGCGTCTAGTAATTAACGCGTAAAGTCGTTCAAGCTGCCGTTGTTACCACCACAAACCGCTCATCTTGTCCCCATCTTGGTTCCGCATTCATTAAATTGAGCTCCAACGCCGTTTGGTATGGGTCAACGTCAAAATGGTTGCTTACTAAACCCCAAAGCATCCAGTTGATTGCGGTTTCATTCTCGGTAAGCTCTTCGAGTGGCGCTCGGAGGAAAAAGTATTCATCCAAGCCATCGTCACCAAGACTGCCATAGATAATGTTACGTAGCTCTCGATCCAAATCATGTTGGAGATTGATTGAGTCGTACAGTTGTTCTTCTGTTGGGCCATTCTCATGGCGATAAACATTGCGTTTTGACTCTTTGCATAAAGTACCAGAGCCTGTTTCAATACTTACGTTTTTTTGCGAGTGTTGTTCCAGTGCTTGGATAATTTCATTCTCTAATTGGGCGAGTTTACTCAGCAAAATTTGATCATCGGTGTTGTGCTCGTGAGTAGTCATTTTTTGAAAAGCCTTTACTCTCTCATAGACTGAATTCCCGTGAGTAAGCGCTGCAAAGCACTGCTCTCTGAGTGTTTCATTGGCTTGCCAAATGCCTGAGTAGAGCCCGTAGTCATATCGATACGGTGGAAGATCTTCAGTATCTTCGCCTAATATTTCTCTCCAGTGCCTTTGCCACTTTTCATTTTTTTCTTGTTTTACACTTGCGTATTGGCTAACCCAATGGTTACGAAGTGTTATGCCTACAATGGCAAGAGGCCATGGAGCGAGCAAGTAAAAATAATAGTGAGAAGAGTTATCCCAAAAGTAACCGTAAATATAAATACTAAATGCAATCACCCAAGTTCCCATAGTGCAAACAATAATCCCTGACATTATCGATGATTGGCGTTTTGTTTCTCTTAATGTATTACCTTCCGCACATAACCAAAAAATGCCGCCAAAAACAAAGGCAAACGTCATTAATAAGTAAGCAAGCCCCGCTCCTAAAAATCCCCAAAGTGACATGGTTTCTGATCCTTTTAAGTCCCACTTCTTTCTGGTGTGATGGAAGGGGATATGTAGCCCTAGTTCAGTGCCGTGATTTGCTCGATGCAGGTTTTACTCTCATTGATATTACGTTTCGACAAAAAAGGATGATGTCATTATGCAATAGAGTATTAGGCACGACGTGTGGCGAGAATTTACCATCATCCATTGCTTTCAGGTATGTGTTTTGATGCTTATCCGGTTCATGTCTCATAATGAAAACTCGTTTTCAATGGTTCTCAGTTGAGCTAATAACTAACTTTTTGGTCTGGTGCGATAAATTTCATTTTTTGAGTCACTTTTGACTCATGTTGACTTATTTAGAAAAAGATAAATTAATGTTTTTATTAATAATTATTGAATCTTCCTGTGTGGGATTGGTCCCATTAAATTAGAGTGATAAGTCTATTTTTGGGATCGGTTTCATAAATTTTATGATACTGATTTCAATGTTTGAGCTGTAAGGAATATAAACCCCACTCAATTTATTTTTATAATCAATGAGTGTTGTTATGTCTCATATCCGTTTTTTCCCGCGTCATCGTTTGGCGCTTGCTTGCATGCTAGCGAGTGTTTCTAGCTTCTCTTTTGCCCAAAATCAGTGTGCTGTTGCTGATTTACAACAATCGCGTGATTTGGCCGCTGCCGTTTCTGGCGCTGAATATGATTGCTACCACGCTTGGTTCTCTGCGCCTTCAGCAACGCTGAATGATATTTATAGCGAAGCAAGTTTAAGCCGCATTCAAGTCGCGTTGGATCAAGAAATTGCACGCTATCGTGGTGAAGCAGAACAAGCTCGCGTTCTAGAAAATCTAGGCGAATTTGTTCGTGCGGCGTATTACGTTCGTTACAACTCTGGCACTGGCACACCTGAGTTTTCAGAAGCATTGAGTCAGCGTTTTGCTCAGTCAACGAACCTGTTCCTCAACAACCCTCATGCTTTGGATCAAGGCCGCGAGCAAGTTGGCGCAATGAAGAGCCTGACTTT
>JABXIW010000318.1 GCA_013372875.1 Gammaproteobacteria bacterium | reverse complement strand
GTCCTAATGGAGCTGGTAAATCCACCGCTATCGGCGTTATCAGTTCACTAGTCAATAAAACCCAAGGCTCGGTCAGCGTTTTTGGTCACGATATTGATAAAAACCTAGCGCAAGCTAAGCAAAACTTAGGTTTGGTACCGCAAGAGTTTAACTTCAATATGTTTGAAGGGGTAGAGCAAATTATTCTGCAGCAAGCAGGTTATTATGGCATTGGGCGTAAAGAAGCGAAAAAGCGCGCACAACCTTTACTCGAAGAATTGGGCTTATGGGATAAGCGCAATAACGCTTCTCGTGAATTATCAGGCGGTATGAAAAGGCGCTTGATGATTGCTCGTGGTTTGATTCACAGCCCCAAACTCTTGATCTTGGATGAACCTACCGCCGGTGTTGATATTGAGCTGCGCCGTTCCATGTGGGACTTTATGCAGCGCTTGAATGAGCAAGGCACCACAATCGTATTAACGACTCATTATCTCGAAGAAGCCGAGTCTTTGTGCCGAAATATCGCCATTATCAATCATGGTGAAATCGTCCAAAACACCAGTATGAAAGCCTTATTGGCACAGCTGGATATGGAAACTTTTGTCTTGGACACGCAGGCATTACCACAAGATCTACCAGAATTTGCGGGCTATGATATTCGTCGCCGTGATGATACCACCTTAGAAGTTGATGTAAAAAAAGGCGTTGGCGTGAATGGGGTTTTCGCAGCGTTAAGCGAGCACAATATTTCGGTATTAAGTATGCGCAACAAGGCCAATCGTTTGGAGGAGTTGTTTGTACGCATGGTCGAAGACGGTAATCAAACTGAGTCAAAGGCGGGAGAATAAGATGGATACCATTATTACTAAGCCAGTTAAAGGCTCAAATTGGGTCGCTTTCATCACCATTATCCAAAAAGAAATTACTCGCTTTATGCGCATATGGGTGCAGACCATATTGCCGCCAGCGATTACCATGAGTCTGTATTTTGTGATTTTTGGTAACTTGATCGGTTCAAGAGTAGGCACTATGGATGGCTTGCCTTATATGGAGTTTATTGTACCAGGCTTGATTATGATGTCGGTGATTACCAACTCTTATTCCAATGTGGTTTCTTCGTTCTTTAGCGCCAAATACCAGCGTTCGGTGGAAGAAATGATGGTGGCACCAGTGCCAAACTGGGTGATTTTGGCGGGTTTTGTTGGTGGTGGTGTGTTGCGTGGCTTATTGACGGGTTTTATCGTCACCATGGTGTCTTTATTTTTTATCGACAATATCGCCATTCACAATATATTGGTGGTGATTAGTGTAGTGATATTAACATCGATTTTATTTGCCTTGGCAGGTTTTTTAAACGCACTTTTCGCTAAATCTTTCGATGATATTTCCATCGTGCCAACCTTTATATTAACGCCTTTGACTTACCTGGGCGGGGTATTTTACTCCATCCAATTACTTCCAGAGTTTTGGCAAACCGTTTCTAAAGCCAACCCGATTATTTATATGGTTAACGCTTTCCGCTATGGCTTTTTAGGCAAGTCGGATATTTCCGTTGGTGTGGCTTTCGGCTTGATTTTGGTATTTATCTTTTTATTAGCCAGTCTCTGTTTATACCTACTGAATAAGGGCAAGGGCTTACGCTCGTAAATGGATTTTACCAGCAATAGCTTAATTCCAATCTTTCCACTCGGCCGAGTGGTATTTCCAGATAGCTTGCTACGATTGCAAATTTTCGAGCAGCGCTATCTGGATATGGTCTCAAGCCAATTAGCTAAACAGCAAGGCTTTGGTGTTTGTTTGATTAAAAAAGGCTTTGAAGTAGGTCTGCCAGCTAAGCCTTTTACTATTGGTACTTATGTGGAAATTATCGATTTTTCACAAAATGACTCCGGGATCTTAAATATCGTTTGCCAAGGCACACAACGTTTCCAGATTAACAATCTAGAAACCATGCCTAATCAGTTGTTAACAGCCAATGTTTCTTGGTTAGAGCCATTGCCAGAAAAAATATTGCCTGACGGCGAAGACGAATTAAGAAATCTATTAAAAGACTTATCGCAGCATCCACAAGTGGATATTCTCGATATCCCCGATAAATGGAACCAACTGGGCTTTGTTATGGAGCGCTTGTCCGAGTTTTTGCCAATCCAAGAAAAGCAAAAACAAGCCATTCTGGAAATATCCGATCTGAATTTGCGGCAAACGATTTTGTATAAAATGCTGCATTGGCTTAAAGGCTAGCCAAATAGCATCATTTATTTACTTATATTACAGTCCAAAAAAAGCCCATCCGTTTGGATGGGCAAATGGCTTGCGCATTGATTGGTTAATTTTGTACGGGGTAGTTGTACTCCATTAACCGGGGATAGTCAGCACATGCTTGTGCTCACGAATTTATATAAGCATAAAGCGTGCCAGTTTGTGTAACCTATTGATAATTAAAGAGTATTATTTTTATTAATGATGCTTTATGGAACTAAAGTACAAAAAATGTAAAGAATTCAAACGCTTAGCTGGGAAGATAAAAAAGGCGCTTAAAGCGCCTTTTGGAATACAGAGGAAAATTATTAGATTCGTGGATCTAGGTCTTCCTCATAATCGACGCCATCCACTTCAAAGCCGAATAATTTAAAGAACTCGTGTTTGTAGCCAGCGTAATCAGAAATCTCTGAAATATTATCCGTGTCTGCGATATCCCATAAGGCTTCAACTTTATCCTGGATCGCATCATCCAGTTCTTTTAAATCCAAGCGGAAGCGACGAGTGTCATCATAAATGGCTTCGCCATTAACCATCTGGTCATGGATCAAGCCTTTGATTTGCTCAACTGGATTTTCATGTACACCAGCTTCTTTCATCACTTTATACAGCAATGAAATGTATAATGGCATTACAGGAATCGCCGAGCTTGCTTGAGTAACTACAGCTTTTAGTACTGCCACATTGGCTGAGCCTTGGTATTTGTCTTGCAACATCTCATGTATAGCGTGTGAGGCGCGATCCAAATCTTCTTTGGCTTTACCGATAGTGGCATGACCATAGATGGGCCAAGTGAGCTTTTTACCAATATAAGTATAGGCAACGGTTTTAACACCTTGGGCCAAAACGCCTGCTTCATCCAGCGCATTCATCCAAAGCTCCCAGTCTTCACCTCCCATGACCTTGATGGTATTTTGAATATCTTCATCAGTGGCGGGATCAATAGAAACCTGGTGAACTTCACCTTTGTCAGTATTTAAAGTTTTTTCAGTAACGGCTTCACCGATTGGTTTCAATGCTGATTTATAAACTTCGCCTGAGTCTGGATCTTGTCGGCGCGGCGAAGCTAATGAGTAAACCACCATGTCGATTTGACCCATTTCTTCTTTAATGATTTTGATGGCATCGGTTTTGGCTTGATGAGAAAAAGCATCGCCGTTAATGCTTTTGTGCCATAGACCTGCTTTATCGGCTGCTAATTCAAAGCCGCGATTGTTGTACCAGCCCGCGGTGCCCGTTTTGCGTTCACTGGCTTCTTTTTCAAAGAATAGGCCAAGGGTTTTAGCGCCATAACCAAATGCAGACACTAAACGCGATGCCAAGCCATAACCCGTTGACGAGCCAATGACTAAAACATTTTTTGGAGCATTGGCAGGAACTTCGGTAATTTCTTGTTTAATGTAATCAATCTGTTCTTGTACATGTGCGACACAGCCTTTTGGGTGAGATGCCGTACAAATAAAACCACGAACTTTAGGTTTAATAACCATCTATTTCTCCACGCTTTAAACCAAGTATATAAACTGGGTCTGGATATTCAAATTGGCGATATTGTACCCCTTTTTATTGGCAAAGAGGTACAACCAAAGCTAATATGTATAAATAACAACTCTGAAGGAATGGAAATGTCTGTTTGCCCAACTTGTGAAAATACGCCGTTAAAACCTTATAAACTCGAACCAAATTTACCAGCAAAAGTTTGCGTGAAATGTAATGGATGTTTCATAAACCTTTTAAGTTATCGTAATTGGCTCGATGGAGTTAGTAGCCCCAAACTTGCAAGCGTTACTAAGGCTGAGGTGATATCAGACGATACCCGTAGTGCTATGGCCTGTCCAAATTGCTCGAGGTTGATGCAAAAGTTCCTGATTAAAGCAGGCGTTAAAAATAGAGTAGACGTTTGCTTAAAGTGTGATGAAGCTTGGCTGGATGAAGGGGAGTGGCAATTACTCCATCAGTTGGGTTTGAACGAAAAGCTGACTCGAATAACTACTGAGCCCTGGCAAATTCGAGTAAAGCAGGATGCAGCTAAAGAAAGGGTCGAGGAAGGTATCAAGGCAAAGCTTGGTGATGCGGACTTTGCTAAGGTAAATGAGTTTAAGGTATGGTTGCAGCAACATCCACAGAAAAAATTGATAGACAATTTACTAAAGCGTGACTAGCTCTAAATCTGACCATAAAAAAGGCTTAGGTTGCTTAACTCTGTTTGGCGGTGCTTTTCTATTGGCAGGCTTAGGTGCATTTGCCATGACCTTCTGGCCTGTGATTAAGTCTTGGCAAGCTAGTGATTGGCAGCCTGTTAATGCACAAGTTTTGGATGTGGAACAAACCGAATCTCGCAGCGATGATGGCGGCACCACTTATGGTGTCAGAGGATCCTTTCGTTATAGCTTCAAACAGACAGACTATCAGTCTTCGCAACTGAATTTTCACACTGGGAGCGATAATATTGGTGATTACCAAAAAGATTTTTATCGCAGATTAAATTACGCCAAACGCAATAACCGCTTTATTACTGCTTATGTTAACCCGAATGACCCAAACCAAGCAGTAATTGATCGTGAAATCCGCTGGGGCATGTTGGGCTTTGGCTCTATCTTCTTATTAGTTTTTGGCGGAGTCGGCGGTGGGATTATTTTCGCAGGTTTCTGGGGTTCACGAAAAATTAAACAAGAGAATGCTTATAAGCAGCAGTTTTATGATGAGCCCTGGAAATGGAAAAAAGAATGGCAGGGTGACTATTTTACAGCAGACACCAAAGTCGGCTTTATTGGTACCTTAATATTTGCCATTCTTTGGAATGCTATTTCACTGCCTGCAACTATTCTAGGCGTGCCTAAGATGATCGAGGAGGGTGAGTACGCTTTTCTGTTTATTTTGTTGTTTCCTATCATCGGTTTGGGGATGTTAACCTGGGCAATCGTATTGTATTTGCGCCACCGAAAATATGGCTCGACCAGGCTTTATTTAAATGATGGACGGATAAAAATTGGAGCCGTTAATGCCGGTCGCTTTGAGTTTGTTCAGCATCGCTTTGAAAATCCTGATGCAATTGTCAAAGCAGCTTTGATCCATAGTTATGAATCAAGCTCTGGCAGTAAAAAAACGACCAGAGAAACTGTAGCTTGGGAAGATACCTATCGAGTTGATCTTTTTAGTCAGCCACTAGAGTTTCAATTTAAAATACCTAAAGGCTTACAGCAAACCGACGAAAGCAATAGCCGTTCTCAGTATAAGTGGAAAATCAGCATCGAAAGCAAGCAGCCTGGGCCTGACCTGACTATAGATTTTGAGGTACCAGCTTTTGCTATTAGCGAAGCACAGTCACTCGCCCAAGAAGATTTAGAAACGGATCTGTTTAGTGATGCCACCAGCGCCAGTACGATAAATGCTCAGTCCAAAGGAGACTGGAGCAAATTGGGATTAATAGAAAGCCATACCAACCGAGGCCAAGAATTTTATTTTCCACGGCAAAACAAATTGAATTGGTCACTCATGGGCTTATTCGGCTTAGTCTTCGTGGCAATTGGTATCGGTGTCTATTTGGGCGGCGCGCCAGTGTTATTCCCCATAGTGTTTGGCTTAATGGGAGGCTTAATTGCCATCATTGGGGTTAGGGCTGCGCTCTATAAAAGTCGTGTCTTTGTGGAATCTAACAGCTTACATTATCAGTCGGGGCACTTCTCATTCGGCAAAACCATCAGCATCCCGCGAGATAGCATTAAAAATATCCAAGCTATATCACGCGCTAGCTCTGGCAACACCAAGTTCTATAACATCATAGTGACCAGTAATGACGGCAAACAAAACACCATCGCTAAACACTTAAAAGTCAAAGGCGATATTGATGCTTTTATTGATAAACTCAAAAGGGATTTGAGATTGAATGAGGGGCTGTAGTACTACAAAAAATACTACATTAAACAACAGCTTTATTTAGAAAAATATTAAGGCATAAAAAAAGACGCTCGAAAGCGTCTTTTTTGCTATATGGCGGAGAGGGTGGGATTTGAACCCACGGTGGGCTATTAACCCACGCCGGTTTTCAAGACCGGTACATTCGGCCGCTCTGTCACCTCTCCGAAGAAGCGAAATGATACCCTAAGTTTTACGATAAGGGAACCATTAAAAATATGGTAGCTATGGGTGGACTTGAACCACCGACCCCAGCATTATGAATTCTGAGGCTGGGTATTTTATATAAATTGATTTAAATGGCAAGAGTTTGATAGGCATTTATAGCTAAAAAAGTTCTCTTATGGACGGATGTTGACCAAAACACATACAAATTGACTTAAAGGGTGGCACTGAGGTGGCACTAATTGCCAGACTCTGCTTCTTCTTGATTGTTATTTTCAGATTTTTCATTGGGAAGTCCCATTTTTATAAAGGGAAGTATATCCTCTTGAATACTTTTCTCATCTAACTTCAACTTGTTCTTTCTTTTACGTATAAAGTATTTAGCCTTAATCCATGACTCGATGCCAATTTTTAAAGATAAAGAAAGAATGTTTTTTTCAAGCAACTTGGCGGTATCTTTGTATATATGATCGCTAACTTGTTCAGTAATAAGGTTATGATCTATTGATTCTGAATCTAGATTCCCGCAAATACTGTTTAACGACTGCACAAGATCATCTGTTGAAATTCCTGAATTTAGTTTATAAGAAATAAAAGGATAATCTGAAGCTATCTCATTTATCGCATCTGTAAGGGGGTTTCTGACAGGCGTTATACCCTTGTTGGCCATATCTTTAGTTATCGGGGCGATATATTGTTTTAAATAAAGCTCTAATAATTGCTCATGTTGAGCTATGTCATCTCCCGGTAGTTCTAGTTTTGGAAAGTTTGCCTTTAAGCTCGCAATTATCTTTTTTGAGAACATATTTGGATGAAATGCACTTATAGCGTACAAATAATGCCACATTTCAATAAGCAAAAATAAAGCTTTTCTTAAGTTTTTCTTTTTTGAGCGAAATGATTTGAACCAATACCCTGCTATTGCTGTAAAAGCACCAAAAACAACTGTTCCCCACTCAGGATTTGAGGTTAAGAAATCTAACATGAATTTAAACCTGTATTATTTTAAAAGAATGATAAAGTGCTGATAGGTTAGAGTGATTGATTCTAAACTGACTTCTTTTCTTTATAGTAGGCCGTTTCGATATGTTTTTCACATTAATGCCCGGATCGTAATACGTGGCTCCTGAAGCTAAGCCATCTAATAGCATCTTGAAACTAGTACCTTCGCCAAGTTTTACAGTATCGCCAAACAAGTATTGGAATTCCCCTCTATGGAGCCTTTTCAATGCAGGTACGAAAGCTGTTTTTGAGTGCTTCTTTTTCCAGTGTTCCATTATTTTAGAAAAGCTCCAACTCGCGGCAATGTCTCCATTTGAATCCAACAAGGATATGTTTCCGTCGGAATCTACTATTTCCTTTTTATCAATGTCATAACCATCCAGAACTAGAGTAAGTTGAGTAGTTGTATTTAGCTTGTTTACGCAATGCTTACCACTAAAGTTTAATCTGTCGGGAGTACCATTTTTGGGTGGATAGCCGTACTTTTGCATAAAAGCTAATGCACCTTCGGTTTTATATTGCCCTCCATCTGGCTCAGGTGTCATCAAAGTAGTTGGCTTCGATCCAGTAGATGGAAATTTTGTTACCCCGTATTGCTTAATCTCCCAGCCTAAATAATCGGGCTCAGCTATCCCATTTGGCGAGATCTCCAATAATGACTCAAGAGTGTATCCTCCACCATTTTGAGCTTGATAAGGGATTATATTCATATCTGAATTTCTTCTTTGACTTTGAACCCAACCCATATCATGTATTTCTTTCAATTTAGCTAAAAGAAGTTGTTTATTATCAACCGAGCCAAGATGATTGGTCTGTAGTAGTGAAAATATATTAGTGAACGTAATTAAATCTGTACTCTCTAAATATGACGTAATTTGAGAATATGGTAAGGCTAAAAAGCCGTAAGTCCTTTCTTTCGTTACTCCTAAGATAAGCCATCTTCCTTCGGCTCTTCCGCTTCGTTGAGGGTTCATCCATTCGCTCATCTCTACTTTAGAGCCAAGAAGAAAACCTGAAAACCGTACTTCTGGGTATTGGGGATAATAAATGAGTTTGGACTTAGGGGCTGGATAAGTTGTTCCTTCGCAATCAACCCATGATAAAGGGAACTCAACTTGGTACTTTATTTTTCTGTTGCTTGTTTTTGCTGATTTAGTAGCAGATGCTTCTATATTACCAGTGGGTAAAAAAGACAGCTCGGTCAAGTGCGCACCGAAGTAAGGTTGGTTCTTGCTATTATCATTAGGAGCGAGCTTTTTAACGTAAACTTTTGAAGCTCCTAGATCTCTATATATTTGCAATAGAGTGCTTATATTTAAATCTAACGAAGCTTGGCTATCGTAAGTCCCTTTTATTGTCATTTGTATTATATGTATTCAGCTATACATTGAGTTTCGCTGAATACATATTCAATTTCAAGGCTTTACTATGCTGCGGCCTTTCTTTTCGAACTATTTAATTCTTTAGCTTTGATTATTAGCGGTTTCATAAGTGAGGCCACTGAAGCGAAGACAGGAACAACTACGCTATTTCCAAACTGCTTATAAGCTTGCGTATCCGATACAGGAATAACGAAATGGTCCTCTCCCTTTTTAGTAAACCCCATTAATCTTGCGCACTCCTTTGGTGTTAGTCTTCTTGGCTTGCTGCGTGGACCTCTAGAAACTAATATTTCTGAGCCATCTTTATAATATCTAGCCGATAGAGTCCGAGTATGTTCTGATTCGCTGGTTACAAGCCCAAACCCAAAGCCATTTCCTGCTTTTTTGTGTTTATCAGCGTAATTCTTTAAATATTGCCAAAGCTTTGGTGTAAGAGTGTACTTTTTATCAACGCGTTTATTATCATCCAAAATATCCGCCACCATTGGAGGTGTTGAAGGATAAAAGTCAGAAATATCTTTAAGATTCATAGACTGTGCAAGTGAGCTTTCTTTTTTAAAGGCAACTATAACTATTCGCTCTCTATTTTGGGGGACGAAGTTCTTTCCATTAATAACCTTTGGGTCTGTTTTACCTTTAGGAACTTCGGCATTTACGACTTCATACCCTAACTCACTCAAAGTATTCATTATTACTTTAAAGGTTCTGCCTTTATCATGGCTTTTCAGATTTTTGACGTTTTCTAACATTACAGCATGAGGCTGTTTTGCTTTTATTATTCTTGCTACATCAAAAAAAAGCGTTCCTTGTGTCTCATCTTCAAATCCATGTGTTCTGCCCAGAGACTTTTTCTTAGAAACGCCAGCAATTGAGAATGGCTGACATGGAAAACCAGCTAGCAAAACATCATGATTAGGAATTTTCGAGTCTATGTATTTGTCCACTTTAGATTTAGATATACCCTTTGGTTGAGTAATCTCTCTAATGTCACCATGAATAGGATGATCGCAATGATAATTGGCTAAGTAAGTCTTTACAGCATATTTGTCATATTCGCTTGTAAATACGCATTTACCCCCCTGATCTTCAAAACCTTTACGAATACCGCCAATCCCAGCGAAAAGATCAATAAATGTGAAGTCATTAGAATCTTGAGGGTTCGGGAGTGCTTGCTCAAGTTTTAACCTTTCATTATAGGTTAGCCAAGAATCTTTCGGGGACTTCTGTTTGTCTTTTAGCCACCTGTTTATCACCTCCCTAGGGTGATTTGTAATATCAGCGATATACTGCTGTGAGTAAATAAATGATACTTTTTCAAGTAATTCAAGATCTGTTAGCAACTCAGTTTCTTTATAATGCATGCGCACAATCACAGGGATAATTATGTGACTAATGGTCACATATATGTCCCTTTTGTACAACCGTTATTATGTCTTAATTCGTTTGTCTTCTAAGGTGCTATATGTAGGAATATCATTAGAGTTGTTAAGCTTCATTATATTAAAGCAGTACCCTTCGCCAATGATTGAAAATTCATCAACATCTACTTGGTATTGCGTTCTCTTCCCCTTTTGCATCCCACTATCTTCCCCTTGAGTGTGTAGATGGCCAGCAAAGCTACTAGGATTTAATGTTATAGCTAACCATAAAGACTCTTTGAATATGTATGCATTTTTTTGCTCCAAAAGCTCAATTTGATCATAGTTCTTATCCCAATTAGGAGTAGTCAGAATGATATGAAGAAAAGATATATTACTCTTCTTTATTCTATTTACCATTCTATATATGTGTTTATCACAGCCAAAAACTTTTTCTTTAGCAGGGTACTTTCTCTTGAATTCGACAATAAATAACTCTTCTTCTATCAATAAAAATGCATCAATATCAATGGGGGGATATTCAAATATTGGAATGCAATATGCATTGATGAAGAGTCTAGATATGGCGATAGTCCTTAATTCTTCTTGAGTTAGAAAGCAAGAAAGCTTGCCAACAGTGCTTTTAGAGGGTTTAGATGCTTTAGCATTACTTGGAGTGACTTTAGCACCGACATTATAAGTGTTTTGCATAAAGTCAAAAAAGTCGGAATATACGCCATCGTGACATGTAGATGCGCTAAAGTTATTGGTGCTCGCTCCATATTTAACGTAGGTTACGCTAAACCCTAGCTTTTTAAACTGTTCTTCTATTATTAAATCTACTGATGAAATGGGTGAACGCTCATCGATTAACTTAAAAGCATAGTTGCCTATTGAGTAATCTATATAAAGCCAGCCTGTACTTATAAGCCCTTGATTTTTTAAACATTTTAAAAACAGAGCTTCGAAAATGAATGATTTTACCCTTTTATCAGATTCCGCTATGAATACTCTATCTAGATGAGACTTATCGCTTAAATTAATAAATCCATTGTAATGAGCGCAGCTTACTGAGCATATGCTAGGTGCTTGATTTTCAAAGTAATCTCTGCAGTTTTTGTTTGCAAATTTTTGAAGTATTGGTGGTAGTGACATTTAATAGTAATTCTTATAATAATTTGCACTTACGCTAATATACATACCAACAAATGTAAAATTATAAATTGAAATAAATTGAAGATCATAGATAGCTATTGATTAGCGTTGAAGGGTCAAAATTGCCAACTTTAAATTGCTTGAAAAGCTTGTCTCTCGCTGGATAATTAGCTTAATAATCATAGTTTAAGGTGGATTATGAGCAATTTAATAGCTTTCACAAAATCAAATATTGAGTCCATTGCTGCTCCTAAAACTAAGGGTAGAGAGTACTATAAAGATGCTAATACAGGCTTTCTAAAGCTGGCTGTTACTGCAAATGGCACCAAGAGCTTTTTTGTGCAAAA
The DNA here is from genome assembly GCA_013372875.1 of Gammaproteobacteria bacterium. Next base: position 3,883 of record JABXIW010000318.1, on the reverse strand, counting down.
AAAGGTTAATGGAGAGTCAAAAAGAGTAACCCTAGGAAGATTCCCTGAGCTAACAATTCAGAATGCTAAGAAGTTAGCCGCTGAAAAGCTAAACTTGATGAGTTTGGGTATAAACCCGTTAGCTAAAGAGAGGGATACACGTCAAAGGTTGATTAGTCTTAAGCAAGTATTTACTGAATATTTAGAAGCTACCTCTCTTAAGCCAAATACTATTTCAAACTACCATACCGTTCTTAATAAGTATTTTGACGATTGGAAAGGAAAACCTCTGATAGAAATTAAAAGGGGGGAAGTTCTGCAAAAGTTTAATGAAATTAGCGAAAGTTACCCATCGAGTGCAAATAAAGCATTTAGGGTGCTTAGGTCTTTGCTTAATTTCGCTATGGGGAAGTATGAAAACTCAGATGGGGAGCCTTATATTACATCGAATCCAGTTGATAAGTTAAAGCAGCTTAAAGCATGGCATAAAGAATCAAGGCGTAGTAGCTATATTAATCAATCGCATTTGTCGCTGTGGTTTAGGACTGTACTAGAATATAGGGATAGTAACTTTGATAACGAGCAACTGGTAGCTGATTTCTTGATAGTAGGTATTATGACTGGCTTGCGAAGGAATGAGTTATTAGGGCTAAAAGTAGACGATATTAGCTTTACAGAATGCTCTATGTGCATCTCCGATACAAAGAATAGTAGCACGCACAAACTACCTCTAACACCGTTATTGGAATCAATATTGAGGAAGCGATGCGATATAGCTAAATTTGGCTACATTTTTGAAAATCCACATACTCGCAAGAATGTAGTAGATCTGAGGCGGTTAATAGGTAAAGTTCGCGAAGATTCTGGTATTGAGTTCACTCCGCATGATTTGAGGCGCACATTCGCTACTTATGCAGGAGCCGCGGGTATATCCGAGTTAACTGTCAAAAAACTAATGAATCATAAAGAAAAGGCAAATGTGACTATGGGTTACGTTGTGAATAGCGTAGATAGCCTAAGAGAACCTATGTTAGCGATTAATGACTATATCTTTAAATTCTTAAGTGAAGCTCAACGAGCTGTGCTTAACTCTTTATCCACATAGACCATTAGTTCGTTTAGATCGAGATCTAAACCATCGCATATTTTATAGATTATGATGAAAGACGGCTGGTTTATGCCTCTTTCTAGCAACGATACATAAGAGCGATCCATATTAGCTTCAGCAGCTAACTCCTCTTGAGTTAAGTCTTTATCTTTTCGAGCTTTTCTTAAGGCTCGCCCAAATATAGCTTTTAAATCATTCTCGCTAATCATGTTGCATATGATGCGTGAATTAGTGAAAATAAGTCTTCGGAATATATTCCGAATATAATAATTAAAGGAGAACTAAATGAGTACTAAACTAACATCATGTAAAGCTTGCAACGCTGAGGTATCAAAATCGGCTAAAAAGTGCCCAAATTGCGGAGAAAAGCTTAAATCTAAGAAGTGGCTATTAATAGCAATTAGTCTAGTGTTGCTGTTAATCGTAATTGCAGGGGTAGGAACGCCAAGATCAATGCTGATTTCGGGAGAAAAGCCGTCAATCGAGGACTATAGCAATGTAAAGGTTTTGGAGTATAGAAAAGCGCTAGTAGGTGATTACGACAAAGGTACAAAATTAGCAAAGCAAGGGAAAATAATGCAGATCATTAATGAAAACTCGATGTTGATTAAAACAAAGTATTATAAGCACATAGGATATGATGGAGATATCGTTTGGTTGGAGTTAGAAAGCACAAAACAGTATGTCAAAGGTGATGTGGTAAGGCTATTAGGGCGTTATATTGGTACTTATGAATATGAGTCGGCATTTAATATAGAAAACAAAGTACCCGTATTACAGGTAGATCATATTGATATATGGAGTGAAAGGTAATGAAGCGTGTAATAATTGGGTTGAGCTTACTTTGCTTTAGTGTTGTTGTCTCTGCTGATAATAGATATGCATATTGCCTAGGATGGTTTGCTGATGGTTTTGAACAAGAAGTTGTTAAAAGGGTATATACGGATGTAATTAAAACCGATAAGTCTTTAGCAACTCTAACTGATTCATTTAATTGGCATATGACCAAGAAATATAAAACAGATTTGGGAAATAAAAAGTATAATTATATGAATTATTGCAGATATCTAAATACTAGAATCAAGGACAAAGCTGATACTTTATTAGATGATATTATCAATAAGCATGATCATGATTTCTTCTATATACCTAGTTATGCAGAATTGATTACTAAGGAAGAATTTCTCATTGAAGAAGATATCTAAATAAACCTTGTCAGCCATTCTAAAATCACTTTTAAGGGTTTTTAGCACCAAGCCTGTACCCTTGGTGCTAAGAAGAAGTTTGAACTCTTAAAATCTTAAATGAAGGCAAAAAAAAGTCAAAATGTTATTAATTCATTTTTACCAGAAATTAAATTTAATACACTTAAGGCATCAAGATACATACTCCATAATTCATCTGCATTGATATTCATTTTATGAGCCCTTAGACTTTCTATAAGTTTTTCAGCTTGATATCTAGTTCTATGCTTTAGGGTGACTCCAATACCTCTCAGAGCTATTGAATTGCGTATATCCCAACTAATATTGGGATCATCTAATACAGTTGAACCATAATATTCAAAAGATTTGAAAGGGTTTTTAATATGGATGATATCTTTAAATTTTGTATTAGACTTAATTTTCGTTTCAATTCTTACTAGTGGGATTTGAAACTGTTGGCGAGCAGCCTCTATGTTTAAATCTGACTCCTCGATTAGTTGTCGACGCTTATCATATATAGTTAAAAGCTTGGCTCCTCTTGAGCCGCCAATAGCATAATGGAGCAATTCTCCTTTAGCATCGAAGTGGACTTTGTAGAGGGCAGCTTTTTTAAAGCGTACATTAAACGTATGAATGTCTAGATATGGGACATCATATGCAAAGTGCATATTAGTAACGGTACTATGCTTCAGAAATTTCCTTAAGGGATATCCTGTAAGTTGCTGTATGACTTTATCTGTAGCCTTAATATTGGTGAATTTCCAATAGTATGGATTCATCGAGAATTTAATAAAACGCTTGGATGATTTTATACGGCCTATACTTTCCAAGGATTTATAGAATATATAAATGCCTTTCGATTTATTGCCTCTATATAGAACAGTACGCTTAAGTTTGCCATATGGAATGAAAATTTGCTTATCAAAACCTGATTTGGGGTTCGCTTTTAAAATCTTAAGATTAAGAGTCTTCGCATTATTCTCGATTTTTGTAATTATCTCGATTGCCTTAGGCTTTTTCTTACAAACCGTTATATCAAATTTATCAAGGAATAATTTATTGTAAGGGTGAGTAGTACTTGTTATCTCTTTTGAATATAAATGTTTCATTTCTATATACCGTTATGTAGTTAATTAATCAGTGAAATAATGTGCTATAAGAAGGCATCATTTTTAATTCGTACAATTCTTAATAAAGAGGTCTAGATCGGATCGTTTATAACGAATAGCTCCACCAATTTTAATAAACCGTAATGAACTGCTTTTATTGCACCGCCATTTGGCTAAAGTTTGGACTTTTACCTGTAATAAGTTCGCTACTTGCTCTGAAGTTAAGAGTTGATTTGGATCGTTCTGCATATGTACACCTTTGTTATTTATGTACAAACGATTTACAAATTTTCGAAGTGGATTCGATAAAAAAGATAAAAAATATTTATATGCTTATATATAAGCGTATAAAAGCGCTTAGAATAATTTAAAATAGAAGTCACTGCGTGTAATTATGATTAGAAATGAAGATGGTTACTCACTAGTGAGAGATTGTGGAGTTCACTAGTGAGAGATTGTGGAGTTCACTAGTGAGAGATTGT
>JABXIW010000241.1 GCA_013372875.1 Gammaproteobacteria bacterium | reverse complement strand
ATCAAATAACCACTCAGCATCAAGCTTGTCTTTCGCTAATGCCGCTTTAAAGCTGAAGCTGTCCCAGCCCACTTTAATTGGCTGCTCTAGTGCTTGTTCAACTTGACCTTTTGGCATGTTGACACTCAAGGTAACTTCAGGCTTTTTCTCTGGAGCCCATTTAGCAAAAGCCTGTGCATTAACTGAACCTTGCAGCTTGGTTTCTGGCGGCAGGAATTGTTTAATTTGGTCGAAATTAAAATCATTGATCGCTAACTTCGCTTGGCCACTCTTACCGACACTAATATCTTCGGTTAGACACACTCTCGACTTCGCTTGCAACCAACAATGGGCTTGAACATTCGCGATCTGTTTGTCGATATTGACCTTCACCGCAGTCGATTTTTGCAGTGACCAAGGACCTTGTTGCGAGCTCAGCGTCAAGCGGCGCAGCGCCCCATCCCAAATCATTTCTGGCTTCTGCGTAAACGTCCCTTCGATTTCCAAACTGGTCGAAACCAGATCAGACACCACATCAAGCGTCAGTTGATGCAGTTTTTCATCCCCAGAGACTTCAAGATCCGCGCTATCAACTTTAATGTCGTCGTAGGTAATGTTATTCGCAATAAGGCTTAAGTTCGCTTTTGGTGCTGGCAGAGGCGTCACATCGCCCTTTAAGGTGATCGTTTCTACATTCGCCTGTTGCTGCCAGTTGATCTGATTTAAAGCGAGATCAAGATTGATGTCAGGCTCTTTCAAACTACCACGTAGCGCTACTTTACCTTGCATCTTACCCGCAAGATCCGGAACACTTTTCGCAAAATCAGGGAAGTTAACCTCAACATCCATCAAGATTTGTTTGTCGATCTTGCCCTTCGCACTCAGTTGGTTCGGGCCATGAGAAAGCGCTAAACCTTGAGTGGTTAGTTGGATGTCTTCACCTTTGCCATTCTTATCAGACGCTTCAAGTTGCCCTTCGACATTCAATGGATAACCTCGCAAAATACCGTCGATGTCTAACTTAGGCAAACTGACTTGCCAACCACCTTGTTCCGTTAACGATCCCGAAGTCGAGAGGCTACCGCTGATATCCCCTTCGGCTTCTTTCCACTGCAATCCTGGTTGAATGTTCTTCAGGTTCAGGTCGGCTTGCCAGTTGATTGGCGCCGCCCAATTCGCCATAACTTTCCCAGAAAGTTCGCCCCCTAAAGTTTTCACAACAAGGCTTTCGAGATCGATTTGCTCCAGCGTACCTTTGCCGTTCAGCGCAACATCAACGGCAGGAATGTCTTTGCCTGACGCTTTGGTTTCTAATGCGACTTCGTAACCATCAAGTGAGCCTTTTGCCGCCAAACTTGGTACAGAAACCTGATAATCACTTTGCCCAAATAGCGGCCATTGCGCTTGAACATTTTTGATCGATACATCAAACGGCAACTGCGTTTTAAGCGGTTGGATGTCACCTTTGATCTCCGCTTGTACAAGCTCAGAAAGCGTAGCATTTAACGATAAATCCCCAACCGAACCAGAGGCCGAAAGCGACAGTTTTTGTCCCTTCGCATCCGCTTGCTTCACTAACGCGTCCAATTGCGCTTTGATTGGGTAATCAGCAGAAAGGGTCACTTGTGTGCTTAACTTGCCTTCCACTTCTGGCATGTCGAGCTCTAACGTTTTGACATCAACACGCTCACCACCCGCTCTTGCAACCAAACCAAGATGATTGACGATCACTGGCGTTTCACCTGCCAGTTTAAAATTATGAATATCCAGACGGCGCGCTTCCACCGTCAGCGGAATCCATACTTCTGGTAACACAATATCTTGCGGCGTAGCGTCAGTTTCTTTCGGCTCCTCGGCAGCCGCTTCAGGTTCAGCTTCACTTGGTGCGAGCGCAACATTGATGTCTTTCAATGCGGTTGGTGCGATCACCAAACGATCGCCCTGCATCGACAAAGCGGTCGAGAACGTTTGCCAATCAATCTGATTGCCTAACACATTGACGTTGATGTCATTAAAGCTGACTTTATTGACAAAAATTGGCACTGGCGTGCTTATAGAACGCAGCGGTGGTGTTTCTTCTTCAGGCTCTTCACTGGCTGGTGGCAATTCTGGCATTTGGAAGTTAACACCTTGCAGCGCCAGTTCATCAACACACACTTTTGGGTCAAAGAAACAGCGGAAGTTAATCGCCAACGCAAGGCGCTCGACTTTCGCATCAATATGTAAAGACTCATCAACAAAGCTGACATTTTGCAGTGCAAAACGAGGGAATAGCGAGCCTTGAATGCTCTCGACTTTGAGTTGAGGTAAGGCTTTCTCTGCGCCCCAAATCGCCAGCTTCAACCCTGGATGGGTAAACAGTACCGTAGCGACAAAAATAGTGATTAACAACAGCAGACCAATCAAACTTAGTGATAACCACTTGGTCCACTTAAATATCTTTTTGATCATAGCTCAGGCCCCAAAGAGAAGTGGATGCGGAATTCGTTGTTTGGCTTTTCATCCAGCCCCCACGCAAAGTCGAAGCTTACCGGTCCCACAGGTGAAGCCCATCGAATACCAACCCCGGCACCAGATTTCCATTCAGGTGTGTCATTAAACGCATCACCAATATCGTAGAACGTTGCGGCCCACCAGTTGCCGTAAACACGATATTGATACTCTAAGGTGCTGCTTAAGATGTATTTCGCACCCGTTAATGCGCCACTTTCATCGACAGGCGAGATGGATTCATAGCCATAACCACGGATGTTGTTGTCACCACCAGCAAAGAAACGCAACGATGGCGAAAGCTTTTCAAATTCCTCCGTGATATTAGCCCCCCCTTCGAGACGGAACAAACCACGATGGTTTTCGCCGATGCCACGAATCCACGAAGATCGCCCAAGCAAACGCAATACGCGCGTTTCAGACAGTAGCGCCGGATCGCCGTATTCAACCGTTACGCTTTGCTTATCGCCCCACATTGGCATACTGCCACCACGGACACGAGTACGCGAAAAGGTTGCCCCTGGAAGCACAAACTGCACACCATCATCTTGCAAACCTTGCGAGAAGTTTTCGT
>JABXIW010000420.1 GCA_013372875.1 Gammaproteobacteria bacterium | reverse complement strand
TGTGGATAACTAAAATAAAAATGTCATGGAGTGAGTCCGCGTTAGTTATATAAATGGGTATTAAGTGTTTACTGGCGTTAGCAATCTTTTCAACAAACTCATTACAACAAGTGCCAGTGTAACGAAAGTGGCTAACGGTAAAGCTATCCACAATTCAGGGTGAATTTGAGCATTGAGGTCAAACCCATACTTCATCACTGCTGCTACACAAGCTTCGGCTGCCATAACGGCGACAGAACTTGCGACAAGCGCCATAATTCCGTATTCCGCCCACAAGGTTGTATTAATCCGTTTTTTGCTTGAGCCAAGCGTACGATACAGACGGATTTCTTGCTGACGTTGAGACAAGCTCAAGCGCAATAATGTAAAAATGAGCAATAGCCCTGCAATTACGCCTAACAAAGCAAGAATGGTGATCGCAGAAACGATTTGTTGTATTAGCGCCTGTATTTTCTCTCCCATAGTTCGGATGTCTAACACAGAAACTGTTGGGTGCGCTCTCGACATTGATGTAAGCAGCGATTCGTTTCCTTCATTGATTCGGTAGCTAATTAAATATGAACCCGGAACATTGGCCATCACATCAGAAGAAAAGATGAAATAGAAGTTAGGCTTCATATCTCGCCACTCAACATGGCGAATGGTATCCACCGTCGCATCAAAGTTTTGGCTGTTGATAACAAACCTTAATTTGTCTCCAAGTTGAATACCCAAATCGCGCGCGACATCGGCCTCAACAGAAACACTGTTTGCGTTCGTCCATTCTCCTGAAAGAACGTCATTATATTCTGGTAACTGATCACCCCATGTTAAGTTAAGCTCTCGACGGATTGCGTCAGAGCCTTCCCCTTCATATTCAACGTCTTTAACGTTTTGGCCATTAATCTCTGTGAGTCGTCCTCGAATAATTGGAAATGCTTGTGACCGCGTCACTCCATTTTTATCCAGTGTTTCTAGGTAGTTAGCCAGTTCATAATCGGCAATGTTTAATGCAAATACATTAGGCGCATCCGCAGGCAAAGTCCGTTCCCAATCTGCGAGGATATCGCTACGGACAAGCCAAATAATGGAAAGGAGCATCAAAGAAAGTGAAAGCGCACCAAACTGCAGACCGCTGGTAATAGGCGTGCGGTTGATTCGGCTCAGTGCCAACTTCATCGCTGGCTTGGTGGCAAAGCGGGAGAATAACTTCGTCAGTGCGATGCTTAATCCGGCCAACACGACAAATAGGGCTGCAATACCCGCCAGTACAATCCAAACCAAAGTGTTGTTTGCGTACAACGCGAGCAATGGAAGCACTGGGACAAGAACGAGCAGCAGTCGCTTCCAAGATCGTTGCGCTGTGCCCTGCTGTAAAACCTCAAGTGCTGGTGTCTTAATTAACCCAAGTAGCGGGATACCAAGCGCCGGAACGGTGATGAGAATGGCAGAAACCACAGCGACAATAAACGGAGTGACGCCGTAACTCGGCAGTGGGTTTGGCAAGAGATCTTTTAGAGGAATACGTAACAAATATTCCAAGCCGCTACCCAGAATGAGTCCGACAATGCTGGCGGTTACCAATAGAATGGCAACTTGAATCAATAACCACTTTTCTATCCAACGTCTGCTCGCGCCAAGGCTTTTCAACATTGCGATGGTTTGAGTTCGGCTATTCACGTAGTTTTGGCAAGTAAGAACCAACGTTGTCGCGGCCATAATTATGACGATAGCTACGGTCAATGATAAATACTGTGTAGTTCGATCAAAAACTTCATTGCTGCGACTCGCGGTATCTTGAGTACGCCAGCGATCACTTGGTGACAGAACTGTCTTATCTTGGAGTTGCTTTAGCGCCGCATTGTCAGCTTTTAGAAACAGTCGATACTGCACTCGACTGCCGACTTGTATCGCGCCTGTTTTTTCTACGTCGCTTTGGTGAATATACGCCGCAGGCATTTGTTGGAATGGATTGAAACTTAAACCCGGCTCCATCAGCACTGCACCTGAAACGGTAAAATCTGCATCACCAATGGTGACATTGTCACCTTTGTTAACTTCTAATTGAGCCATAATGCGTTCGTCTAACCAAAGCTGGTTAGGCTTCACGCGACCTGACTCATTCCCATCTAAAACCAACTCTCCCATTAAAGGATAACTTTCATCGACACCTCGTACAGAAATAAGCTGCATTCCGTTATCGCTAAAAGCCATGGTCGAAAATCGGGTCATAACGGAGCGCTCAAGTTGCTCTGTCGATTTTAATAGCGAGTCAGATAATGGGTTTGCGGAAACGAACACCGCATCCGCAGTTAATGCATCCTTGCCCTGCTTGACAATCACTTGCTCCATACGAGATGCAAGTGCAGACAATGCGAAAATACTCGCGATGACCAACACAAGAGCGACGCTGATCGGCCAAAGGTTTCCTTGCCTAATTTCGCCCAAACTCCAACGCACCAAACTTTTATTCGGAGAGTGTTGCTTCAATCCACGTTGATCTGAAGATGTTACTTCACTTGAAGATACTGCTGACATTACATCTCCTCCTTAAGCTCACCCGCCTCCATACGATAAATTCTGTCGCATCGGCTTGCTAAGTTCACATCATGAGTGACCAATATTAATGTCGTACCGTGCTGGCTATTGAGATCGAACAATAGCTCGATGACTTTATCCGCGGTTTGGTGATCAAGGTTCCCTGTCGGTTCATCAGCAAACAGCAATTCTGGCTGAGTCATAAATGCCCTGGCCAACGCGACGCGTTGTTGTTCACCACCAGAAAGTTGACTTGGTAAGTGGTCGAGTCGCTTTTCCAATCCTACGGCGCTTAATAATTCTGTCGCTCGTGCTTCATCTTCGGCTTCTCCGCGTAAAAGACACGGTAAGGTCACATTGCGAAGTGCACTCAAACTTGGGATAAGTAGAAAGCTTTGAAAGACAAATCCTAAGGAATCGGCTCGGATTTTCGCACGAGCTTCGTCATCTAGCTTCGAAAGTTCGTGTCCTAGAAGCGTGATTTCTCCGGAGGTTGGTGTGTCGAGCCCCGCCAACAATGTCATTAGCGTGGATTTGCCTGCACCAGATGTGCCGACAATTGCGATGGTCTCGCCCTTTCTGATGTCAATATTTACATCTTTAAGGATTGTTAATTGTT
>JABXIW010000401.1 GCA_013372875.1 Gammaproteobacteria bacterium | reverse complement strand
ACTGATTACTTCTTCTTAAAGATAAAAGCAGCTTTCCCCGGAAAGCCGCGATGAACCTTTAATAATAGAGTCATTGGGTATGTTTGGCTTATGCAAGAACTTTAGGATAAAGCTAAATGTGAAATCACATTGCCAGTCATCATTTGTTGATGGGGGAGAAATAGTGCTGTTCGCTTTCTCAAAAAACTCTTTGGTTAAACCACGTTTGTCTAAATGGAGCTGATGAATACAGATAGCAAAGGATTCAATTTTCGTTGCTGCTTGTAACTCTCTCAGCTTGCGCTCAAATGCATGCACATATCCATAAAATGCTGTTAGTGATGGAATACCGATTGTTACAGAAGAGCTCAAAGCTGTCGCACCAGAGACAGTGATATTGGGTAAGAGCAAAAATGAACCAGAGTTTGAGCTAGGTTCATCGACATGAAGTTGGGGCAATGGGCTATTTAATTCTTGTTTTAGGAGGCTGTGAAACAACCTAGTGAGTTTGGGAATATACGCAAAATGTTGTGTTTCTTTTTCCTGAGAAAGGTCGTAATTTAAGTGTTCTGTTAGTGTTTGTGCATCTATCCCTGCATCTTGTCGGGAAAGCCATGCTCGAATCATAATTAGAATATTGTCGGTTACCAACTTACGTTGTGCCTGTTTTCGATTCTCAGGTATCAGTAGCCTGTTCAGCTGTAGATAGTCTTTTAAAGATTGAATGCTTTCTCTCGATAGCCAATGCTCATTGCTGTTGAGTTTGTGGTGATGTGTCTTTGAGAAGTTAGAAACAGATGTAAACATCCTTAAAGCACACCACATGCCATGGGTAAAACGCCCATGTTAGTACTGCGGCTATAACGAGTTAACGCTGTATAACGATACTCATTTTCTAGAGCTTGATAACAGTGACTTTGCATCGATTGAGAAGCAACTGGCGAGAGTGAAATATAAGAGTCGTCGTCATCAGGCAGTGAAAGTTGAGTTAAATAGTTGTCTGTTAGCTTTACGTCGACTTTTTGCTCTTCAAAGCTCTTTAACTGCTTAATTACTGACTGTTTTGTTTTCTTGTAGCAACCAAGTTTTAGAAGCTTACTCCATAAAACGTGCGATTCATCTTTCAGAAACAAAGCAAGACATGAAATTGAACCAGCCCAACAAAACTCGCTAGTAAGAAAAGCACTTGTGTTGACGTATTTTGCGTCATGGCTGTAAGACCAAAAGTGCTGCGGTAATTTTGATGATGACAACAAATGCTCTGGAAGAGCACCTAAAGTAGTTGCTCGAATAACACCATCTGAACGAATGTCAGGGAACTTTAGGTTATGACTTTGAATGTATTCAATAGTATTCAGGCAAAGACCCCACCACTTTTCATCACGCAGTTTTTCTTTACATTTCACACGATCAAGCAGGTTCTTTTGATCTGCTGTTTTGTCGGTTAAGTTTACTAATACAGTGAGGGCATCAAGCTCCTTTCCATCGATGTCGATATGTGGAGTAAGAGGGCGGAATGCTCTCTTTAATTCCATGTTCAAATCATCGGGTCTGGATTGTAGTAAATCTTTCAGACTCCCCATTTACCACCTCGATACATAGAAAGAGCGGTTAAATTCATCGGTTTGAAATTCGGCTAGCCAAAGGCAGAAGATGTCGCCGAAATAAAATAGGTAGTTGTTAACCGCCAGAGGCGTGTTTGGCTTAGTTTTGCGACTGGGCTTTAAGATGCGTTGTTCAACCATTGACGCTACCTCATCTATATTGCAGTTGAGGAATACAGCGGCCTCTAAAGCGTTCATACGAAGATTAGCTAAAAGACCATTGTTATCCCACAAATGTGTTTCTATATGTCGTAGAAGCTCTTGTAGAACGATATTGTGCTGCAGGTTGCGTTCTGGTAATCGAACAGAATTAAAAAAGATTCGCCCTAGAAGATCTTTTACCCGTAATCCTTTTCTTCCAACAATGGCGTGTTCTAGGTTGAATTCGATTTCACTGTCAATCATTGAATGAAACGAGCTTGGCCAGTTTGAGAAAAATTGGACGAACGAAAAGTGTTCGAATTTATTATCGCTGATGTGGCACCACCAATGCACCAGCCCCCATCGGTAACTTTGAGGAAGATTTGGCAGAACTTTAGACGTATTACCAGCGAGCCAACTTGAAACAGTGGATGTTGCTTTGTGGTTATTATTTGAACTTTTCGTACTGATGGTTTTTTTGCAGTCACCGCATATTACACTTAAACCAGACAGGCGATAGTCATATTTAGCACCACAGGTACAGCTACTGAGTAAAGGCACGTCATGAATATGGCAGTGGTCGTAACCTCTAAAGTGCCAAAGGTAGGAAGTATACCTGTTTTCCTGTAAGCACAATGGGCAACAAGGTATAGATTTAGTTCGAAGTAAACTACGAGGAAAAACCTCAGAACCTCTTATCACTGCACTGGTTGATGGTGAGTATTTTATTTTTGTTCTGTTTATTGCTAATCCAAGCAGCTCAGTGGGTTCATTAAACGTTAACTGAGCGAGTTTCAGGAGTGAGGCGGTTCGGGCACTAGAACTATTCTTGGCCGAGCAGGGGTTAATTTTTGCGATATCGGTTGGAAAGGTTCGGTAGCCGCTATGGTCAATGTCTTGTAGGAAGCGTTTGGTGACTTCTAGGAAACGATGGGCATCATCATATCCATTTTTGTTTGCCACACGGATAAAGAAGCTTTCAAGTGACTCTGTTGTGTGTGGTGCTGGCCTTTGAAGAAACATAATTCACTCCTGTTACTCTAGGTATAACTTTAGATATAAACAGGTAAGTCTGTATGCTCACATTCAAACTTGTTACAGCACTGAGATTATTGTCACAAAAAGAAGTCTTTCCGTCGTAGCAGCGAATTTAAGAAGGTGCGTTGAATGTTGTAGTTGCATATAGCTGGAAGCGCTTTATTGCAATTGTTATAAAACGTTTCTGTCCAACACATACTGGGCTGAAAAACTGGGATTGAATGCTGACTATTATGGCACTCATTCCATGGACCGTACCCAAGCTACTTTAATATCTACCAGAATGAAAACACCAGGGTCGCACAGATCTTACTTGTGCATTCGAAGCTAGATAACACAATCCGATGCTTTGAAGTTGAGCTAGAAGACGCTCTTAGACTGTCTGAGAAAACAGACTGCTGATAAACAGGAATTGCAACAAGCTTTTTGCATTAGAAATTCATTTCGCAGGGTGCGATTCGCAACCTGCGAAATGAGCTTCCCTTTTCCTTAAAATGGCCATAAACCATACTAATCCGTACTTGCCCTATTTATCGTTACAAGTCCATCACGCCGGCTGCGTCAGGCAACTTGCATTGTGTATGTAATAGTTCTAAGAAGGTTTTGCCCCAAACAGTGTTACGTCAGTTGTTGAACACTAAAATGGTTTCTATTAGTTTCCCTCAATTTATCTAATAACAACTAATTCCAAGAACAAATTTTTGTCCCAATAGTATCCTTATGTGTCCTTTAAGCCACTTTTGAGCGTCTATCCTATTGCATAAAATGACTCCATTACAGCAAAGCACAGCAATACTGGAGCACAATTATGAAAATCACACAAATTCGCAATGCAACACAAATCATCGATTATGCAGGTAAAACATTTCTTATTGACCCAATGTTCGCGCCAAAAGGCACTTACCCTGGATTTGAAGGAACAGCAAATTCACACTTACGCAATCCAACAGTTGAATTGCCTTTGCCTATTGAAAGCATCATCAATGTGGACGCAGTTTTGCTAACTCATACTCACCCAGACCACTGGGATGAAACAGCAGTAAATGTGATACCTAAAGATAAATTGATTTTTGTACAGCACGAAGGTGATGAAACTATTCTTCTATCACAAGGTTTTACCAACGTTAAAATTTTCTCTGAAGAGACTGAATATCACGGTATTTCATTTACACGTACAGTCTGCCAGCATGGCCCAGAAGCTGCTTTCCAGCATGAACAAATGGCAGAAATTTTGGGTGAAGTGACGGGCGTTATCTTCTCTCATGCCGATGAAGAAAAATTGTACGTGGTTGGTGATACGATTTGGATCCCAAGTGTAGAAGAAACCATGAAAAAAGAACAACCAGGTGTCGTTATTCTCAATACAGGTTGGGCGCATGTACTGGGCTTTGGTTCTATTATTATGGGTAAAGAAGATGTACTAAAAACACACCAAGTACTTCCTAAAGCAAAAATCGTTGCGACTCATATGGGCGCAGTTAACCATGTATTGGTAACGACTCAAGAAATGCGCGAATACGCAGTTGCAAATATGATTAGCGATTTTGTGTTTGTTCCAGAAGATGGTGAAACAGTAACACTTTAGTTTGATGTTAGGAGTATGCTGGTAATGACATCTGAGACAAATATTGAGCTAGTGAAGTCTTTCTACAGGGCTATAGAGGGCAATGATTATGATGCAGTAGCTTCAATGTGCCATGAGCAATTCACTTTCTACTCACAAGTAGATACACCATTAGATATCAACGGTTTCCTTACTCAGGAAAAGGGAAATATGGACGGTTTTCCTGGCTTTGTTTTCCGTATACATGACATCTTCGCTCATGATGATAAAGTAGCTTGTTATATGATATTTGAAGGCGTTCATTCGGCACCTATGCATAATTTGAAGCCAACAGGGAAGAAGGTTCGATTTTCATTGATGATGCAGCTAAAGATTAAAGACGGCAAAATCATCGAAAAACGAGCGCACTTCAATGAGGTTGATATTATGAAGCAACTACAGAGTTAGAGTTGATAACGGCACAGAGTGATTCATTGACATTGCTCTGTGCATTTTACTTTGGAAACGAACTATGTATCTCAATGAAAACCATAAAATTCCTTCCGTTGCTGTTGTTTTCAATCGCTTTAGCCCGTTTCATATTTCTGTCCCTAGCATTGTGTTTGGAAGAGATACCCTTAATGAAGCTTTTTTCGAGCTTAAATTTGTCGCTGGAGAGGAAGGACCGATTTTATCTGATATCGGTATGGAAATTCATACCGAGGCGCAGCTTGATTTCCTAGAGTATTGCGACATCATCGTTGTACCTTATTGGAGAACAATTGACGAGCGCCCTAATGAAAAGTTGCTCAATGCTCTCTGTCGTGCTCATGCCCGAGGCGCATTGGTTGTCGGTTTATGTCTTGGTGGTTATGTTCTCGCTTATGCTGGCTTATTAGCGGGGAAACGAGCTGCGACACATTGGGAATTAGAACAGGATTTTAGTCAACGCTTTCCAGAAGTTTCGCTCGATACGAATGCCTTATATGTTGAAGATAGCGGGGTGATAACTTCAGCAGGTACTGCCGCAGGTATCGATTGCTGTCTGTATGTTTTCCGAAAATACTACAGCAGTACGATTGCGAACCGAGTAGCAAGAAGAATGGTTGTGCCTCCATACAGAGATGGTGGGCAAGCTCAGTTTATCGATCAACCTATACCTGTGACGACATCTGATTCACGTACAATGCATTAATGGACAATATCAGGCGTGATATCAATCAAAAATATTCACTGGATGAGCTAGCAGATTCAGTGATGATGTCCCGCCGAACTTTTACGAGAAAATTTAATAGAGCTACAGGTATGTCATTTGGAGAATGGCTGACGGCTGAGCGACTAAACTTGGCTCAGGATCTACTTGAATCTACAGATTTGTCTATTGAACAGATTGTTGCAAAAACAGGGTTTAGCTCAGTTCTCATTTTCAGAGATAAATTTAAAGAGCGTTATGAGGTAACCCCTAACCGATGGAGGAAAACGTTCCACCAACAGCCTTAGACAAATATTCAGCGTTCCAACTAAGGTTTGCCATACATTTCCTCATGTCAATTCCGATGATTAGGGAGGTTAGCGTAGCTCATTAATGTCCAGAGGTGTGCCATCGCTGAATAACGGCAAACTGTGCACCCCATTGACAATCAATCCTGTATTGCCTCGTAGCGAAGTGTTATATAACCGCTACCGTCGGTCGTTCTGTTTTAAGCCGGGTGTACTAAAATATGAGCCTGATGTATCTCTGCGTTCCACTCTTTCATTTCAGCAAGGAACAGACCGTGATCGTTAATCGAACTGATTAGTTCCGGTGCACGATCTAACTGGATAAGCATCGACAGTGGTGTTACTTGGTTGTGTTCTTGGTCAAAACCGTACTCGACTTGCTCCTCTAACATGTAAAGAATGCCAGGCTCCGCTTCGCCACCTTCTTCAAATAACCGTGACTCGATACCTTCTTCGTCATAAAGGTGTAAGAGTAGGTTATAGAGCTTTTCAGCCCCGACGAGTTTCGTTTGATTCGATTTTGAGCTGAGTTGATGCAATCTCATTTCTAGGTTCCCGCCTTTTTTTCTCGCTACGCTGAGCATCAGTTTGATGTCTTTTTTGATATTCGATAAGGACTTATCGTTGAGCTTTGGCTTGAGGTATTTTATCAAAATTTCATTGCGCGCTGTTACTGGAACAAAACGGGGTGATGCTGATACTTTACACAACAAATGGAGCAAGGCGTGGGTAATAACGTCATGTAGATTGTGGTAGTAGTCAAAGTCTCGTTTGATTTGCATAGCCAAGGTAACGTTGTGGTTTGATTGTTAGGATATGGGGTCTCGTTGTTATTTATCAATCTCTATACTGACTCAGGAAGACATTTTCCTTATTTCTAGTTAATAACGAATTTCTAATGTTCGACTATCCGAAACTGATAATTGTCCAAAAACTTCTAAGGCGCATCGTTTTGTATCCACCCCCTATTAAATATTACCGCCAAACTTCATGTTGACCAACAACATTGAGAGGAGGTCATCATGAGAAAGTTATCTTGTACAAAGTGCAGTGGCATAAAAAGGCCATTTAAGCTTGAAGAAATCTGGCGAATCAGAACCAGGCTTGAGCTTGAAAACGACCTAATGCAACTTGCTCTGCTAAACCTAGCCATTGATAGTAAGTTGAGAACGAGTGATTTACGAAAACTACACGTATACGATGTCTCTTCGCAAGGAGTGATTTATGAGAGGGTTCAATGCATCCAGCAAAAAACGGGCACTGATGTGCACTATGAAATCACTCCTAGAACTCAGCAGAGTATCAGTCAATGGATCTACTCTGCTTTATCTTATCCCGATTTTTGCTAGAACGGCCGCTCTCTTAGTTTTTTCGAGTCATACTTTTCTACAAGGCTTGTTCCGTTGTAGAAAAATTGCCAAATCTATCCTTATGCGGACATAAATAACCTATAATAATAGTTAAAGATGTATGCTCTCACATAACTACACGTCGCATAACGCTAGCGATAAAAAGAGCCTAGTAATTAGGGGTTACTGTAGAGCTTGAGATATAGTTAGAAATCATACTAGCTAATAATTTCTGATTATATTAGAAGTTTAAATAGACCGTCCCTATCCTAAGGCAACACTTAGTAACTAATCGTAAACTGCACACAAATTACTCTAGTTGATGAAGCGCTACCTACCTCATTCAATTTTGCATAGGTCAAATTCCTTACCTATAGCCGGAGGGCATGCTCATGCTCCCAAGTAACAATTCTTCAGGAAACCCCTGGGGCGGAGGTCAGCAAGATCCTCCACATTTGAAAAAAGCTTTTCATACTATTCTTCAGCACTTCAAGAAAATTCTTATCGGTGGCGGACCGTCGAGCTTTTTTTCTCCATTTATTATTTTATTTTTAGCTCTCATTTTATGGTCAACATTTTATACCGTCCCAAGTGATTCTGTCGCTGTCATACAACGCTTTGGTAAGTATGTAAATAATGTTCCTGCGGGGCTCCATATCAAGGTTCCACTTGGTATTGACACGGTAAAAATAGTTCCAGTTAAACGTCAGCTGAAACAAGAGTTTGGTTTTACGACGCCAGGAGCTAATGATCCTCACCAAAGTCCCAGAGTGAACGATCGTCGCCAAGAGACACAAATGGTCACTGGTGATTTAAATGCTGCCCTTGTGGAGTGGGTAGTTCAATATCGAATTTCTGAACCTATTAAGTTTTTGTTCGAAGTCCGGGAACCTAGTGAAACGCTTCGATATGTTTCTGAGTCCGTAATGCGTGAAGTTGTCGGGGATAGAACTGTAGATGAAGTGATCACAATAGGCCGACAAGAAATTGAATATGAAGCGCTTTCAAAAATGCAGGCGCTCTCAACAAAATATGCGTTAGGGATAAGTATTGACCAAGTGCAATTGAAAAACATCAACCCTCCTCAACCTGTTCAGGCATCATTTAACGAAGTGAACCAAGCCCAACAGGAAAAAGAAAAGCTTATTAATGAAGCTCGTCGAGATTACAACAAAGTGATCCCTTTAGCTTTAGGAGAAAAAGATCAAAGGATCAGAGAGGCTGATGGTTATCGTTTAAAAAGAGTGAATGAAGCCGAGGGGGATACAGCGCGATTTAATGCAATATTGATTGAGTACGTTAAAGCTCCAGAAGTGACCAAACGAAGAATCTACTTAGAAACCATGCAAGCTGTATTACCGAATATTCGGGCCAAAATTATCATTGATGAGCGAGCAAACAATATCTTACCTTTACTTAATCTCAATAAGACACAAGGAGGTGCACAATGAAACCGAAAAAAATAGGAGTCATAACCGCATTAGTTTTATGTGTCTCTCTTGGTATATACAACGCACTTTACACCGTGAGTGAAGTACAACAGGTCATTATTACTCAGTTTGGGAAACCAATAGGAGAACCTGTTGTGGATGCAGGGTTAAAGATAAAAATGCCATTCATTCATGAAATTAACACTATAGACAAAAGAGTGTTAGAGTGGGATGGCACCCCTTCCGATATGCCCACAAAAGATAAGCTGTATATTTCAGTTGATTTATTCGCTCGGTGGCGAATAACCGACCCACTTCAATACTTTTTAAGAATCAAAGATGAGCGTAGTGCACAATCTCGTCTTGACGATATTTTGGGAAGTGAGACGCGAAATGCTGTCGCAAAGCATGAACTAATCGAAATAATTCGTACCAACAAAAACAGAAAACCGTTACGAGATGCATTATTAAGTGACACTGAAGGAGAGTTAAAAATTGGCACCCTTGTTCCTATTAAAAAAGGGCGTCAACTAGTAGAACAAGAAATATTCTCTGCTGCGTCAGAAAAAATAAAGATATTTGGTATTGAATTGCTCGATATTCGCTTCAAACGTATTAATTACAATGAAAGTGTTCGCCCTAAAATTTACGAGCGAATGATTAGTGAGCGTCGGCAAATTGCGGAACGTTTTTTATCTGAAGGGAATGGTGAAGCTGCGAGGATTCGTGGTGACCGCATCAGAGATTTGAATAAAATCCAGTCTGAAGCCTATCGTGAAGTCGAAGAGATTCGCGGACAAGCTGATGCCAAAGCCGCCGAAATTTATTCGTTAGCTTACAATAAAAGCCCTCAAGCGAGAGACCTTTATGAGTTCACGCGAACAATGCAGTCTTACTCAACTATCATTTCAGAAAATACAACGCTTGTTTTATCTACTAACAGTGACATATTCAGGTTTCTCAATAGCATTGAAGGTAACTTAATACCTACAGTTGAAAATAATGAGTAAAAAAGTCCCAATAGTACCAACTAATCCGACTCGATTACCAAAAGAGTACATTGATTGGGTTGCTCAACCAGTAAACCGTTTTATACATATTGAATCCGCAGCAGGCATTGTTCTATTTGTTTCAGCAGTACTTGCTGTTTTAATTGCCAATTCAAATCTAAGTGAAGAGTTTGCTCATTTTTGGCAGATTTCGGTAGGGATTACTTTCGGTGATTTAGTCTTTGAGCGTTCTTTACACAAATGGATAAACGATGCAGGAATGACTTTGTTTTTCTTCCTCATTGCCTTAGAACTTAAGCGTGAGTTGGTGCTGGGTGAACTTCGTAATCCTAAATTAGCTGTACTTTCCATTGCTGCCGCTCTTGGTGGGATGTTGTTACCTCCTCTTTTCTATTTATTTATCCAATTTGGTGAACCAGGGCATCATGGTTGGGGGACTGTGATGGCGACGGATACCGCATTTGTGATCGGGTGCCTAGCGCTCTTAGGACGAAGTATTCCGAGTAGCTTACGAATATTCATGTTATCAATGGCCGTGGTCGATGATATTGGCGCAATCTTTGTTGTGGCTATTGGTTATGGTAATGACATTGAATGGCGGCCCGTCGTTTATGCATTGATAGGTTTTATTATTGTTCGAGGTATGAGCTTCTTGGGAGTTCGCAGTATTGTACTCTTCTCTCTTGTTGGAGGAATGATATGGTTGTCGGTCGACATGTCTGGTATACATCCGACAATTACTGGTGTGATTCTAGGCTTATTAACCCCCACAAATAAGTGGGTCAGCAAGCAACACCTCTCCACTATTGTGGACTCAATAGTGGCATCATCTCCTATGAAGCAATGGAGCGGAGATAAGATTGAAGGAGAGACTTTAAGGACAGCTGCGGCGGCGGCCCGTGAAACGCTTTCACCGGTCGAGCGCTTAGAAATGTTACTTCATCCTTGGGTCGGGTTTATTATCTTACCACTATTCGCCTTTTCTAATGCTGGGATTTCACTAACCAGTACGAACGCAACTTCTCCAATTACTTTTTCTGTCTTTTTGGGTTTTGTTTTTGGCAAGCCTATAGGTATTGTGCTGTTCAGTTGGATATCCGTAAGACTCCGGTTAGCCATGCTTCCAGAAAATATGAATTGGGGAATGATTTT
>JABXIW010000379.1 GCA_013372875.1 Gammaproteobacteria bacterium | reverse complement strand
ATCAACCAACGCATGGTTAATGTCGGTTCACAAGACACTTCAAGATGCTGATGCTTTTCTTGAATGAGTGTATTCACGCCTGTTTCTAGCGTTTGGAATGCCGTTTTTGTGTATGTCTTGAGTAATTCACCTTCTGCCGTCAACACGGCTTTCCTGCCCTCTTTCAAAAACAAAGGTTGCGACAGATATTGCTCAAGTTGCTTGATCTGCTTACTCACGGCTCCGTGGGTGATGTTCAGTTTGTCAGCCGCTTCAGTGTAGCTTGAAGAGCTCGCCGCAACGTGGAAAACATAGAAAGATTTTAGGTGACGCATCTGTGAGTTTTTCTCACCAATATGGGAATATTTTTCGATTATAGTCAGTAACAAAGACGCCTACAATTCCGCTACATCACAGACTTCATCATTCAAACAGGAAACCGATATGGAATTTGTAACTCTTGCGCTATTGGGGGTACTTATTGTTATTAGCCCTGGTGCAGACTTTGTTTTGGTATTAAGAAACAGCTTAAATCAAGGACGAGAAGCTGGCGTGTACAGTGCGATTGGTATCAGTATGGCGATAAGCATCCACATCGCTTACTCCATGCTGGGGATCAGTTACTTAATTTCACAAAATGAATGGTTGTTTAATCTCGTGCGCTATCTTGGGGTTGCTTATCTTGTCTACCTTGGGATTAAAGGAATATTCTTCTCGCAGCCTGCGCCAAACTCAGAAACCATTCAACAGAGCGAGTATTCAATGTGGCGATTTTTCATGCAGGGATTTCTGTGTAATTTACTCAATCCTAAGACGATGCTGTTTTTTCTGAGTATTTTTAGCCAAGTAATTTCTCCCGATTCTAGTCAGCAACATATCGCCTTGTTTTACGGGATTTATATGATTGCGCTGCACGGCATTTGGTTTTCTATCGTTGCAGTTTTATTCACGTCACCTCAATTACAAGCCTTCTTGTTGAAGATTAAGCATCGACTCAATCAAGCATGTGGGACGGGTTTGGTCATTTTCGGCGCGATGCTGGGCTTAAAGGCTTAATACGTTTGCTGTCAGAGTTTGAACACAAAAAATGCGGCTACTGGAGCCGCATTACAATCCACAAACCTTCGGTCTGATAAGTGAAACGTTTATTGAGTGATAACGGTGAGCTTATCCCAATCAATCGTGAAGCGAATTTGCGCTTCAGTGTAATGGCTCGTTGTGCCTTGATCGTACCAGTTACACGCATTGCGAGAGAAACCTTCGTCAACTTCTTTCATGCCCGCTCGTGCAATCATCTCCGTTTTGGGCTCTTCTCCGCGCTCAAATTCTGGTGTGAACACGTACTGGAATTTCGGTTTGAAGCCGTAGATCAGACGCGGCAAGTTCTCTTCTGGTAATAGGTTTTCGTTTGAACAACCTGTGTAGTGGTAAACACCCGCCCATTTACCGTAGTACTGGTAGTCGTTGGTGTAAATCTGACTAAGAGAGGTGGTCCACTTAACGCCCATACCGCGTTCCATGGAAGCCTTTGGTTTGGCTGCGGTGACGTAATCCTTACTCGAGTAACGAGACGTATAAGCCACACCGAGATCGGTCGTCAACGAGCCAGAAAAACTTGGTGCCGAGCCCGGTGTTGCAGTCGCGGTTAAGCCGATAGACGGTGCAACCGTGGTTGTCGATACCGAAACATCATTGGCTTCGTTTTGCGGTGAGTAATCCTCACTAAATACAGGCGTGCCACCAGCTTGATAGATGCTGTAATCGAACGCAACTGGGTAGTTTTGAGTAAAACGGTCAACAATCGCTGCATCAAAAGTGTGTTTTACACCCGGCTTACCTGGTACATAACCATTCCCTAGAGTGATCACGCGAGCCGCTTTTTTATCGTTCTTTGAGTTATGGAATAACTCAACCAGTAACTTCATCTGCACGCGGCTACCACGAAACTCGTACGGGAAAAGCTCAGGCTCGCTTTGCATCACGACCTCATAACTTTTCTTCACGTAACCTTCTAGCGCGATGTCATCAATCAAGACACTTTCTACAACCTTGTTATCAGAAGCAGCAGCAGTAGCGGAAATCCCTAACATTAGGGGAAGCAGTATTTTCTTATTCATTATTTTATTACCTTACTTGGGAACAGTCCCAAATCAAGCTAACATATTGAATACACTGCATCAACGTGACGAAAACGATTCACATTATCAATAGTTTGACATACACCCAGAAATGAAAAAAAACAGCCAACTTACGTTGGCTGTTTCGATGCAGTTAATGAATGACCCGAGCGTCCCCTTTAAGTAACTGAGACAGATCGATAGTGAATATCGTCACTGTCGGACGTTTAGGCAGAGCATTTTCGATCGAAAACTCTGGCCCAGCTGGAACGAGGGGGAAGTGAATAGCAGTCGGCCACGTTGACGAAGCTTCATTACCGCCCGGCTCAGATATTGAGAAAGAAAACGCAGGCAAACGGGTCATAACACTTACCTCCAATGACTGATTCGCGGGCTCAAGCGAGCCCGCTTAGGTTTTGCAATGTTATTGTTGTTTTAACGCTTACTTAATCACTAACGATTGGTAACGTTAGATATCAAGTTCTTTGTCTTCAACGTGGTTGGTGATCATCGCTTCAGTGGTGATCATCAAGCCAGCAACAGACGCTGCGAATTGAAGCGCTGAGCGTGTTACTTTCGCAGGGTCCAAGATACCCATTTCGATCATGTTGCCGTATTCACCTGTCGCAGCGTTGTAACCGTAATCGGCATCACCCGCTTTGACTGCATTCGCCACAACTGAAGCTTCGTCACCTGCGTTGGTTGCGATTTGACGAAGAGGCTCTTCCATTGCACGTAGCGCAACTCGGATACCCACGTTTTGGTCATCGTTGTCGCCTTTTAGATCCGCCAATTCTTTCGCGATCTTAGTTAGGGCAACACCACCACCAGCAACAATACCTTCTTCAACCGCTGCGCGAGTAGCGTGTAGCGCATCGTCCACGCGGTCTTTCTTCTCTTTCATCTCAACTTCGGTTGCAGCGCCGATCTTGATCACCGCTACGCCGCCAGAAAGCTTCGCAACACGTTGTTGAAGCTTGTCTTTATCGTATTGAGAGGTGGTTGTTTCGATTTGTTTTTCAATCGAAGCCACACGATCAGCAATCGCGCTTGCTTCTGCTGCACCACCCACGATGGTTGTTGTGTCTTTGGTGATGGTCACTTTCTTCGCGCTACCTAGTTGCTCTAGCGTTGCTTTTTCAAGCTCTAGGCCGATTTCTTCAGAGATGACCGTACCTGCGGTTAGTACCGCAATGTCTTCCATCATCGCTTTACGGTTGTCACCAAAACCAGGTGCTTTCACCGCCGTCGCACGCACGATGCCACGCATGTTGTTCACAACCAATGTCGCTAGTGCTTCGCCTTCTACGTCTTCTGCGATGATTAGCAGTGGACGAGATGCTTTTGCTACTGCTTCTAAAGTTGGTAGAAGCTCACGGATGTTTGAGATCTTCTTATCAACTAGAAGGATGAATGGGTTTT
>JABXIW010000207.1 GCA_013372875.1 Gammaproteobacteria bacterium | reverse complement strand
GGTACTTACGGTTACTTCAAGAAGAAAGGTCTTTGCAAAGGCGACTTTAAAAACACAGTGAATGAGCAACCAGGTTCAGCTTCTGTAGTTCAGTCAGTAAGTTTATCTAAAAATGGTATTGGTTATTCTGGTATCGGTTACATTACTTCTGGTGTTAAAGCGGTTCCTTTAGCGAAAAAAGCAGGTAAAGATTTTGTTGCTGCAACTCCTGAGAATGCCATCAACAAAACTTATCCTCTAGGTCGTCAACTTCTAGTTTACATCAACAAGCATCCTAACAAGCCTCTAGCGCCAATCGAATTAGAGTTCTTGAAAATGGTTCTTTCTAAAGTAGGTCAAGAAGTTGTGGTTAAAGATGGCTATATCCCATTACCTGCAGCGGTTGCTGAGAAACAACTTAAAAAATTAATGAAGTAATTTGTCACTACTTCAAGCTTTTCAAAAAAGCAATTAGACGAAAGTCATAAAATCCCTCTCTAAGCCGGTTCATTTGAGCCGGCTTTTTTATTGAGAGCTGATTAATAAAGTGTTCATTAATTAGTTGTTATACTCAAATCAAACTAATTCAATGATTATCAGCTATGTTGAGATTACTTATTTTTCTCGGTTTAAGCCTAATGATGATTGCTTGCCAACAAAGTTATCAATTAAGCGGCGAGCGATACGCCACCATTCACTTTAAGGTGCCAGCCAAAGAAGCGCCGAAAAGGATTCTGAATGTAGAGCTTTATCATATTGACGAGTGTAGTCGGGGAGAGCCGTTAACGCGCGATCATTCTTCCTATCAAGGTCGCTTACTTTATCATGAGCAAGTCGAAAGCAGCGCTATACAGCAATCGGTGAAAGTAGCGGTTGATCAGCCTGTAACTCTTAGTGCGTCTTTGTCACAAATATATGGCCCTGAGAAAAGTGAAATTTGTTATACTCAGTTTCACCAATTTATGCCTTATCCAGGTGCGACTTTTGAAGTGTTGATCGATGAATATTGTGAAGTGCAGATTATGGAACTCACTGATGATCAAACAGTCAATAACCGGATAACGCAAAACCCAACCATGAGAAACTGCATCTGATTGACACCAATGCTTCAATTATAGAGCCTATTAACCATCCTCTTTTCGAGGAATGCCAAGTTGACGTGGATATGAAAAGGGATGATTTAATTCACCCGATAATTTCTGGCAATAAATGGCGAAAATTGAAACACCTTCTGGCGGATGCCAAGTCGAAAGGTTGTCATAGCTTGGTTTCAATGGGTGGTAACTACTCTAACCATCTACACGCTTTAGCGTTTGCGGGTAAAGAACTTGACCTTAAAACCATTGGCTTAGTTAGAGCTCACCCTGAACAAGTCTTAACTCCAACCTTACAAGATTGCATCAACTGGAGCATGCAGTTGCATTTTCAATCTAGAGATGACTATGCTTTGCTGCGCCAAAATCTTGAGTGGGACTGTTTTAGAGCTATTTACCCCGATAGTTATTGGATCGCAGAAGGTGGTTATTCAGAGCTCGCCATACAAGGGGTTAGTGAGATTGCCTCAGAAGTCAAAGCTGATTATGACTATATTTTTTGTGGTGTGGGTAGTGGGGCGACTCTGATTGGGTTAGCTCAAGCCTTTCCCCATTCTCAAGTTATTGGCGTTGCGGCTTTTAAGGGCGCAGATTATTTAATACCAGAATTAGAGTCGAGACTAAAAGGCTTTTCCAATTGGCTATTAGCCACAGACTATCATTATGGCGGTTTTGCCAAAGTTAATGATGAGCTGCTGGTTTTGGCTAAAGAGTTTTATCTGCACAATGATTTTGAGCTGGATAAAGTCTATAACCTAAAGGTGCTAAGCTGCATTATCGATCAGCTTAAACAATCCAAAATTAAGGCTGGGAAAAAGCTGCTTATGATTAATACGGGTGGAATTCAGGGAAATCGGTAAAGTTATAAAAAAAGCCTGCTTATGCAGGCTTTTAATTTTCAAGTCATTAGTCTTTTTTCAATAAATCACGAATTTCAGACAATAACACTTCTTCGTTCGAAGGCTTTGGATCTTCAGCTGGAGCTTCCTCTTCCTTCTTTTTCATTTTATTCATTGCTTTAACCATCATAAAGATGGCAAAAGCGATAATTAAGAAATCCACTACATTTTGAATAAATGAACCATAATTCCAAGTAACGGCGGCCACTTCGCCAGATGCTTCTTTTAGCGTCATGGTTAAGTCTTTAAAATCCACACCGCCCAATAAGATGCCCAATGGCGGCATTAGGATGTCATTTACAAATGAACTAACGATTTTGCCGAATGCGCCGCCGATAATGATACCAACCGCCATATCCATCACATTGCCTTTCATCGCAAATTCTTTAAATTCGCTCATCATACCCATGGTAGAACCCCCTCAAAATTAATAAGTAAATTGTTGTAAAGATAATTGCAGGCTAATAAATAACATACTTATTATCAGCTTAGCAAATATGAGGAGAGGAATATGAACAGAATTTTAACTTTGTTGATAATGCTATTATTGACGGGCTGCCAAACCGCTACCAATCAAAAGCAGCTAATCAATGGGCCTGAGCATCAATGGCTCTATGATAATTGGAATTTCTCAGAAGCGGTAAAAGTGGGTAATCAAATCTGGTTGTCAGGGCAGGTTGGCTACGACTCTAATACCAAAAGTTATCCTGACTCGCTTGAAGAGCAAACGGAATTAGTTTTCAAGAATATCGAAAGAATCCTCAAGCAAGCTGGCGCAACAATGGAAGATATTGTCGAAATTACCAGTTATCATACCGATATCAGTAAAATTGGCACTGTAACTCAAGTAAAAAAGCGTTTTATTCCTAAAGATTTTCCAGCTTGGACGGCGGTTGAAATTACAGGATTAGCTAGACCCAAGATACAAATAGAAATTAAAGTGGTCGCTGTTATCGGTGCAGGCAAAGCTCATCTATAAAAGCTGGTTATTTGTGTTATCATTTGGCTAACTTTGTCAATGGGGATATTCATGAGAAGTGGTCTGGAGTGGATCGCCGAATACAGCGAAAGCCATCGAAATCCAACCAATAAATTGCTGCACTGGATCTGTGTGCCGGCGATTATGTGGACAGTTATCGCTTTTTTATGGTCAATTCCAGTGCCTGAAGTCATGCAGTTGCACCCTTGGCTCAATTGGGCGAGCATATTTATGCTAGTGGCGATGCTGTTTTACATTAGCTTTGGCCTGAAAATATTTGTGGCGATGCTACTAATGGCGGTGGCGATGCTTTGGTTTACCGCTTGGCTTGATGCCATGACCACAATCCCAGTTTGGCAGATTGCATTGGTGGTCTTTGTGGTGGCTTGGATTGGCCAGTTTATTGGTCACCATATTGAAGGAAAAAAGCCTTCATTTTTTAAAGATGTACAGTTTTTATTAGTCGGCCCTGCGTGGGAAGTGAATTACTTTTTCCGCAAAATCGGCTTTATTAAATAAACAATTATAAGTTTTTCTTGTAAGGGGAGTTCAATGGCAGTTTCTGAAACTACTGAGAAAGTAGCTTTAATTCAATCTGATGCCGTCGCCTTTGGCGTCATTATGGCGGTATTGGGCTTAATCTTTTTTACTTCGAGTCGCAAACAAGGCTTCTGGCATAGTTTTTATAAACATATTCCAGCGCTTTTATTGTGTTATTTTGTGCCAGGGTTACTGAATACCTTGGGTTTCTTCGAAAAATCATCTGCGGATAATATTTACTATATTGCTTCACGCTTCCTATTGCCAGCCAGTTTGTTCTTGTTAACTTTGAGTATCGATTTTGAAAAAATTCTAGGGCTAGGTTGGCGTGCTGTTGCCATGTTCCTTGCCGGTACTGTGGGTGTTGTTGTTGGCGGACCATTAGCTGTTCTGCTCTTCGCCTTTATCGCTCCTGAGTGGGTTGGTATTACCGATGGTGTGGTTCCGAAAGGTGAAGAAATTTGGGCAGGTCTGGCTACGGTTGCTGGAAGCTGGATTGGCGGTGGTGCTAACCAAGCATCAATGCAGGTGTTGTATGAGGTAAGTGATACCTTGTTCGGCACTATGGCAGTCATGGATGTTTTGGTGGCTGAAATCTGGATGGTGATTTTATTATTCTTGATTAAGAAATCAGACTCAGTGGATCGTTGGTTAAAAGCAGATAACTCGGCGATTGAGGAGTTGAAAGTTACCGTTGAAAAATATACTAAAGAGAATGAGCGAATTCCTAACCTCAATGACTTTATGATGATCTTAGGTCTGGGTTTCGCCATTGTTGCGCTAGGTCATATAATTGGCAACTTTGCTCCAGGCCTGATTTTGAACTCTGTAGATAAAGATGGCTGGGCACATACAGTGTTTAGCAATATTGGGTTCGGTAGCCATTTCTTTTGGATGATCATGACGGCAACTATTGCCGCTTTGATTATGTCTCGTACTAAAGTTCGTGAAATGGATCATGCTGGTTCATCAAAAATTGGCTCGGTATTTATTTATGTGTTGGTTGCCGCTATTGGTATGAAAATGGATCTAACGAAAATCTTTGATCATTACCAAGTATTCTTCGTCGGTATTGTGTGGATGATTATCCATGTGGCGATCTTGTTCATAGTGGCTAAAGCCATCCGTGCTCCGTATTTCTTTGTGGCAGTTGGCTCAAAGGCCAATATTGGCGGTGCTGCTTCGGCGCCAGTGGTTGCATCGGCATTCCATCCGTCATTAGCACCAGTAGGCGTATTGCTAGCAATTTTAGGTTATGCACTAGGTTCGGTTGGCGCTATCGCTACAGCAGTAATGATGCGCGCGGTAGTTGGTGGATAAGCTCAACATTTCCAAATAAAAAAGCGGCTTTTGCCGCTTTTTTTAATTACAATTCGTAGTATTCAAGGTTCTTATTAAACAGTTCAATGTATCAAGCCTCATGTCTTTGTAAGCAAATTAGAATATTCATCAATGGTCCAATAGCCGATATTATTCATTGCCACTGTTCATTGTGCAGAAAGTCTAGTGGGACTGCTTTTGCCACTAACGGGTTTGTAACGATGAGCGACCTTGAAATTAAAGATGCGAATGGGTTATTGACGTTTTACCAAGTAAAACCTGGCAAAAAGCGTTACTTTTGCGCCCAATGCGCATCACCCATTTATAGTACTAACGACTCAGATTTAAGTCGCGTTCGGCTGCGTTTGGGTATACTGGATAGCGATATCGAAGAAAGGCCTATTTCGCACAACTTTGTTAGCTCAAAAGCAAATTGGGATAGCCTGAACATTGAACTGCCCCAATATGATGGTTATGAGCCGTCAAGAAGTTAGGATTTAGGCAAAAAATTTTCCGCGAGCATACAGCGTGCACTGCCACCGCCAACCGACTCAATGGTATCGATCGGGCAGGGCACCAGCTTGCCATGCAATTTAAGTAAATTTTTCTGTTCTTTGCTAAAGCCATGATAAGCGGAGTCAGACATCACAATGATTAATTCCCCGCGGCTGTTTCTTAGCTGTAAAATATTAGCGCAAAAGCTATTTTCCGTTTGCTCCAAATTGAGCTCTATAATTTGTTTATGTGTTCGTTTAAGGCTTTCTACCACTCTTTCCCGATCTTCTTCAAGAATAGCGTCTGCACAAATGGCGGCAAAACCTTCGCCAATGCTCAGCATTACATTTGTATGATAAAAAGGCTTACCACTTGAACTTTGAGTATCAAATGCAACTGGAATGTACTCTTGAGCTTGGCAAAAAGCATCGAATAGATCTTGATTGCAGCGCTCAGAAATAGCGCCATAAGCCACTCGGTTTTTATGGTCAAAAATAATCGAACCTGTGCCCTCTAGCGCTGCGTTTGGATGGCTTATCACTTGAGTATTTTTGACTTGGTAATGATTATTCTCAGCCAAGGCTGTTAGCTCATCGGGTCTGACTTCCGCTTGGCGATTCGGTGTCTTCATTGGATATAAAATCAGATCGCCAGCTAAATTGGTTGAAAACCAATTATTTGGAAAAACTGCATCAGGCAACGCAGGTAAAGCTCGGTTTTTATTAAGCAACAAAACTTCTATAAAGTTATCTCTAAGAATATTCACCATCTGATTAAACTCAGCCATGGCATCTTCAGTGACTATGCTGGGATCGAGCGATGAGTGTCGTTGAAATTCGTTATCAAGCCCGGTTTGTTCGTTAAAACAAAAGTCGGTTGGCGGAACCATAAAAACCGAATGGGTGGTGTGCTGCATGTTGTTGATTCTCAAAGAGGCTTTTAGGCAAGATAAAAAAAAGGCTTGCAAGTTGCAAGCCTGGATTTATTAGCAATTTCTGAACATAGGACCAAATGGGGGTAGGTATTAATTAATGCCAGTGTCGCTAATCAAAGGAGTCAATCTATGAAAAAACCTAACTAACTCTTACTCTAACTACAACATCCATGTGAAACTAAAACAATCTAGCCTCTCAAATTGCCTAAAAAGCCATCGTATTGA
This sequence comes from Gammaproteobacteria bacterium, assembly GCA_013372875.1. Next base: position 1,660 of record JABXIW010000207.1, on the reverse strand, counting down.
TAAAAAAACTTAATAAACCATTTGATTTTTGAGGTTAAACTTTGCAAGAATGAATTGAAATTAATGCATATTTGCAATGTTTTTGAACTTGTTACCTAGCTTCAATGCCTTGTATAATAAGGGCTTTGAAGTTTGAGATAACCGCTCGCCTCAAACATAGTGCAAATTTTAGACAGATGTTTGACCAGGTTCAAACGATATATTTTAATACGTTGGATTAGAAAAACTAATAAATAGGTGTAACTAGGAGCGACTATGCCACGAAAATTACCCCCTCTAAACAGTTTGCGGGCATTTGAAGTTGCGGCGCGTCATTTGAGCTTTACTAAAGCTGCCGAAGAGTTATTTGTGACTCAGGCTGCTATTAGTCATCAAATTAAGGCGTTGGAAGATTTTTTAGGCGTGCAATTGTTTATTCGCCGCAACCGTAAACTATTACTAACCGACGAAGGTCAGCTTTATTGGCCCAAAATTCGTGATGTTTTTGAAAAATTGGTCAATGCAACTGAGCAGGTTAAAGCCAAGGGCGCGACGGGGTCTTTGACCGTCAGCGTTATTCCTACATTTGCGACCTTGTGGTTGGTACCTCGCTTATCGGAGTTTAATGAGCTGTATCCCGATATTGATGTGCGCATCAAGGCTTCCGATACTGAAGTGGATTTTGTACGCGAAGATGTGGATGTGGCGGTTTATTACGGTAAAGGCGATTATGATGGTTTAATCGCAGATCGCTTGTTCGAAGAGCATTTAACGCCAGTTTGCTCGCCACAATTGCTGGAAAAGAAGCCTTTAGAGTCGCCAGCCGATCTAAAGAATCATACCCTGTTGCATGATATCTCCACAGACGAATGGCGTACTTGGTTAAAGCATGCCAATGTGGATGGAATAGAGTTAGAGCGAGGTACCGTATTTAGTCATTCGGGCATGGTGTTGCAGGCGGCAAGACACGCCCAAGGCGTTGCTTTGGGACATAGTGTTTTATCGCAAATGGATCTTGAGTCAGGACGATTAGTAGCCCCCTTTGATATTATGGTGGACAGCGGCTTTTCTTATGATTTGGTTTGTCCTGAAAATTCGCATGATCGACCTAAAATCGTGGTCTTTAGAGAGTGGTTATTATCCAAAGTGAATGATGACTCGGAAGACGAAGTGTTTTATTAGAAACGAATTCTCTGCAAATAAAAAAAGCCACTCAATTGAGTGGCTTTTGCTTAATGACAATGCTATTTACTGCTCAGCATTGAAATAATCGCGAGTACCGTGTGCTTCAATGGCTTCACCGATGCGACGCATCGCAACAGTATAAGCGGCATTACGCATACTACGATTCTCAGCTTTAGCTAGATCCCAAATTTCGTTGAAGGCTTTTGACATGATTTTGCCAAGACGCTCGTGCACATCTTCAAGCTCCCATGCGTAGCCAGAACGGTTTTGCACCCACTCAAAGTAAGACACTGTAACACCGCCAGCATTGGCTAAAACGTCTGGAATCACATGAATGCCTTTCTCATGCAAGATATCATCTACGTCAGAAAGTACAGGGCCGTTCGCTACTTCTACAATATAGTTGGCTTTAATTTGTTCAATATTATGAGTACCAATAACGCCATCAAGTGCTGCTGGGATTAAGATATCAACATCTAACTCTAACAACTCTTCG
>JABXIW010000117.1 GCA_013372875.1 Gammaproteobacteria bacterium | reverse complement strand
TTCATATGAATGGACGCGCGTATGATTACAATTTGGGGAGGTTCTTGTCAGTTGATCCGTTTATTCAATTTGTAGGTAATTCACAAAGTCTAAACCCATACTCATATATATTGAACAATCCTTTGGCAGCAACGGATCCAAGTGGCTACCTGGTTTGTGTGGGGCAGTGGAATAATCCTGCATGTCAAAACCCTGATACTATGGAGCCGAGTCAAAGGCCTATTGTTGACCCTGTTACTCAGTATCATAGACAGTTTGCATTGCAAGTAGGGGCTGGAGGAAATGGAGGTGATGGAAAAACCAACCAGTCTAATTCACAAGATGAATTTAATTTTAAACCATTTAATATGCAGCCAGAAGGAACAGTGGGTAAAGGAAATATTAAAATAGGTTCAAGTCGACATAAAGTCTTGCAACAAGTTGCTGACAGCCCAATATTATCGATATTTATGGGAAACACCATAGAGCTGTTGATTAATGCGGAAGCAGATTTAAATGGTGGCGAAAAAGTTCCTCCAGGATCTATCACTTTAGAGGCTACATCTAATTTCTTAGGTACGACTTTGAGTGCTGGAATGCTGCCATCGTCAACAGAAGCATTGATACCTGATAGCTCAGGAGCGTTGTCGCCAGTTGCTCCTGAGCTGGTAGTTGCCGGTCCAGCAATAAATACAACTAAAAATTTAATGGCAGCTAGGGAACCTCTAGTTGCAAACCCTGTCCCAGCATCATTTACAAGGGTTGTGCCAGGGAATGTGAACCCGACAATGCTAGGAAGAGGAGCTGATGATGTTTTTGTTACTGACTCTGCGGCGCTAAGAGGGTTGAACTCTAAAGAGATTGCACATAAATTAACAATTCCTGAAAGTAGTTCAGGATTTAGACTCATAGAGTTTTCTAGCAAGGATATAACTGGGATAGCTTCTCCCGTATATAGAAATAATCCTGGATTTGTTGGTAAAGGGAAAACTGCTGGGGGAGCTCCAGAATACGTTATCCCAAACAGGCCAATACCGAAAGATGCGAACATTAGGGTTGTAAAATGATTCTTAAACCAGAAGAGAAAAAAATAGTTGGAAGGTGGATTACTTCAGGAACAGAAGTTGTAGCTGATGCTAATTCACTTAGGATTGAAAAGTTGATCGATGAGTTTTTGGTTGAAGCAGCGACATCTGAGGATGGCTGGGACAAATTATACATAGATGAATCAGATATGAGATTTTGGGAGTTGATTTATTCAGAAAGTGACTCTCATGGCGCTGGCGCTCCAATTTTATTGAATTTATCGATCGAAGAAGTTAAGAGTAAGTATGGAGCTATTAGTATTTCTATAGGAGAGAAAACAATCAACTTTTAGACACTTGAGAGATAGTTGATTGTCTAGAATCAAGAAAAGCCAGTGCACACTGGCTTTTTTTGCCTGTGTTGCGGTGTCCTGTCCGAATGTCCGTTAGAATTTGATTAAGATATTTCAAGGTTAAACTGTTTAAGTAATGAGCAGTTTAGCTTTGTGTTTTGTTGTTAGTCCCTATAATTTTCAGTAAAAGTTTAAAATAATCAGTTATATCCGCCATAAATCGTGGCAAATCCATACTCCGGACACAGCTACCCCTCCGTTCATACGGACAAACCTAACTTTCAGCAATGTAAGTTTTTATTGTCGATACTGTTTCCTTACTTGATTCCAATAAATTTCTTCTGGTGTATTACCGTTTAACGATTGATGTGGTCGAATAGTGTTGTACCAATTCTGAAAGTCATAGCAGAGTATTGGCAAATCTTGATTCTTAATCTCAACTCTTTTGATGTTCGATTTGAATGTGCCAAATAATCGTTCAATTCGTCCATTCTGCCATGGGGAGTATTTCTCAATGGGTTGATGCTTAATACCCATAAGCTTTAGAAATAATCTGATCAATCTTGAGTTGAAACAAGCTTCATTATCTACACGAATGGTTTTAGGTTTATTTGTAGATTTGAAGATAAGTATTAGCTGTCTAATGATATTGATAGAGGATTTATTATTAATTGGGATTAACCCTAGCAACTTTCTTGAGTGGTGCTCGATTACTCCTAGGACAGGCTTATTATTGACGAAGGTGATATCCATTCCCCAGTATTGATTGAATCGGACTTTGAGTGGCTTCTGGCACTTCCACTCTTTGCGTATTACCTGAATCTCATGCCAATGAGCACGAATAGTATAACTGACGAAAGTTTTACCCACAGACTCGCCTTTGTGAGCAAATCGCTTATTGAAGATATGAGCAATTAATCGGCAACTTAAGTTGGGTGAGCGTGCTTTAATCTTTAATACTTCATGAGTCACCCAATCAGGCTTCTTGCGAGCTTTGAAGTGATTTAGGTGTTCATGCTGTTCATGTGGTCTTTTAGTTTTATAGAAATGGCAGTTATTTCTTTTAAATATGGCTTTTATGACTAATATAGCTAAAGCAATTATTATCATTCTAATGCTGCATTTAAATAAGAGCGCGGCATAATATCAAAACTATCTTATTAGACCAATTAGTCAATTTATAACAGCAGGGTGGTCAAGGCATTTTGGATTTGGTGGTCAAGTTATTCTGGTTGGGTGGCCAGTTTTGTGTGATGTGTACACCAAGCAAATTTATTTGAAATAGTCATGAATATCTTGTGTAAGGCTAAATATCTCTTTCCGTTTGAAGGAGATGGATAAAATATGCTTCTGCATAGCTTTAAAAGGCGAACTCATTAGTTCATCAAATAGTGCTTCTGCATTATCACTTTGATAGTTCACACACTCTGTGGGAGGAAGAATGGTGAAAATAGTCCCTTTATGAATCATTATGACCGGTGATTCTGCCCGCAATCCCTGGCGCCATTCGAACGATTCTTTTAATCTATCTGTAGGAATGGGTTGCTGTTTCAATAAAAAGTGCTCGAGTAATTGAAAGTGATAATAAATTTGCTTATAAAATTCTCGCAAATCGTACTCATACAGATACGCTTGCAACTCTAACGAGGTTAAATAACATCGCCCCTGGAAGTAGAGTATCTTTTTAGGAAATGGGATCTTGGGAAACGTGTCTATGCAACCAGCATAAGCGCCAGAGATATTGTTTAGTGTATGATTTTGTACATTGGAATAAAAGGGGATGACTGGGAAGTAGAGCCAATGAGCGATGAGCTGGGTGCTCCAGAATATCCAACTGTTAAGATTTGGACTTATGAGAAATGGCTCTTCCGGTAGCTTAAACCAATTATGATTACAATGCGTTACGGCCCAATGCAATGCCGCCAGCCTGGCTTCAAATAATTCCTGGGGAAGTTCATAAAGGTGTCCTCCTAAAGCGTCACGATACTCGCGATTTTGCTGGCGTTTCATATCGACTAGATCTTTTTTCGAGGCTTCAAATAAGGTCCATTTTTTTATTTCCCAATTGTTTTCATCACATTGAATTAATCGCTTATCTCGTAAACAATGATTGATGCCTTCGCCAAGTAATACTCTATTTTTGGCGTCAGCAGATTGAAAGGATGCGATCCCAGTCATTGTAGGTGCTGTGAATTCAAAATGTCCTTCAATAGATTGCTTTGCCGTGACTAGACGCTGGTTGAGTTTTACCAAGTCAAAAAAGTTTTGCTGCTTTAGCTGCTCCCGATCTTGTATATATGCATCCAAATCGGATTTGAGTCCGCATAACTGACAGGATGATTTCAATATCATTAAGCCTACTGGCCATTCGCTTTGGCATTCCGGGCAAGTGTCAACCAAGGGAGTGTGGTGAATAGGGCAAGTGTCGACGCACGGCAAATCAAACAAATTGGTATGGTACAGTGCTTTTGCGCATTCTGGACAATTAATCAGTCGGTATTTTTTTCCTGCCGTAAAGCCAATACACTCCTGCACGGACGATCCTTCTGGCTTTTTCATATTTTTCTGATCCAAGAACTGCAAGTAATTGCCTATCAATCGGCGTTCTGCCGCTTTTAACTTTAAAGCGTTATCACCAAATTGATACGAGTACAAGCGGTGATCCAATCGCTGGTCAATGAAAGCATGACTTCGAGCGGGGTTGGATTGCAATATTCGATGGATCAAAGCACTTCCACTTTCGAGAGGAAGTGCTAGAGAATGACCATAACAAACCGAACTGCGCATGGTTACACGATGAGCTCGGCAAATGTAGGGCGTATGCCCGAAGCTTCAATCGCTGCTTCAATAAGCTCTTCAAGATCCGTCTCCGTACCATAGCTCGGAAGGAAATAAGTCAATAGGGAGTTCACGGTTGAGAAAAAATATTGACTGGTCCATTTATCCAGCTTGAGTTCCTTTTTGATCCCCTGTCTATAGCACTTCCAGAGTTTTGGCGCCAGACTTGCGAGCTTAAAGTTCTTGTCATGAACCGCTTCTGGCAAAAAGTACTCGGTATACGTTTGGTGGGTGTCAGGATCCTTGATCCGATCATACTGTCTCAGAATAAACTTTACATCTTTTTGTGATGTGATCCCTTTGTACTCCAAAGCCTGAGTCAAAAAACGCCCCTTGATGTGCGAAAATTTATGTTCCTTCACCAGGCTTTTTAAGAGCTTTTGTGACTCCATTAGGTTGGCGATGAAGATCACTGACAGTTGAATTTTATCAACTGCCATTTTGTCGTAGAGCTCAGCAAATGCATTCATCTGCTCTGTCGTCAGTCGCTGCGCTTCGTCTACAAATAAAATGATGCGGTTGCAGCTGGCTTGATGAACAATTTCACGGAACTCCATGCGAATTTGATTGGCAAGTTTATCAGCGGTTCCATAGCCCCCGGGAGATCCTTTCAATTTGAGTTCGGTAAAAATACTGAACATTACCGAGCGAATCGTTTTCTTATCTCGATCCGGAATCGTAATGTACAGACTCGGTATGGGAACTTGAGTACGTGTTTTAAATCGATCTTTGACGATGCGGACAGAGACACTTTTGCCATCTCGAGCATCGCCGCTTACAAACCCGCCCGCCATTCCAAGCCAGATCCACTGCTGAATAGTATAGCGAAGCCGATCGTGCGAGGGCATCGGAATATCCAAAAATTGATCCATAAATATAGGGTGTTCGTTAATGCACTTATTCATACATCATCTCCTTGATATTAATTTCAATGTTTCTTTTAGCTGGCTTCAGCGAAGACTTAGGCACCCATTTGCTATTACCGCCATCATTTTTTTGCGACCGTGCGCGTTTCAATGCACGTTTAATTTTGCTCTGCGTTGCTTTATCTTTGTTCTTAACAATGGCTTTACAAATTCGGTAGATTTCCAACGAAATGGCTGGCGTACTCTTATGCTCAAGCAAGTAGATAAAGTACTCAACCAACGGATCCTTAGATGAAATCACGCCTTTTCGCACGAGATTTCGAATGTACCGTCGGGTTCGATAATCAAAAGGGTAGTCTTGCCAGGAGAGCGGGGCCCAGAACTGTCCTAGGTAATTTGAGTAGCGATCGTACACCCGTAAGATCCGCAGATCGTGTGGATCGTAACTGATCCGAACTTCTTTCATGTCACCCTCAATCGGATGACTGAGCTCTCGAGCGGTATACTTTAAAGAAAACGCATTGATCCAAGGGTTGCCAGCACCATTTTTGGACACTTTGATGGTGCCCTGAGTGTCCAATCGGTGCTCCCGTTCACTTTGCGATAATTGGTAATTGTCAAAAGGGTGCCAAGCGGTGTCCAGCATGGATTCGCAGCGCGAGATCGGAGTCAACCCCTGAAACTTATCCATCTGGCGCCCATTGTGCTCCGCTACGAAAGCCTCTATCGACCGTTCAAGATCCCCAACGGTGAGTACCGGTGGATTTTTGGCATTGAGCCGAGTTTCTTTGATCGGATCCACCGGGTTCGAGCCGGTGGTTGATTTGTGTCGATGACTGTAGCGGACGTTGAACCGATCATAACCTTTTTCAATGATGGCTCGCGCCATGGGTAAAGCGGGTTTACCTAAATTTAAGGTGCCACCGTACTGATCACAGATCAGCCGTTCCACGCAGCTTGCCAGGTGTACAAACGCATTGTCGAGACACAAGGTGCCCATTTGCAGCGTGGCCAATCGCTCGGTGAGCGATTCACTCATGATCCCCAAGGGATCGATCCAGATCAGGGGATTGTCCGAGGCCAACCGAGGCAACCGGGGACGCTTGATCCCTTTGAGCACTTGCTCCACATCCGTTTTAACCGCCGCTTTATTGAATACCAAGAGCCAGGAGAGGATAATTTCCGAATCGACATCACACAAGGTAATTAACGTCGTCCGCGACAGGCGGAAGGGTAAGATCTCGTCGCCAAAATTCAAGTACACGCTTGAGAAAACGTCAACCGTGTGTTCATCCAATTGCAGCTCTCGATACACCTGCCGCCGATCAGGCGTCGTCAGCACAGGAGCTAACTTAACCGTCACAGCCTGCAACTTGGCTTTGGTCTCTTTATAAAACTTTCGAAAGGTTTCTTGGCCTAAGCGTTCCCGATTAAACGGCCAACCATTCGTACTGACGCCCAGTTTACGAAGCAGCTCCAGGCCCGTCTTATGAAAAAAATGGGCGCTGGTATTTTGTGCATAGGGCTTTTGATTGCAATCCGCTTGAATGATTTGGATCAAGCGTTGTTTGAACTCGGGATACTGCTGGAACAGCAGTCCCAGTGAGCCGCTGTCACCGCTGGGGCTGCCAAGTTTGCTCAAGGGCTTGTGCCGTTGGTACTGTTTAAGACGCTGATGCGGGATTAAACCTTTGAACAGGGGAGGCTCTTCATGTTCACTGGGGCTGCTTAAGGCCCTGGAGAGCAAGTTATAGACTTGCCGAGTTCCGCAGCCACCTTTGCGCGCGGCAAGCTTAGGATCACGGCACTTAAAAAAGAAGCCTAAAATTTGCCGGTTTTTTTGAAATCCGCGCATCTTGGTTCGATCCAATTTCTGGGTATGGACCTCATCCCAGCCCCAATTGTTCATGTCCCACAGCTCGGGATGAAGCTCCAGTTGTTGTTTCCATGTGATCATCGTAAGCATACTCGACTGTTGGGGTGTAAAGGCTGACGGGACAATCCCAGCGAGACCACGCCGCGGTGGGCCAACCGAAACAGGGCGATCTCATCCAAATAACTCCAGGCCCGATCACTCAAATCCACCAAATCCTGAAACACGTGGTAAGGCTTGCGCGCTAACCGCTGCAGCATCGATTGCTCTTGGGGATCGGTGGCGCAGGCTTGCTGGCGCGCTAATACTCGCACTATCGGCAGCCAGCGCTGCGCCAGGGCTTGACGCTGCTTCACCCAGCTGTTGGCGACAACCACAAAACGCCAGCCTCGCGCTTGGCAAAAGGCGTCCATGGCTCGGGCCTTGGGCGTGTCCCATTGCCCCTTATCATCCAACTCCCGATCGGTTTTGAGCTCAACAAGCTCTACCCCCGAGGCGCGATGGACTTCGAAATCGGGGGTATAGCGCATTTGGCCGATCCGAAACCGGTAAGGCTGCGGGGTATACTGGATCACTTCAGGATCCGATTCCAGCAGCACCGCATAGTAGAGTTCGTGCAAGCTGTGAAATTCGCTTTTGCCCGAATGCTTGAGCAGGCGTTGTTGAAAATAATTGACCTTGACTTTCAGATCCCGCGCGGTGGGCTGGGCTTTAGCCACCATCGACTCGGGATGGACTTTCAGTGCTGAAAGTGCTATTTCTGAAGGGTGCATAGTTCCTCCTAAATCCAAGCGTTCAGCCATTAGTAAGCCATGGCAGATCCGCGTGCGGCTTGCTATCATCAAGCCAAGGGATCAATGACTTTAGGCGAAAACGGTCACGGTTGAACAGGCCAAAAGGGCTGTCTGACAAGACCGAACGGTCGGGATCGAACCATTTAGGAGCGGGCTATGAGTGAAGGGCATTATCCACCCCACTTGCTGCGAGCGTATTTGGGTCTTACCAAAGGGCAGCTGTCGCATTGGCTCGAATATTTTGATCCTCGTGAGTCCGGCGAGCGCTATTTTACCTGGGGGCAGATCTACCAATTTCAGATCCTGCAGCACTTGATCGTTCGATGTAAAAAAACCGCCAGATTCTTAAGCCATTGCCAACTCGAAGCGCCATTGGAAGCGCTGTCCGCGCGGGTACCGCAGGAGGATCTGAGTCAACAGTACTTGATCATCGATTACGAGAACAAACACGCTTGTGTGATCGCGGCGGCGGACTTTGCCCAGCTTGCCAAGCGTCACCAACCCACCCACCTCATCATCACCGATCTGCATCATTTGTATCGCCTGCACGAACAGCGCATGCGCGAGTTATAAACCTTAAATTTTGCCATTAATGGCCGTTGAGGGGCTAGGAATGCTTTTGGCTTTAATAGTCTAAATATGCACCATTACGATATATTTTGGTGCATTTGAAATTATAGCTGCTTTTGCAGACTCATCTGTTGATTTTTTGAGCAAAAAGCGTACATTTAATATTATGGTTTTATACCATTTAACAGGAGGCTAACGGTGCATTCTTTTGACGAGCCGAGTGAATTATCGCTAAGCGACCGATATGCAGGGGAGCTTTTTAAGGCAACACCGCCACAACCTATTCACTATCCAATCCAACATGTTGAGATAGACTGGGAATACGTAAGAGCAGGTCGAAAGGAAATTTTGGACACTGTTGAAGAGATGCCCGCCTACTTGCTTCATCCTGAAGTAAGGAACTTAATAGCTTTTGCGAAGGAGAATCAAAAGTTACTGCTAGAGTTGCTTTGGGCAACGGGTGCTAGAGTTTCTGAATTGCTAGCATTAACACCAGAACGCTATTATTTTAACGGATATCGACAATTCATAGTTTTGGATACTCTAAAAAGGCGTGGTCGACCTAAGAAAAAAGCCATTCAACGCTCGCCCAAAAGATATATTCCTATTTGTGATGAGGTGTTGAGCCAAAAAATTCGAAGCTTTTTAGCGATAAACAAATTCCGAAAAGGAGAGCGGATATTTAAAGTACAAAGGCAAACCGTTAATAGGTGGATTAAAGCTTGTGCTGAGAAGGGAGGAGGGGCACCCTTTTCGATCAGCAGTCACACTTTTCGACATAGTTTTGCCATCCATTTATTATTACATGGTAGACCGCTCAAATACGTTAGTAAATTATTAGGTCACAGCTCAGTTAAGAGTACTGAAATCTACAATAACGTTTTAACTTTTGATGGAGCCCACTTAATGGAAGGTATCGATTTTCACTGATTGAATCGTTGCAAAACTGCAGTGATGATTTGAGTCAATTTATGATGAGTCACAGGAGCTTTTTATGGAGGATAACTCCAAATCCGTTATAGAGATATTAACCCATGAGGATGTGAGCATTTTTCTTGGTTGTGAGAAGAACTCAAAACAATGGGCTTGGATATATTGCATGGGTCAAGGGCAAGCAGACTATCATGTAATAAATGATAAATCTCAATTGAAAGAAATAGAAAAATTAATCGAACTGGATAAATTACAACCGATACTTGATCGTGCCTTAACCTTCCCCAATATAAAATTTATACAATACCAAATAAACGAATATTAACTAATTGAGTAAATCACAATTGGACACGGAACCCTTTTATCTACCAAGAACATTATCTAACGAACTTAAACCGTTTACGGAACTGGAACTTTTATTAGAGGCCGATTACATCGTCATTTTGGCGGAGCCAGGAGCGGGAAAATCGGAACTAATGAAGAGTTTATCGAGAAGACTTTCTGTACCAGTAAAAAGTGCAAATGCCTTTTCATACTACCCAACAAGTGACGAAGGCGCTCCTTTACTGATTGATGCCTTCGATGAATTATCAAGAATTGACCAGTCGGGTATATATAAAGTTTTAGGTAATGCTGCCCAACTCAGCCCGTCAAAGTTAATAATTTCGAGCCGTTCTAGTGAATGGGAGCAATCATCCTCTAACGCAATTACGCAATATTTTGACCAACCACCACTTGTCGTAAGAATAAAAGACTTTGAAGAATCAGAGCAGCGTCAGATTTTTGAGCATCATGTTCCTGAAGAGAATTTTGAACATTTTAAAGAGGAGATTTCTAGATTCGATCTTGAGCCTTTATTACCGAATCCTCAGTTTTTGAAAATGTTTGCTGATGCATATATCGAAAGTGGTAAACAGTTCAAAGACAAGAGAACCATATTTAAGCGCGCAGTAGAACGACTAGCTAAGGAGGCCAATAGCAGCCTGCCTGTCCAAAAACCGACACTATCTACTACTCAAATCATAGATCTAACGTCTGAAGTTTTTGCAAAACTATTATTGTCGGGCTCAGAAGGAGTGACAACCAACAACGCTTGTGAAAGCAAAACGTTCCCTAGCTTAGCAAGCTTAATTGAAAGCTCTCTAAGCTCTAGCCAAATATTATCAACAAGGCTCTTTAAACTTGCAGATAATGTCGGCACACATCAGCCCTCTCATAAGATTGTTGCAGAATACTGCGCTGCTCAATACCTCTCACAAAAAATTATAAACACTTCGGAGCCTTTATCCTTGTCCAAACTCATGACTGTCGTTGCGCCTAATGGCGTCGTCCGAGATGAACTGAGAGGGCTTGTAGGTTGGCTGGCCTCGCTAGGCAGTAAGTCGATGCAAGAAGAGCTGATCTGCTTGGATCCCTATGCCGTTCTTGCGAATGGAGATCCTTCGCAATTAGAAGCAAGCTTAAAGAAACTTTTGATCAGGCAACTGTTAAAAGTGGAAGAGGTAGATCCGTATTTTAGAAGAGCTGATTTGTGGCGTAGATTCAGTGTGGTTGGATTATTTACAGACGATCTCGTTGATGAAGTTAAAAGTATTTTGACATCAAACACTTCCGGTCATCTGAGAGGCTTGATGCTAGAGTTACTTGCCGGCGCACCTATTTTATCCAAATTAAGAGACGAGTTGAGGGCTATCGCTTTATCAATTGATGAAGGTGAAAACACACGAGTAGCAGCAAGTTTGAGACTGTTTGAAAATGGCCAAGCCAATGACTCTAGTGATCTGAAAGCTCTCATCTCAGAAGGAAGCTTGGTGTCAATGAAGGTAGTGGGCTGCATTATAGAGGAACTGGGGATAGACAGTTTCGACCTGGAATTTTACGTTCAATTTTTTAAAGGCTGTTCAAAGTTATACCCGAGCCATAAGGACTTATCCAAGCGAGTTATAGGCGATCGTTATTTTATTCGCTTATTAGTTCGAAGGTTTAACAGAGCGCTGCTTATACCGCTATTAAATGAGCTAACAACTGATCTTGCATGTAAGTGTGGAAAGAAAACATACCGATGCGAGTGCCTGACAGGGATAAGCAAAGTAGTTGGGATGATTTTAGATCGGTATTTTGAAGTACATGAAGGCCCTTATGACGCGACCTTGATTTGGCAATGGCTTCGACACCTAAAATTTCGTAATAGTATAGGTCATGAACAATGCAAGTCCGTTCAGGTGTTAAGAGAAGATACTCAGCTTAGACAAGCTGTTTTGTTAGAGGCATTTAAAGAACTTGAAGACCCAGATGAAATTCATGATCAACACTTTAGCCTGCGTAGTCTGACTTCGCATTCAGGATTACACTTTAATCTTGGCGATGTCATTTTCTTAACAGATTACGCATTTAATACCGATAATATTGCACTCTGGTCCACATTTTATGCGAGACATAATTATTACCAGAAAAATAATGAACATGATAAAGATAACTTAAGAAAGCACATGCGTGAACAAGCCAGAAGCAAGCCAGATTTTTTAAAAGAATGGTGCAGGCTTGAAGCTCAAACAAAAGTATCAAAAGACAAATACTGGAAAATGGATCTTAAACATAATCGTGCAATGAAGCGATATGAAAATGAAGAGCAATCACGAATTTCTGAAAATATTCAGTATATCAATGAAAATCGTGAGTTAGTTGAAAGTGGTCAGCATTGGGGCTTCTTAGTCCAATTTTCCTCTTTAATTCTTAACGAGCCTGATAAAATCAAGCCCGAAGTCGGTGATGAAAATGTCATTAAGAAAGCCTTGATGAATTGCTTTGATTTTATCGAACCGCATGTTCCCAATTTGGAGAAATTAGCTCAGTTACAGATCGAATCCAAATATGTACAGGCTGAAACGATTCTATTTGCCGCTTGTTTAGTAACTCTTAGAGAAAAGGGCAGTCTTGAAACGGTAAAGCGCTCACTTCTTTTGGCGTTAAGAACGAATCTCAATATGCATTATTTTGGCGTGGATAATGATGAAAAGGAAAATTTGAAACAAGAGGTTGATCGGCTGCTTTTCCCAGATCAGCAAAGCGCAGAATTATTTTTGAGATGTTATTTAGAGCCTCAAATTATCAATCCTAATTGTGAGCAACCTGATGTTGGACTGCTAGAATATGATGAAATCTTTAAGCCATTAGCTTCTAAATTATCCATTGAATGGCTTAAGCGGTATTCAACAATAAATATAAGGGCTCTTGAAGCTCTTTTTGATATCGTCGTTAAGTCTCAAAGTAACGAGCTAAATACCATCATTGCCAAACACTGTGTTGAGTTCATATGCTGCACACCAAACTCAACCGGAAATGAAGAAATTGAGAAAAGGCGACAATTCTGGCTTGTTCGAGCTTGGTATTTTATGAAGCAACCGCCAAGTGCCTGTTGGGAGTGGCTAAAGTCTAAGAAAGACAATCTTTTAATTCTTGAGCGTATATCAAGCCGTATGGGGCGAGGAGATTATTCGCACTGGCCCAAGCTCACTCCGAATAGAATAGAAGCTATTCTTGTCTCTTTTTTCGATAAATGGCCTAAAGTATCGCTTCCAAGCAGCTGGGGTACTGGTAGTCCGAAAGGGGAGACAGCTTATCGATTTTTAACTGATTTGATTTGGGCTTTAGACTCCGATAGCCCTAATGAATCTCTGCCAGTTGTTCAGCGATTGATTTTAGATAGTAAATTCACAGATATATTGAGTGAGCTAAAAAGCATACAAGCAAGTCTTAAAAGAAAACTAGCTCTTAGGGACTTTTCACCTCCTAGCGCATTCGAGATTGTTAAAATGCTAGATGAGGACGATATTGTTACCGTAGAAGGGTTACGAAACCTTATAATCTCAGAGTTAGAAGGTCTTCAAAAAGCTATTGATGGTGGCGAATTTAATACTGCACAGCGTTTTTATGAAAAAGGGGAGAGGGTAAGTGAAAATGCAGCAACGGAAGTTATTGCAGAAAGGTTAAATCTATTACTTGAACCGAAAGGAATTACCATTACTCCTGAGCATCAATTAAAAGGCCTAAAAAGAAGTGATTTCACTGCGACAAAAATGATCAACGCCAAGAGAACACTGTTGGTTACCGAAGTAAAAGGCCAGTGGCATAAAGATTTGTATTCAGCCGCTTCTGAACAACTGCATAAACGTTACTCCATACATCCCGATGCAGAATCACAGGGCATATTTTTGGTACTATGGTTTGGCGAGCAAGAAAAAGTAGCAGGAAAAAAGAATCACAGTATTTCAAATTCGGAAGAACTGAAAAAGCAATTAGAGATGTCCTTGCCATCTGAGCTAAAAGGGCTTATAGACATTTTCGTATTGGATGTTTCGAAGAAAAATAAGCAATAACACAAATGTCATTGCTAACTGAGCAGGATGATGGATGGCCTAGGAATACACTGTCAATAAATATGTTTACACTCTGCCTTCCAGTGTAAGCATATCTGTTTACAAGTCGCCCTTGATTGCAAATAACCACTAATTATTGTTCATTAACCAGTATATCTATAAGTTTTATACATTGTTCTAAATGAATTTTGATCAACATTGCTTGGTTTTGATCTACTTTAGTTGTAAAAATGGAAGGACTTTAGTTGGTCATTCATATTGATCTAGATCAATAAGCCTTATGGATAAATCTCAAAATAACCGATACTGTTTAGTATTGGACATAGCGTAAATGTTATTTTATACTGATTTCTCATTAATCTAATAGAAATCAATAAGATGGCTATTCCTAAACCAACACCTTTGTATCCCACCTTTTTAGAGCTTAAAGAGCTTCGGTTGACGGATTATCCTGAGCTGCATAGCTTTTTAGATGATTTGTCTCCATGGTGTTTACAGCATTGGGATTGGGCCAAATCATTTTTAGAATATACAGGAAGAAATAAATCCAAGCATACTTATATCCGCTTTAGGAATGAAATTGAGCGCTTCTTGTTGTGGGCGTTTTTGATTAAGGAAAAACCTATTGATGAGTACAAAAAAACTGACATCCTAGAATATGCCGATTTTTGCTGGAAACCGCCGATCACTTGGATAGCCACCGCCAATGCGGATAGATTTGTTTTGACCAATGGCTGCTTTGTGACCAATAGCAAATGGCGACCCTACAAAATTCAAGCAGCGAAAAGTCAGCAAAATAAAGAGGTTGATAAGAAGAAATATCGGCCGTCACAACAGACGCTCACAGCCACTTTTACCGCAATTATTGCCTTTTATAAGTATTTGATGAGCGAGGAACACTGTTTAGGCAATCCGGCGCAAATTGCCAAGAAAGATTGTCGCTACTTCATTACCGACTCGCAAGTTAAGGAAGTTAAACGCCTGAGTGAGGCTCAATGGCAATATGTGCTGGATACGGCGGCTGAAATGGCTGATTTGGATGCACGCTGTGAGCGCAATTTATTCATCGTTGCGGCGCTTAAAACCATGTTTTTAAGGATTTCTGAGCTTTCTGAAAGAGAAAACTGGGCGCCTGTTATGGGGCATTTTTGGCAAGATGAAGAGTCCAATTGGTGGTTAAAAGTCTTTGGTAAAGGCCGAAAACTCCGTGATACCACGGTTCCGCCAGATTTCTTGCCTTTTTTAAAGCGCTATCGAGAATCTCGACAGTTATCAGGACTGCCAGCAAGTGGTGAAAACAATGTTTTAGTTGAAAAAGTGCGCGGTCAAGGCGGTATGACAGCCCGCCATTTAAGGCGTTTAGTGCAAGATGTGTTCGACTTAGCGTATGAACGTATGAAAGCTGGAGAAGGCGCTGAAAAAGCACAGAAACTAAGAGAAGCCTCTACTCACTGGCTTCGTCATACTGGTGCCAGTATGGAAATTGAACGAGGTCGTGCGCTTAAAGATTTATCCGAAGACTTGGGGCATGCCAGTATGGCTACAACTGATACTGTTTATGTACAGACTGAAAACAAGAAACGCGCCGAAAGCGGAAAAAGAAGAAAAGTCTAATTATTTCGGCGCTTTACAAATCAAACTTAAAGTTCATTCCATATAAAAAGGCTGGTAATAACCAGCCTTTTTATTGATTCAACATTTAACTCAAGGAATTTAATTAATCGTGTTGGTCTTGCTAGTCACCAATTTTGCCAATTCAGGATCGGATTTCACTCGGATCAGATCCTGCAAAATATTAGCCGTTTCATAAAGCAAGAAGTCATCTTCGAAATTAATACCTTTACTATTGCGGTTAACTTCGTCCTGATCTTTCACATACTCTTCGTAAGCATCCAGATCCTTAAATGGCTTTTTGCCTTGGGCGATTCGGCGAGCATTGGCGCGAGCCAAGGTTTCTTCTTCTGCCTGTAAGCGCTCTGCCAGACGCTTTTTATAATTCAAGGAAATACTTTTCTTGCTGCGCTCTTCTTTTACCCGAGCCACATCTTCGAGTAAATTGGCAAATTGCTTGTCTTGCTTCGCTCTAGCTTGATGCGTTTGTGATAGATAAGGTAAATAGCCAGCTATAGCAGAATTTGCATCAAACTCGGTGGTTTTAATAGTATCCCAGCTCAACGCATTGTCATAGGATGCTTCACCGTACTCGTCCAAGCCGTAAAAACTTGGGAAGCTGATATCAGGCTTAACGCCTTCTAATTGAGTGCTTTCCCCCGTTACGCGATAAAACTTTTCAACGGTAAACTTGAGCGCACCTAAGTCGGACTCAGAATAACGTACCAAACGACTAAGCTCACGAATAGTCTGCACGGTACCTTTACCAAAAGTATTTTCGCCAATCACAATACCCCGGCCATAATCCTGGATCGCACCAGCAAAAATTTCGGATGCCGAGGCGCTACCACTGTTCACCATCACTGCTAATGGGCCTTGGTAATATGTTTTGCCATCATTGTCGCGAAGCACCCGCACATTACCTTCAAAGTCTTTACCTT
Organism: Gammaproteobacteria bacterium; assembly: GCA_013372875.1. The sequence goes on along the minus strand of JABXIW010000117.1, from coordinate 38,337 downwards.
GAACCACGGGGCCTTTATCAATAAACAAGCCAGTCATATCAACCGCTTCTGTTAGCGAACCGCCACCATTGTTGCGCAAGTCGATAATCAAGCCCTGCATGCCCTCTTTTTCTAACTCTGCAATTAAGCGTTTAACATCAGAAGTTGTGCTAGTTAACTCTTTATTTTTACCTGAGCCTGTTGGTGTTTCCGCATAAAAAGATGGCAATTCAATGACACCATACTTTAGGGTTTTACCGCCTTGTTTCACTTCTAAGATATCTGCTTTGGCAGCTTGATCTTCAAGTTTAATTTCTTCTCGAACCAGACGCACGATGTTAGCAGTTGCATCACCGCCACTGGTATGCGGGATCACCTGTAAACGCACTACAGAGCCTGCTTCACCACGGATTAAGTCGACTACATCGCCATTACGCCATCCAATCACATCAACAATTTCGCCATCATCGCCCTGCCCGACGCCAATAATTTTGTCATCTTTATGCAGCTGGCCTGATTTTTGCGCAGGCCCTTTATTAACGATGCGCACAACTTTCGTGAACTCATCTTCTTGAGTTAACACAGCGCCAATACCCTGTAATTTAAGGCTCATATTGATATTAAAATCTTCAAATTGGCGAGGCGTATAATAAGTGGTGTGCGGATCAATTGATGCGTTAATGGCATTCATAAAGAAACCAAACACATCCTCGCTATTGGTCTGAGCCAACCTACGAATATTGTTACGGTATCTTTTAGTTAACTTTTCTTTAATCTCTTGATCCGTTTGATCAGCCAGTTTCAAATTCAAAGCATCGTATTTTACTTTTTGATGCCAGTAAGCATCTTGTTCTTGTGGCGTTTTGAACCATTCGCTTTCACGACGATCGAATCGAAACTCTTCATCTTTATCAAAATCAAATGGCTTCTCAAGTAACTCTAATGCGTATAAATAGCGTTCACGATAACGTTGTTCATACAACTCGAAGAAATCATACGCCAATTCAATTTTCCCGGTTCGAATCGCATCATCAAACTTTTGCTCAAAGACTTTAAACTGTTCAACATCCGATGCTAGAAAGTAGCTGCGGTTGCGATCAAACATTTTGATCATTTGTTTAAAGGCTTCCCTTGATAACTGATTATCAAACAGTGGATGCTCATAATGTAGCTGCATCAAAATTGAAGTGTTTAACTGCCCTACTCGGCGCAATTTTTCATCTGGAGATAAATTCTCACTTGCTGATGCTGGGATCTTATACTCGCTATTATCCAAGTTCGGCGCCGCCTTATCGGCAAGCAGCGCGTTTGAGAATAAACCCAAGGCTAAGCCGGTGGAAATAGCAGATTTTTTAAGTATTGAGCGGTTAAACTTCATCGAGCACCTATTTATTGATTGTATCTTCTTAATCACTTTATTACGGCTCCGTCAGAAAAAAGCTAAGCCACTAAATTCAAACGAAAATCCCATAAAAAGTCATTCTACAGCGACTTATATTAATGACGCATTAATAAGCCTAAGGTTGCGTAAATTTAAGTAAATTACAAGAGAAAGAATGTGAAAAAGTGTGTATTAGCCGATAAACGGAGTAATTAGTCGCACAAACGGTTAATTTTGCGGTGCAGAACCAGACCTTGGGCTCCAGCTCCTTCTTCAGCATCTGTGCGATTGCCATAAATACTTTCAAAGAAATAAAGATCCTGCTCAGCATCATAACTCGAAGCGGTATAAACGTAATCGGGTTCAGTCAGCTGGCCTATCACCTTCATTGATAGAACTTCAGGTTCGCCGTGTAACTCATTGTTATTAATGAAATTTATTGCTGTTTGCTCACACTCAAACACAGCAATATCTTGTTCACCGCCCAATAAATGGGTTTCAATCACAAAGAGTTCCATATCATTCCTTTTGTTATTAATTTGTCTTGCTTCCAAACATTAGAGCATAAAAAAGGAGCCGAAGCTCCTTTTATAATGGCATTAATATTTAAGCGTTAGTGGCGATGTTAGTACAAGGCTTGATGTTAATTTAGATGCGGAGTGTACGTTAGTACATGAGCACAGATAAATTAGCATTCATAACGAAGTAATAACGAGCAAGCTAGCTTAAATCAAATTACATGAACGCTTGCAGACCTGTCTGCGAGCGCCCTAAAATCAAGGCGTGAATATCATGAGTACCCTCATAAGTATTCACCGCTTCTAGGTTCATGGCATGACGGATCACGTGGAATTCGTCTGCAATACCATTACCGCCGTGCATATCACGTGCCATACGAGCAATTTCTAGCGCCTTACCACATGAGTTACGCTTAACTAAAGAAATCATTTCAGGCTTGAATGCTTTTTCATCTATCAAGCGCCCAACGCGTAAGGAGCCTTGTAAGCCCAGGGTGATTTCCGTTTGCATATCGGCTAATTTCTTTTGGAATAACTGCATTGAAGCCAATGGCTTATTGAACTGCTTACGCTCAAGGCCATATTGACGGGCTGCGTGCCAACAGAACTCTGCTGCACCTAGTGCGCCCCAAGAAATACCGTATCGCGCTACATTCAAGCAGCCAAATGGGCCACGCAAGCCTTTGATTTCAGGGAATTTATTTTCTTCTGGCACAAAAACTTCATCCATCACGATTTCACCCGTAATTGAAGCTCGAAGCGAGAACTTACCTTCAATCTTAGGTGCTGACAAACCTTCCATGCCTTTTTCAAGCACAAAACCGCGGATATCGCCTTCATCATCTTTTGCCCAAACCACGAATACATCAGCGATAGGAGAATTAGTGATCCACATTTTATTGCCAGTTAAGATATAACCACCATCAACTTTCTTGGCGCGTGTTTTCATGCTGGCAGGATCAGAACCTGAATCTGGCTCAGTTAAACCAAAACAGCCAACCCATTCACCAGTGGCCAATTTAGGCAAAAATTTTTCTTTCTGTGCTTCAGTGCCATAGGCATTAATTGGGTGCATCACCAAGCTAGACTGAACTGATAAGGCTGAACGATAGCCCGAATCAACTCGCTCAACTTCACGTGCTACCAAGCCATAAGCTACATAAGAAGCACCAGCACAACCATAACCGTCGATAGTCGAGCCTAACAAGCCAAGCTCACCTAATTCATTCATAATCTCACGATCGAAGATTTCATGACGATTGGCTTCTAATACACGAGGCATCAACTTTTCTTGGCAATAGTCACGCGCCGCATCGCGGATCATGCGCTCTTCTTCAGTTAATTGCTCGTCTAATAATAGGATGTCATCCCAATGTTCTAATAATGCTTTTGACATAGTAGTTTCTTTATATTTTGTGAGTATTTCTGACGTAAATTCTGTGCACGAAATATACGCAAAAACGACTGAATTAACCAGTGCTTAAACACTGGTCTGAGTTGTTATGGTAGCTTAAAACTCTACCACAAATTTTCCTATTCGTTTTTTAATAACACTTACGCGATTTGCTAACCTCAAAAAACCTTTAAATAGCGAGCGTCGAACGATTGACTTCGATGAAATCATCTTACGACCTCGCTCGGTCATTGGGATTATGCGCTGCCCTTCTTGATGTCGAACCTTTGAATACTGTTCAATGTTGCCAATGGCTAAGCGTTTAGCTAGTTCACATGCATCGCCGATCCCCATATTCATACCACGGCCGCCTACTGGTGAATGGCAATGTGCCGCATCACCCGCTAAATGTACTCGGCCTTTTGAATAGCTTTTCGCTTGGCGCACTGAAATTTTAAAAGTGCCTTGTCGGTTAATATGATTTACTTGCATGGGTATTGGCAATGCTTGTAAGGAATCAGGGGTGTTTGAAATAACTCTATAACGCGAGTCTCCAATTGGAACCGCTACACACATAGCGCCATCATCAAGCTGAAAGAGGCAGAAATCCTTATGATAAGGCCAGTCAGCAGCGTTAACATCGGCAATTGACCAAGTTTCGTCAAGATCAAAGCCTTGATAATCAATATCCAGCGCTTGGCGAACCTTACTGCCAACGCCATCAGCACCAATTACAAAATCGTAGGTTTCTTTACGTCCGCTTGATAACTGAACCGTTACTTTATCCCTATCTTGTTCAAGGGATATAAACTCAACACCATATTCGACCTTGCCACCCAGTTGCTCAATGGCTTCAATCAACAGGCTTTCAGTCCTATCTTGGGGCAAAGCAACTAAAGTTGGAAAGTAACTGTTTTCCGAAGCCAAAGGGACTTCTATCAGTCTTTGCTGATTGCGAAAAATATGGGCATGCTTTACCGCAATACCTTCTGCAATTAATTTTTTATCGACTCCAGAAGCTGATAACAACTCAAGACTTTTGGGAGTAATGCCAACAGCACGACTAAAGTTCGAAGTGGTTTCGCGTTTATCGATAATGGTGGGAATAATACCGCGCCGACACAACTCTAAAGCTGCGGTTAAACCTGTAGGACCTGCGCCGACGATAAGAGCTTTCATGAACAGACATCTCAAATAAATCCATATAAAAGACTCTAGCACATAATTTATAGCAATTTAAAAGCAAAATGAACTAAGTATCACCATGAAAAAGTTGTTTAAAATTATTTGAAGTGATCTCACAAATCTTATCAAAACTCACATGCTGTAGATCTGCAACAAACTGTCCTACTTCTTTAACATAAGCGGGCTGGTTGGATTTTCCTCGATACGGTACTGGCGCTAAATACGGCGAGTCGGTTTCGATTAGCAATCTATCGAGTGGTACTTTTCGGCAGACATCACGCAACTCTGAGGCATTTTTAAAAGTGACAATTCCTGAGAAAGAGATATAAAAACCTAAATCTAGCGCCGCTTTGGCCATTTCCCAGCTTTCGGTAAAGCAGTGCAAAACCCCACCACATTCCTCGGCTTGCTCTTCACGCAAAATATCCAAAGTGTCCTGACGAGCATCGCGTGTATGCACAATCACGGGCTTATTGGCTTTTCTGGCCGCTTGAATATGCTTACGAAAACTTTGCTGCTGTAAGGCGTGATTTTCCGGATCTTTGTTATAGAAATAATCCAAGCCAGTTTCGCCAATCGCTACCACTTTTGGATGCTTAGCCTTTTCTATCAACAAGTCCACATCCGTATTCGCCACCGCATCATAAAGCGGATGAATGCCAACCGAGCAAGAAATGTCCTCATTGGCTTCAGCAATGGCTAATACATCGGCAAATTTTTCCATGGTAATGCCAACACACAGCATATGACCAACACCTCGCGAGCGTGCGAAATCTAGGGCTTTATTCAAATCATGGTCATAAGCACTTAAATCCAAGCGATCCAAGTGGCAATGGGAATCAATTAACATAAAAGTTGATATTTAAAGAAATTAAGCGAATTGTATCGAAAAGGTTTGTTAGTTAAAAGGACACTGGAAATGCTTTAGGAGTTTCACTGCTTTGCAGACGATCATAGGAAGCGCCTGCGGTAGATAACAATGAATTATTACATTGTATGAGTAGCTTTTTCGGCGTCTAAGCGACCAACCAGTAGATTTTCGATTTTAGATTTTGTTTTGCCTTGATCTTGATCGCTAAATTGAATGCCTATGCCCGCTTTGCGGTTTGCTTGAGCATTTTTAGGCGTGATCCAAGCAACTTTGCCTGCGATTGGCAACTTTTCAGGATCATCCATTAGGGCCAGCAGCATAAAAACTTCGTCACCCAAACTGTAATCTTTGGTGGTTTGAATAAAAATTCCGCCATTTTCAACGAATGGCATATAGGCCGCATACAGATCATCCTTATCCTCTACCGTGATAGTTAAAATTCCTGGGCCTGTGCGTTCGATTTTCATTCAGTTTCCTTATGCGCTTTGCTTAAATTTTTGTGCCAGTTGAGTGATATAGATTAGCAATGCTTGCCAAGATGAACTTAGATTAACTGGACTTTTCTTGATTATCAAGCTCCTAAGCTCAAGGATTTTCTCATTAAGTTGCATTAAACCTTTGGTATTAACCCTATCAACAATGATGGTTATAGCCTTTTTCTGTCCTTGCAAAGCAATCATCTCTGCAGAACGAGTTTGCGATAATAACAATAAGTCACGCATCATTAATTGTAGCCATAAACAGCAGTCTTCGATATCGGGTAACCATTTGTCTGCGATCGTCAGCGCCGACTCTTTACCCTCAATTAAAAAGGCTATATCAAAAATAAACTCGCCACATTTAAAAGCATCACCGTTATTCGCAAAGTCTTCGGCTTTGTATGGTGCTTGTGGGAACAAATTCATTGCTAGCTTCAAATCTCCCGTCATATAACCTTTGCGCTTTTCCAACCAATCGCTAATGGATTCTTGCTCGGTTATTTTCAACGGCAATAACTGGCTACGACTTCTGATGGTTGCAGGCACCTGCTCAAGTTGCTCTGTTTGCAAAATGATTAAGGTATTTGCTTGCGGCTCTTCTAATGTTTTTAATAGTGCATTGTATGAATTCTGATTTAAGCCACTGACAGGAGAAATATTAGCCACTTTCCAGCCATTCTGGTGCGCTGACTCTTGCATAGAGCTGATCAGGCTTCTAACTTGCTCAACCGAAATCTGAGTTTTATCTTCTTCTATCGATAGCCAATGATAATCAGGATGGCTTTGCGCATCGAATAAGTGGCATGACTTACAATCACCGCAAGCTGAATCCAATTGCTCATGGTTTTGGCATAAAACCCAACGTGATAATTCGTCGGCAAAAGTTTCTCGACCAATGCCATCAGCACCTAACAATAAAATCCCATGATGCATTGAACCTGACTTAAATTGCTGCAGAATTTGTTCAAAAGCTGCTTTATTCCAGAAATCCAGCTCGGACTCGCGAGTAGCAACAATAGGTAAATCTTCGTCACCAAATAAGCTCACGAACTCACCTCAATGGACTCATAAAACTCAATTAAGACTTTTTCGATTTGTGCCTGAACCTGTTCAATTGAGCCTGTGGCATCTATCACTTTCATACGCTCAGGCTCAGCTTCGGCGATCGCCAGATACCCCTGCCTAACACGATTGAAGAATTCAATTTGTTCTGATTCAAAGCGATCCTTTTCGCTGCGCTCTGCTGCGCGGGCCAAACCAATTTCAATGGGCAGATCAAGCATGATGGTTAAATCGGGCTTAAAACCATTCAATGACCAATCTTCCAGTTTTGATAAACGCTCAAAACCCAAGTTGCGCCCTGCTCCTTGATAAGCAAAACTAGCATCAGTAAAGCGATCTGATAAAACCCATTGGCCTTGTTCAAGCGCAGGTTTAATCTTTGTCGCAACATGCTGACAACGCGCCGCAAACATTAACAATAACTCAGTGCGACTATCTACGGTTTCATCACGATTGGCTAATAATAGTTCGCGAATTTCTTCTGCTAAGGGCGTACCGCCAGGCTCGCGAGTATGCAGAATATCAATGTCTTTATCGGCCAACCATTGGGTAATAAAAGCGATATTGGTAGATTTCCCAACGCCTTCCGTGCCTTCAATGGTGATAAATTTGCCCGTCTTTTTCATAGTTTCGCTCAAGGCTGCATTCTCTGTTATTAACGTTTCAGCTGATATTTGCGCACTGCACGATTATGCTCGGCTAGCGTTTCACTAAAGTGATGACTGCCATCGCCTTTAGCGACAAAATAAAGTGCTTTGCCATCTTCTGGGTGCAACGCAGCATGGATCGCTTCGCGGCCAACCATAGCGATTGGGCTTGGCGGTAAACCTTTATGCACATAAGTATTCCAAGGGTGCGGATTGGTGATATCTTTACGTCGAATATCGCCATCGAACTCAGGTAAAAGCCCATAAATAATGGTTGGATCCGTTTGCAGCAACATACCTTTTTGCAAGCGGCGCACAAAAACCCCTGCAATTATAGGCCTTTCCGCAGGCACAGCGGTTTCTTTTTCGATAATTGAAGCCATGATTAATGCTTCGTAGGGATCTTCATAGGGCAAATTGTCAGCGCGATTATCCCACTCTTCTTCTAAAACTTTAGCCAGCTGCTGATTGGATCTTTGGTAAATATCTAAATCCGAGTCGCCTTTATTAAACTGGTATGTCTCAGCAAAAAACAAACCCTCTAAATGTTCTTCAGCAGTTAAACCCAGCTCTTTTTTTAAGGCTTCTAGATCAGCAACTTTTTGTTCTAAGCGATTGTCTTGCTTAACTTTGGCGAACAGCTCATAGATATTAGAGCCTTCAATTACGGAAACTTGATAGCTGATAACTTTGCCTTCTACCAGTTTTTGCAAAAGTTGCACTGGATTTAAATCACTGCTTACTTGATATTCGCCAGCTTTGATATCACGCAATTCAGGCTGCATTTTTAACAATAATTGATAGTAATAAAAGTTATCGATCAAGCCATCTGCTTGCCATTTTTTTCCTAATTTATAGGCCGAAGTACCTTTTTCAACCACTAAATTTGATGATAACCCCATGGGCTCTTGAATAAAGTCTTGATACTTTTGCCATTGATACCAGGTTACTGCGGCAAATACCGCCAATAACAATAAGAACAGGAAAGAAATCTTTTTTTTCATTATAAATTAATAGTTTATAGTGTTTTATTATATTCTGATTGAAGTTTGTTGATTTCAGGAAATGGCTCAAAAGTATGTGTTTTATCCGCCATTTGGATCTGAGTTACAGGGATAATACCGACTATCGCATTAGAAACCAAACAATATTCAGCTCGATTCAGTATTTCCAACCCAAACTTTGATTCCGAAACATTCGCCTGACTCTCTAACAACCAGCGCCTAACGGTGCCATTGACCCCCGCTTTATTCACTTTAGGCGTAAGCCATCGATTGTTTAGATAAAAATAAATATTACTTTTGGTGCCAGAAACTAGCCATTTACCATTAAACATTATGGAATCGAAACAATTCTCAGCAATCTCATCACTGGCTAAGACTTGATCCAAGCGGTTTAAATGCTTGATACCCGCCAAAGTCTTGTTTTGTGAAATCGGCGTTTCGCAAATCGACAAAGCCACACCTTGCTTGAGTTTATTTAAAGTACTTACATCAAGCGGCGACCAACTCATATAAAACTGATAATTAGGTGCCTTGGGAATGGTATAACCGCGCTCACCTTTACCACTTTCACCACGACTAATGGTTAGGCGCAAAACGCCATCTGACTCAGACTGCTGCGCAATAAATTCATTTAAATCATGATAAATCTGATTAGCATCCAATTCATGAAACTTTAAACGCAGCGCGGAAAAACTTAGCCGCTCTAAGTGTAATGGCCAACGGTGGATTTTATTGTCCACCACTCGAATGGTAGTGAAAAAACCGTCGCCGTAAAGTAATCCTCGGTCTAATGCAAAGCTCATTATTGCTGCTGTTCCTTTTGATAATCAGCAAAAGGCTTGATAGCCATTAAAAAATGTATGGCCTCTAAGGCTGCTGGATGGAAAATTGTCGCATGAGTTTTATGCTCCATTGGCTCATATTTCCACTGAAAATCTTTTAATTCTGCTTTTTCTACAGCATCAGCCAAAATATCGACCCCTTCACGCATATCGCCACCCTCATCGGCAATAGTCAAATAGAGCCTTTTTCCTTGATATTGATGCTTTTTAAGCTCAGTTGCGGAAGCTTTGGCAATTGCTTGATTATTCCACCACAAACTAGGGCTAATTGCTGCGTAATTGCTAAATAGTTCTGGACGCGTTAAAAACACTTCGACAATAAACATTCCAGCCACTGACTCACCAATAACCATGGACTCATCGGTTATTCGAAGGTTTTCCGCAACAAAAGGCTTCACTTCTTTGGCCAAAAAATCCATGAATTTTTGCGAACCGCCATTTTTAGGCACATGCTTGATTTCTTCGGCAACTTGAGTAGGACTGGTAAGTTCATAGCGGCGATTGACCGTTTGCACACCTACCAAAATAAACTCACGAATGTTGCGATAATCAACTGCCAAACTCGCTAACCCCGCTATATGGATAAAATCTTGCTCAATCCCACCATCGATCAAATAAACCACAGGATAAGCTTGATTCATCGCTTTACCAGCATCGTCCTTGGCATCATAAGTTTGCGGTAAATAAACATTAATTTCGTGAGCCTGTTGTAATATTTTTGACTCTAGTTGATACGACTCACCAATAACAATAGGTTCGGCTTCTAATTGTTGCAGCAAGAAACTCGCTAAAAAGAAAGTGATTACAGCGCCGGTATTACTCATAAGTGGTTATTTTCCTTAACGATTTAACTTGTAAGATAATAACAATAAAAAAGGCAAGTATGAAACTTGCCTTTAAATTTAACCTTCAACAAATAGCTAAACCTTACTAAACACCAAAGAACCGTTAGTTCCACCAAAACCAAAGGAGTTACAGATGGTGTTGGTTATTGACGCTTGTCGCGCCGTATGCGGCACATAATCCAAATCGCAATCTTCATCTGGATTATCTAAATTAACCGTTGGCGGCGCTACTTGATCTTGAATCGCCAAAACACTGAAAATCGCTTCAACAGAGCCTGCAGCACCTAGTAAATGGCCTGTCATGGATTTTGTTGAGCTCACCATCACTGACTTGGCATGATTGCCAAAAACGGTCTTGACCGCAGCCGTTTCGGCTTTATCGCCTGCTGGAGTAGATGTTCCGTGAGCATTGATGTATTGAATATCTTCAGGGTTCATACCTGCGTCATTAAGCGCGTTTTGCATGGCACTCGCTGCACCCTCGCCATCAGCAGGTGGTGAAGTAATGTGGAACGCATCGCCAGACATACCAAAGCCTGTTAATTCAGCGTAAATTTTAGCACCACGCGCCTTAGCGTGCTCATACTCTTCAACCACCATCACACCGGCGCCATCGCCCATCACAAAACCATCACGATCTTTATCCCAAGGGCGCGAAGCCGCGTGTGGATCATCATTACGGGTTGATAGAGCTTTAGCAGCCGCAAAACCGCCCATAGAAACAGGCGTTGAGCCTTTTTCTGCGCCACCCGCAATCATCGCATCTGCATCGCCATAAGCAATCATCCGCGCCGCATGTCCGATCGAATGAACGCCAGTAGTACAAGCGGTCACAATCGAGATATTAGGGCCTTTTAAACCATATTTAATCGATAAATGGCCAGAAATCATATTGATGATAGAGCCAGGAATGAAAAATGGCGAAATTCGGCGTGGGCCACGTTCATGATTCAAAATCGAAGTGTCTTCAATCGTGGTCATGCCGCCAATGCCAGCGCCCACGCAAGCACCGATACGATGAGCATTAGAATCAGTAACTTCTAAACCAGAATCTTCCCAAGCCTGAGCGCCAGCGACGATACCGTATTGAATAAAAATATCCATTTTACGCGCATCTTTTTTCGCCAACACAGGCTCAGCATTGAAGTTTTTCACCGAACAAACGAAACGCGTGCTTAAATTGCTCGCATCGAAGTCTTCAATCATATTAGCGCCACTTTTTGACGCTAAAATGCCATCCCAAGAGTCTTTAATGTTGTTGCCCAAAGGACTTAACATTCCTAAGCCGGTTACTACTACTCTACGCTTACTCAAGGTTCTACCCTCTTTGCTTGATTGTATTAAACAAGTGTTTTATTGGCCCAAAACGACAAATGGGCAAAACACTTGCGTATTTTACCCATTTTAGCACTTAAATATTTCAGACGAGTGAAATTAAGCGTCTACATTCGCCTTGATGTAATCAATAGCAGCTTGAACAGTGTTGATTTTCTCAGCTTCCTCATCAGGAATCTCAGTATCAAACTCTTCTTCTAAAGCCATTACTAACTCAACTGTATCAAGTGAATCAGCACCTAAATCGTCAACAAAAGAAGCTTCCGCAGTTACTTCGTCTTCTTTAACACCAAGCTGTTCAACTACGATGTTCTTAACGCGTTCTTCGATATTACTCATCTGTATAAAATCCTCGTATATAACGCAAATTAGTTATTGCGTGCGTATTTTAATTAAACCACGCAAAGTAGCAAGTCTGAATTCACATTTTCTGCTATTGGTCAGACCTCGCATGAATTAGATAATGGGGGCGTAAAATAAAATTTAAAGTAGATCGATATTGAATATTTGAAGGATGTTATGGCTTTAATATTGGTTCAAACAAAAATTCCTACTCTTTATCAGAAGGCTTTTTATTAATCTCCTTCATCTTTTTAGAACTATAAATTAGCCATGCTATGATTACAGCAGCCCCAAGTAGCCCCCATAATATAACCTCAAAAACTCCACCAAGCGCACCAATAGCATTGGTAGCTCCTGCAAATGAAATGCTTGGCAAGCAAAACAATAGCACCATGAAAAATTTTATTTTATTTATATTAAAAATAAAGGCCAATTTTGATTGTAAGATGCCTCTAAATTTATCTAAGCCGTAATTTTTGTATGAGTTGCGCGGCATCTTGGTTAATTTTGAGCTGAGTGTACACTGAGTACATGATGAGAAAAATTAACCAAGATAACAAAACAAATCGACAAAAATAACACTTAGATCATGTGCATGCCACCGTTAACATTAATCGTCTCGCCAGTGATATAGCCCGCATCATCACTCGCCAAGAAATTAACCGCACTCGCAATATCTTCTGGTGAACCCAAACGAACCATTGGCACTTGATCCAGCATAACTTTACGCTGGTCATCGTTTAGGGCTTTGGTCATATCGGTATCGATAAATCCAGGCGCAACCACATTTACAGTAATGCCTCTTGAACCAATTTCACGAGCTAATGATTTTGAGAAACCAATCAAGCCAGCCTTGGCTGCTGAGTAGTTAGATTGACCTGGATTACCCATAGTCCCAACTACTGAGCCAATGGTGACGATTCTGCCCCACTTGGCTTTCATCATGCCGCGCAAACAGGCTTTAGAAAGACGGAATACCGAAGTTAAGTTCGTATTCATGATAGTGTCCCATTCATCATCTTTCATACGCATAAGTAAGTTATCACGAGTAACACCAGCGTTATTCACTAAAATATGCGGCGTAGACCCAAATTCGCCCTTAATGGTGTCTAATACACTTTCAATCGACTCAGGATCAGTCACATTTAAGCACATTCCTACGCCATCCAAACCCGCGGCTTTAAAGTTTTCGGTGATTTTATCGGCGCCCGAGTCAGAAGTTGCAGTACCAATAACTTTAGCGCCTGATTGTGCCAAACGATGTGCGATGGCTTGACCTATACCGCGACTAGCACCAGTAACTAAAGCAATTTTTTGTGTTTCACTCATAAGATTCTCTGCTTGTTTATTAGCGTTAAATTGTTGGCAAGATTAACAAAGTTACAGCCAATAGGCTATCAACTATTGGTCTGACTTGCTGTTACCATAATCATACCTAGGCATAAAAAAAGCAGGCCTAAGCCTGCTCTTTTAACCTTGTAGCTTGAGTTAATAACTCCAAGTGAAGTTAACACCAAACATTCTTGGTTCGCCACGTTGCGATACAGGAGAACCAATCGCCTCAGCTTGACCACCAATGAAAGTTAAATACTCTTCATTGAAGATATTATGAGCATATAAGCCTACACTGAAGTCAGCATCAGAGTTAGTCCAAGAGATTTTAGCATTTGATAAGCTATATCCTGGGATGTCATAACTTGAAGACAAGCCGCCGTTAAAGACACGCTCAGATACATCAGAATAATCTAGGTAGAATCTAAACTCACTACCATCTTGCATAGGAATGTAATAATCCATAAACAAGTTCAACTTATCTTCAGGCATGCTTGATAAAGGCTGCCCAGTTAAATCATTTAAATTAGTCTCGCCAGGGAAGAACGAATAGCGCGTATATTCAGTTTCTAAATGGCTGTAATTACCCGCAAGGTTCCAGTTATCCGTAATTCTCCATAAGAACTCAAACTCATAACCCTCACCTTCCGCATCAGCGTTACGAATATTGTATGTTGGGATTGCGCCAGCTGGTCCTGAAAGGCGGAAAATTTGCAAGTTGTCAGTTTCATACTTAAATGCCGCGAAGCTAGTAGTGAAGCGACCGTCTGCAAATGAACCTTTATAACCGGCTTCGTAACTAATAACTTCTTCTGGATCGAAACCAGGGTCAAAGCCTAAAGAGTTAAAACCACCTGATTTAAAGCCTTTTGAGCCACTAACATAGAACATATGATCTCTATTTGGCTTGAAGCTAAAGACTGCACGTGGCGAGAAATCACTCCAATCACCTTTTTGCTTAATACCTGAGTCAGGGTTGCTTGGATCAAAGAATTGGTCAAAGAACACTAAACCGAACGGAACGTTATCAACTCCGAAGAAAGGTAAAATGATTTCGTTTTGATACTTAGTAAATAAAGTAAAATCTTTATCGTCATAAGTAAAACGACCACCGACAGTTATATCAAAATGGTCATTGAATGAATAAGTCATATCGCCATAAACAGCAAAACTTTCCGTAACAGAATTTACGTCAGTAACTTCGGTCCAAGGACGATTAACATTCGCGCCAACGATGGCTCCAACCACTTGATTCACAGGGATACCAAGACCTGCAGACAATGCTGCAAGTTCATTTGGTAGGTTTTGCTGTAAGAAGCCCCCCCAGCCTGTCCCTAGTGGCGTTTGCAGAATTTGACCCGCGCTTAAACCCGCAGAAGTTAAGAAAAAGGTATCAAGTGTATTAGTAGTTACGTTAACCACAGACGCTTGACTGACATCTTCTTTAAAGTAGGTAAAACCCGTAGTCCATTGCAGCGGACCATCACCGGTAGAGGTTAAGCGGAACTCTTGGCTAATTTGATTTTGATCTTCGTCATTATCTGAATCAAAATACCAACGAGGCTGAGCGGTTCCATCTTCTTCTTGGAAATTGTGCGAGCTGTATTGACGATATGAAGAAATCGAGGTGAACTCCATGCCCTCAAATTGTGATGTCAAAGTTAAAGATCCGCCCAATAATTCACGTCGTTCATTTGAATCAAAGTCCGTGTCATAAGGCCCAAAAGGATCTGCAGGGCTAATCGCAGGGTTTAGACTCAAGGCTTGACGCGCATCTTGATCTAAATTGTCATAGTCAAAACGAATAACCGCTTCTGTATCTTCACTGATATTAGACAAGAACTGTAAATTTACGCCATAGCTTTCTTGCTCATACAAATCTGAGCTACCATTAAGGTTTTCTAACCAGCCATCTCTATTATTGGTTACCAAACTACCTTTGAAGTACAAATCTTCTTTGAGCTTAGTATTGTAGGTGGTTTCAAATCTAACCTTGTTATAGCGACCAAGGGTAAGGCGCGTTTTACCTTCAGTAATTTCATGCGGTTTTTTGGTAATAATATGAATCGCACCCGCTGCTGCGTTACGACCAAATAGAGTACCTTGAGGTCCTCTTAACACCTCAATTCGATCAATGTCATTGAAATTAAAATGAGACGCTGCACCACGACCAACATAAACACCATCAATGTATACCGCCACTGCAGGATCAGAGCCCACACCAAAATCATCAGTGGTGATACCACGAATCGTGTAGTTTGGCTGAGTTGCTTGAATGTTGTTACCTTCAACACCGGCGACAAACCTCAAGACGTCATTCACGTCTTCTGAGCCAGTATCGTTGATTTGTACGTCATTTACCGCAGAAATGGATAAAGGAACGTCTTGAATTCTTTGCACACGTTTTTGTGCAGTCACTACGATAACATTATCGTCTTTGTTTTCATCTTGGCTGTCATCTTCAGCCGCATAAAGGTTGCCGCTGATGCCCACAGCTACAGCCAGAGCAAGTTGACTCAACTTGAACTTATTTGTTGTCATTATCTCCCCCGATAGAGTTTTTATATCTAATCCGACCTGATTATAGTACAACAAAATGATCTAATAGCACATAATTAATTAAGCTATTGATCTTTTGCCATATTGGCACTATCGTACCACATTAATTATATAGAAATCTGTATGTATAAAGCTATGTTCAAAAAAGTAATATTTGCAGGATTGTTAGTAACACTAACGATCGGCTGCACTGACAACAAGCCTACTCTCAGCGAAGCCGACGAGAAGTTTCAAAAAGAGTTTATGACTAAATTGATCATGGCTAAGCCTGGTGATTTGATTGAAATTCCAGTGGGCAAATTTAATTTTAACCGTAGTCTGAGTTTGAATGTTAATAAGGTCACCCTGCGTGGCGCTGGGCATGAGAAATCCATCTTATCTTTTAAACCACAAATTCAGGGTGCAGAAGGACTAATTATCAATGCCGATGACATTACTCTAGAAAACTTTGCTATTGAGGATGCTGTTGGTGATGCCTTAAAAATCAACGAGTCGGAAAACTTAATCATTCGTGGCATTAGAACTGAATGGACGAACGGACCCGATGTCAAAAACGGTGCTTATGGTATCTACCCTGTTCAATCCAAAAATGTGCTGATTGAAAACAGCATTGCCATAGCGGCATCTGACGCTGGGATCTATGTAGGCCAATCAGAAAATATTGTTGTTCGAAACAATATCGCTAAATTTAACGTCGCTGGAATTGAAATCGAGAATTCCTACAAAGCCGACGTTTATAACAACCTTGCCGAAAATAACACTGGCGGTATTTTGGTATTTAATATGGCAGAACTGGAAGTTCGAGGCCATCATACTCGAGTCTTTAATAATAAAGTTCATAACAACAATACCGAAAATTTTGCCGCAAAAGGCGTACCTGTCTCGGTGGTGCCAGCCGGCACTGGCATCATGATTTTAGCTAACGACGAAGTTGAAATTTATGAGAATGATTTAAAAGACAATGATACTGCTCATATAACCATCGCCAGTTACTTTTCGGCTGAATGGCCTTTTGACCCAGAAAAGTTTGATCCTTACCCGCTTAAAATATCTATTCATGATAATGAATACATTGGTGGTGGCGAAAGCCCTGATCATTTTGATTTGAAAGCCTTAAAAGTAGCGAAATTTGGAATAAGCGGCTCTTTACCAGATATTATTTGGGACGGTGCTTATGATGTTAATAAGTTCCCTAATAAAGCTGATGCGGCTAAGGCTTCTATTTGTATTTATAACTCTAAAGCGACTTTTGCTAATGTGGATTTAAAGAACGATTTAGCTGGATTCTCAACGGATATTAAGGCTCATGACTGTCAAGATTATCGATTAGAAGCAGTGAACTTACCTGAACATTTTAACTAGGCCATCAGTAAAATATGTCTCGCACTTTATTAATCCTAAGCGCACTATTTTATATAACCGCTTGTGAGCAAAACTTTCAGCCTGAAGCCTTAAAACTGCAGCAAGCTCAAGCTCAGCAAGTTAGCTTTTTTCAGCAAGATAAGATTCCATCGAACCTATCCGATTGGAACCTTTTCTACATAAATAATGGCAGGCTAGAACTACATTCTGACGCAATTCCATATCACCTAAACACTCCGCTTTTTAGCGATTATGCGCATAAATTTAGAAGTCTATGGCTTCCTGACAATAGGCAAATAAAAGTTTCGGTCAATGGCGATTTAGAATTTCCTGTTGGTAGTGTTTTATCCAAAACCTTTTACTATCCACGTGAAAACTTTAATGACAAGCTGCTTATCGCCAAGCAAATTGATAAAGCTCATAGTCGAGGCACAAGCATTGATCTTGCCACTCATCATTTGATAGAAACTCGCCTATTGGTTAAACAAACGGACGGTTGGATTGCCCTACCCTACATTTGGAATCAGCAACAAACACAAGCCACGTTAGAGATCACAGGCGGCGTTCAACAAGTGAAACTTATGGGGAGTAAAAATCAGGAATTTACCTATATCATTCCTGATGCCAACCAGTGTAAAGGTTGCCATGTCAGCAACCATACCAACGGTTTACTAAAGCCTATTGGGCCAAAATTGAAACACCTGGATCTCGATTATCAATACTCAGCAGATCTATCAGAAAATCAATTAACTCACCTACAACGCCTTGGCAAAATAGAGCAATTACCAAATGACTTTGCAACTAATACTAACTGGAATTACCGCTCAGAAAATATTAATCAAGCTGCTCGCTCTTATTTAGACATCAACTGTGCTCATTGTCATAACCCTGATGGCCCTGCTGACACCTCGGCACTATATTTGAACAAAGAAAACTTGCATAAAGCTCATCTTGGGATCTGCAAAACGCCTGTTGCAGCAGGCAAAGGCACTGGTGATCGCGCCTACGATATTACGCCTGGTAAAGCTGATGAATCTATAATGCTGTTTCGGATGGAGTCGAACGATCCGAGCATTGCCATGCCTGAATTAGGACGCGCCATTGTTCATGAAGAAGGTGTCACGTTAATTAAGCAATGGATTGAGAAGCTAGACGGTAACTGTGAAGTACCTACAGGTTAATATTACAATATGAGTGCCAACAAAGACTCAACTTTGTCATCAATAGACACTCCCTGTGCAGTCTCTGGTGATACATTGTATTCAAGAACTGAGTTTTCTTCTGAGTAATGCAAAAATGCTAATATCAATTCAGCTTTAAACTCGGCATTAGCCGCACCAATTGATATTAATATTTGTTTAATTTGCTCGAAAAAATAGCTGCGTATTTGATTTACTGCCTCAGCCAACACAGGAACTCTTGCGGCATATTGAATAAAGGATCGCTCTATAACCCTAGCCTCATGATCTGAGATCTGTTGTTTTAAATATGCAACCATATTGTTTTTGATAAGATCGCGCACCAATTCCGGCGCTAAATTTTTTGCCAATAAATTCGATAAATTTAAATTAATTCCCTCAAAAACCTTTAATTGATGCCCAAGGTTTTTCTCCATAAAAAACACGAAGCTATCGACTATCAAAACATTGATATCTTGAAAATAATAAGTAGTCGCAGATAAAGGCACATCCGCCTCTTCGGCCACCGCTCTATGCCTAACGCCTCTTAATCCTTCACGATAAATAATATCCAAAGTTGCCTGTAGGATCTGATCTCTTTTGGCCAAAGAGCCAGCTCTTTTTGGAACTCTACCGTGATACTGTAAAACTTGATTCTGCATAATATTTGAACGATGGTACTAACTTATGTATAACATATGTGCAATTAAATTAAGTGAAAATAGGTGACAAAGCAATTTTTTTAATAATTTCATAATCATATTTGCAATTTTTAAAGCAAATTCTCTACAGGAGGTAGCTATGAAAGTAACTATGAAGTTCACTATACAAGTCATTTTCTTGAGTTTTGTATTATTAACATCGGTAAAACTTCGAGCCGAACCAGGTGATTATTCAGCCTGGCAAACCTTTCTCAATTTGCTCAACCCACCAGCCGCTGATAACCCTGTTACCGCCGCACAGCAAACAGGCGATTACCCTTTAACTTTAAATCCAGCAGGCTTCAACGATGGTTTCTCTCCAGGCAACTATTTGGCTTGGCAAACCATTCAGCTGGATGCTAGCACAGGAGCCATGTGTGGTAATGGCTCACCCTACAAATTTTTTGTCAATCGAGTGGCAAATACCAGCAACACCATCATCTATTTAGAAGGTGGCGGCGCATGCTGGGATTACGAAAGTTGCACTGGCCAAACAGGCGTTAGGGGTGCTCGCAACCCTGATGGCATTCCTGATGACTATATGAGTCTACAAAATCCTGGCTCGAGTTTAGTTAGCCCATTTGTTTTTAGGTTGCACCCTTGGACCAATGTCAAAACCCAAGACTGGAACATGATCTATGTTCCCTACTGCACAGGCGATATTTATTCTGGCGATAAAACCGCCATCTATGAAGATCCGTCTGGGCAAAACTCGCCACTGGTTTGGCATCATAACGGTTTGAAAAATATGCGTGCGGTGATTGGCTGGCTTAAAAACAATTTGCAAAAGCCAACCCAAGTGCTTTACACAGGATGCTCTGCAGGCGGTACCGGTACACTTACCAATTATGCTGCCAGTCGTGACGATATGGACGCACAGTACAACTATATGATTAACGACTCAGGTCCGGTCTATTACGCCAAACAAGGCGATAACGGCAATAAGTTTCCATCAGCACCACTGCACGATACCATTCGAGAAGTTTGGGGCTTAGATGAAGGTCCTTTGGACTATATGGAATCGAGACTGCCAGGTTTAAACCAAGCTAACTTGGGCACTATTAATGATGCGCTGTCATCAAATTTTGTCAGCGATCGTTTGGGCCACACTCACTTCTGGCAAGATTTAAACTTCTCATCCTATTCTTATGAGCGTTTTTATGATGATATTCAAAACGATCCGAATCAAGCCTCAAAAGAGCAAAAGATTCATGACAAATGGCATGAAGATACCAATAAGCTCAAACGCAAATTGTCACGCAAATCGAATTACGGTTACTATTTCCCTTATTTCCGTAACGTTAACGAAAGCCATTGCACCACAATTATAGAGTTTAATAATGCTGACATTCAGGAGCTTGGGTTAGAACTCGGCGACTGGGTTTCTAATGTGATGAATGGTAGCGGCAAAGTGATGGAAGCCAGCGAAACCAATACGGTTATCGATTATGCAAAACCATTTAATTTACTTTATTGGACTTTGGATCAGCTACTTTAAAAGTTCGTGCAAAAACAGAAAAGGCCTGTTCATCAGGCCTTTTTTCTAGCTGCTTATGACTCTTATTTATAAATTTTTTGGCGGGCTTCAAGTAGCAGTTTGCGTAAATAGGCTTCACGAGTTAAGCCATCTGGAAAAGTATCCATAGCCATAGCTTGTTCTAAAATACGCTGCTCTTCTGCTTTGTATTGATAAAACTTATCATCTAAGTGATCTTTGTTTGGCTTTTGTTGTGGATACTGCTCAGCAAGTTTGGTTAGCTGCTCTTCTAGATAAATATCGCCATCGTAAATCTTACTTAACAAACTGGCTTGCAAGTAATATGACTCGCCACGACTCATGTGTAAGTCTTGTTCAAATTGTAATATTTTAGGCTGTAACGCTTGATAAAGCTCAATATTTTCGGCTTGCGAGCGTTCGGTAATTGTCTGGGCAAATGCTTGGATTTGAGCACGAAAAGCCATGCGTTGATTGTAATCTTCCAGTTGCTTTAGTTTAGGATCTTCTGCTTGAACTTCTGTTTGAGTTTCAATCGAGTTTAATTCTAGAGTTTCAGGTTTATTAGAACTTTTATCAGAAGTGTTCGTTGATACAGTTTTATCCAAAGTAACCTGAGAATTTTCTAAACTTAACGAAGACTTACTGTGCCATAGACCTAAGCTATAAAAAATCAAGCCTACAACTATGGCAATTGGCGCAGTAATTTTTAAGGTGCGTTTTAAATCCATTTAAAACCACCCGGTTTTAAGCAAATGAGTCTAACTTAGACAATTGAGTAGAGTTTAGACTTCGATCGATACGTTTTGCTAAACCCGAAAGTACATTTCCTGGCCCGCATTCATAAAGATTTTCAATACCTTCTGCTGCTAACTTTTGAACTGTCTCCGTCCAACGCACTGGCGAATAAAGCTGCCTAACCAAAGCATCTTTAATCGCTTCAGCAGATTGCTCTGCTGCCACATCAACATTATTGATAACGTTAATATTAGGCTCTGAAAATTCAATGGTTACTAGCATTTCAGCCAATTTTTCAGCCGCGGGCTTCATCAACGCACAGTGCGAAGGCACGCTGACTGGTAGTGGCAACGCACGCTTAGCGCCCGCTTCTTTGCAGGCTTCCATAGCACGCTCAACTGCAGCTGCAGAACCTGCAATCACTACTTGACCAGGAGAATTGTAATTTACCGCTTCAACAACTTCGTCTTGCGCTGAATCAGCACAAGCCTGACGGATTTCTTCATCACCCAGACCGATAATCGCTGCCATCTTACCAGTACCCGCCGGAACTGCTTGCTGCATAAATTGCCCACGAGCTTCGACTAATTTTACCGCATCTTGAAGTGATAAAACTTCGGCCGCGACCAGTGCTGAATACTCGCCTAAACTATGACCTGCTAAAAACTCAGGCTTTGCCTTTCCTTGTTGCTGCCACAAACGCCATAAAGCGATAGAAGCCGTTAATAAAGCTGGCTGGGTAAACTCAGTCTGACTTAACTTACCCTCTTCGTCTTTTTGCACCAAATGCCATAGGTCATACCCCAAAGCATCAGATGCTTCCACAAAGGTTTCTTCAATAATTGGAAATTGATCTGCAAGATCCGCCAACATACCTACTGACTGCGAACCCTGACCTGGAAAGATAAATGCTGTTTTGCTCATGTTTTTTATTTCTTAAATTAATTTTAACTTCTTAAATTAGTATCGGATTAATGCCGAACCCCAAGTAAAGCCCCCACCGAAGCTTTCAAGTAAACACAAGTCGCCGCGCTTAACACGACCATCTTTAATTGCTTGATCCATTGCCAAAGGAATGGATGCACTGGAAGTATTACCGTGCTGATCAACCGCTACAATCACTTTATCCATACCAGCGCCTAGTTTCTTAGCGGTGGCTTGGATGATACGAATATTCGCCTGATGCGGGATCAACCAGTCAATATCCGATTTCTCAAGATTATTAGCTTCTAAAGTTTCATCAACAATAGAACTCAAGGTTTTTACTGCCACTTTAAATACTTCATTACCGCGCATTACAATTTGCGGTTCTGGATAATCTCCCAGCTGGCCACGAATAGCATTATTACCAAACAATAATTCGCCATAAGAACCGTCGGAATGGATATGAGTTGATAAGATGCCTGGCTCATCACTAGCGGTCAACACTGCAGCACCGGCGCCATCACCAAAAATCACACAAGTAGTTCTGTCTTCCCAGTTCATCAAACGCGATAAAACTTCTGTGCCTACTACTAAGATGTTTTTAGCAAAGCCTGTTTTGATGTATTGATCGGCAATACTTAAACCAAAAATAAAACCTGGGCACGCCGCGGTAACATCAAAAGCTGGCGCACCGTTGGCACCAATCGCATCACCAATATAGCAAGCTGTGCCTGGGAACATTTTATCTGGAGTTGCTGTGCCCACAATAATCATGTCGATTTCAGAGCCATCCATACCTGCATCTTCTAATGCACGCTGTGCGGCAATAATGCCTAAGTCCGAGGCGTTTTGATCATCCGCCACAATATGGCGTTTTTTGATACCCGTTCTCTCGGTGATCCATTGGTCAGAAGTATCAACAATTTTTTCTAAATCTTCATTGGTTAGAATTTTTTCGGGCAAGTAGCTACCCAAGCCTAATATCTTGGAATTCTTCACATTGATACCTAAATGTTATTCATCAGTTTCGTGTTCGATTAACAAAGCCGCCACTTTATTTTCAATCTTCTGTGGCACCTGTCGCTCAACTTCAATTATAGCTTTTTCGATCGCGGCAAAAGTTGCATTTTGATCGGCCGAGCCATGACTCTTAATCACAATTTCGCGTAATCCTAACAGACTTGCGCCATTATACTGGTCGGGGTTGATACGCTTTTTAAACGCATTCAAAACTGGCTTTACCATCATGGCCGCCAATTTGTTTTTCCAGCTGGAAGTAAACTCAGTCTTTAGTTGATCATACAGGAATCGAGTAATGCCTTCACTGGCTTTAAGCACATTGTTACCCGTAAAGCCATCACACACAATCACGTCCACATTACCATCAAATATCTGGTTAGCTTCAATATAGCCTTGAAAGTTTAGATCCTTTTGTTGCTGCAAAAGTTCAGCGGCTAATTTAATGCTATCACGCCCTTTTATCGCCTCTTCCCCAATATTGAGCAGCGCAACTTTTGGTTTAGTAGCATCTTTGCTAATGGCTTCCGCTAACACTGAGCCCATAGCGGCAAAAGTCGCCAGTTGTTCGGCACTAGCTTCAATATTAGCACCCAGATCCAACATATGGGTCTCACCGCCTTTGCGATTAGGTAGCTCAGCCACAATCGCTGGCCGTTCGACACCAGATAAAGTGCCTATCATTAAAGTGGCCAGTGCCATCAAAGCACCAGTATTGCCTGCACTAACGCAGGCTTGGGCTTTGCCTTCTTTGACTAACTCAATAGCTTTGCGCATGGATGAATCAGGCTTAGAGCGAATAGCGCGCGACGGCTTTTCATCCATAGCAATCACTTGCTCGGCGTGAATTAAATTAATACGCTCGCTAAAACCAGGAACTTTCTTCAGAAAAGGAGCAATTTGCTCTTCTTGACCAACCAAATAGAGGTGCAGCTCAGGGTGAACTTCGAGGGCTTTTAAAGCCGCAGGAATAATAACAGAGGGGCCGAAATCGCCCCCCATGCAATCAATCGCTAACGTTTTGTTGTTAGCCATTTCTTTGGTCTGACTGAATGATGAATTCATGCAGTCTAGTATAATAAATCAGTAGCTTATATACCAATCTTATTAAATCGGTTTAAGCTATTTGCCTTATTAAACTACTTTACGACCTTTGTAGAAACCGTCTTTAGTCACGTGGTGACGACGATGAACTTCACCAGTTTCTTTTTCTACTGATAAAGTTTCCGCAGTCAATGAATCGTGTGAACGACGTTGACCACGACGTGAACGAGTTACTTTACTCTTTTGAACAGCCATTTCAGTCTCCTGATATACAATCTTAAATCTTTAAATTTTTCAAAGCAGCGAAAGGATTTTCTTTCTCCACTTCCTCATCTGTTAATTCTGGAAGCTCACCCACTTGATAGGCTTCCAACTCTTCACACTCACCAAATAATGGTATCAGTGGAAGCGATAAAATCAGCTCATCTTCAACCACTGACTTTATATCTAAACCGTCTTCATCGGCTAATACTGGCTCGCCATCGTCTGGCATTTGTTTCATTTGCTCCTCAGTATAGCAAGGATACAAAATCGCTTTATGCTCCAATTGGTGCATAAATGGCTCAGTACAGCCTTGGCAAACCAACTCAACTTCACCAGAAACTTCTAATTGAAGCATCTTCAAACCTGTGTCATGGTTCTTCAAGCCATTGATTTTGCAGGCTATTTCTCCTTTATCAGAATAAAGTTCCTGACAAAGTCTGTCGAAATATGCTGTCGCGAAGATCCCATCAATAAGTTTGCCAGTTTCGGCAAATTTAAAAGGATCGATCCGCTCAGGGAAGCTACGAGTCGCCATAGGCGCGCAATGATACCCATATCTTGTGGTTGAGTCAAAGGAAAAACCAAGAAAACTGCTGTTTTATAAGGGTTTTGCTGGATTTTCTTGCTTTTAAAGCCAAGAAGCTAAAAAATACTAATCAATCTTCTCTAAATAGCTGAATTTTATCAATTTATGGTCTCTAATCCGCAGATTATCCTTGCCTCATCTTCAAAATACCGTAAAGAGCTACTCAGCCGCATTCTGAATGATTTTGACTGTATCGCACCCGATATTGATGAAACGCCCTTCCCAGATGAAGAGCCCATTGAACATGTGGCACGCTTAGCCGAACAAAAAGCATTGGCCATTGCGGTAAATCATCCAGAGGCCGTTATTATTGGTTCTGACCAGATCTGCGTATTAGATGGTGAGATTCTGGGAAAACCTGGCAATCAGGAAAACGCTGTTAAGCAATTATCCGCCTGCTCAGGCAAAAGCGTCTACTTCTATACTTCTTTGTGCGTCACAAAAGGCAGAAATGAGCCGAGTGATATAACGGTGGTAACCACCAAAGTAACCTTTAAAACTTTAAGCCAAGAACACATAACCAACTATATCGAGCGTGAAAACCCAATAGACTGCGCAGGTTCGTTCAAATGCGAAGGTTTAGGAATAGCTTTATTTGAAGCCATTGAGTCCAAAGACCCAACGGCATTAATTGGCTTGCCCTTGATTGACGTTACTAGACAGCTGCACAAATTCGGTATTAGCCTTTTATAATCACTCTTTGCTTTTTTGGGCGGAAAGAACCAGGACAACTATTTGGCCAAATGGTACTAGCCACAACAATTGCCACCAAGCACTTTGCTTGATGTCATTCAAACGTCTGGTACCCACAGCAATAAAAGGAACTAACACAATAATCGCAACGATTTGATAGGCTTTTTCGTGCAACACGGTTGCTAAAGCGGCGACAATCAACACAAACAAGAAAAACCACCAATATTCATAGCGGCTCGCCGTGCCCGAAAAGTCATTAAAGCGGATAAAAGCCGACTTAATCGCTTCTAATGGTGACAGCGGCTTTTCTTGAGCAGGCAGGATAATGATAGTCTCTGGCTCGATTTCAAATACGGAAGCTAAGGCTCGCACGGTTTCCACCGAGCCTTTACCCGTGTTCTCAACCCTTTGAATGGTGCGCAGATTAATTCCGCAAGCATCCGCCAATTGTTCTTGCGACCAATGCTTGGATTTTCTAAGCTCAACTACTTTTATCGAATCTATGTTCACGTTCATTCCTTATTAGGTTTCAAGAATGAGCTTAGCATATTCGAAATTGCAGTTTCTAGTTACGACAGTTCGACGGAATCAATACGACAGTAAAATTATTACCTATAAAAACAATAGGTTAGCCGGTCAGTGATCGTAACTCACAATTCGCTTAATTTTCCATTGTCCATTGATATTTTGCCAAACATGGTTGAATTTGAAGATACCACAATGCTTAACATTGTTTTCAGTATTACAAAATTCATGCTGACCTACTTGAATCGCACCAAAATTTGGCACTGGATAAACTTCTGATTTATTTTCGATAATTCTGCGGTTGGGCCGATTGGTTCTTTTCATCAGCTCACTTAAACCTTCAAGTGTTTGCTGATAATTGGTGAGCCCAGCTTTATCATGATAAAACTCCAACTCTGGATGCATCATTTGTTTAAGAGTTTCAATATCGCCAGTATTAAAGGCAGTAAAAAACTTTCTATCTAACTCAAGGATATCCGCAGTTAAATTCAATGGCTTTTCATCAGAAATGGATTGCCAACTTAACATTGAAACAAGCATAAAAAAGATCAAATTATGCATTATGAATTCCTTTTAAAGTGTATTTTTGTTTGCTCTATAAGTTAAGAGAACAAAAAATCACAAGTTAGATGCAATTTCTCCTAATAATTTTTTACAGCTGGCTAAATAACCACCCCCAAACAAATTATAATGATTTAGGAAATGATATAAGTTATAAATTTGTTTCTTTTTACCATATTCTGAACTTCTTGGATAAACAGAGTCATAGCCTTGATAAAACTCTGAACTAAATCCACCAAACATTTCGGTCATAGCAATATCCACTTCCCTGTCGCCATAATAAACTGCTGGATCAATCAGCCAAACATTATCAGAATCAAACAGCAGATTACCTGACCATAAATCGCCATGAACAAGGCTTGGATGCTGGCAGTTTTGGTTTAAGAAGTCGATTAACTGGCTTTTCTTTTGACGAAGCGCATTTGAAAACTCAGCTTTGATCTTCTTGTCTTTAATGAAATCGACTTGCGCCATTAAACGATATTCAAAGAGAAATTCGCCCCAATTGCTGGATAACATATTTTTCTGAGGATTTAGACCAATATAATTGTCTACCTCAAAGCCATAATTATGCTGCGGGATCTGATGCAGTTGCGCCAAGCCTTGTCCAAATCGATACCACTGTTGGCTGGTTGCGCTGGTGCTTTTGATTTCTTCAATGACGAGTTCTTGTGCTGACACAGAATGTACTTTTGGGATCTGAATAAAAGCATCGGCCAGCGGTTTCAATTGATCGCGTAATATCTCCAAGCCTTGCGCTTCGCACTCTAATGCGTTTGGATAAGCGGTTTGATTTAACTTTGTGAAATGCGCCATCAATATTTTCCCTTTGCTATCAAATAGTTATAAAACATAATTAAAATGATTACCAGCGCTAAAAAATATGCTAAATTTGCGGTTTATTGTCTGGCATTTGTACAATTTCTGTACGCCAAAAATTAGGGATTCATAAATGAAAATTGGCATTTTATCGCGCAACAAAAACCTCTACTCGACTCGCCGTTTAGTAGAAGCAGCAGAAGCTCGTGGGCATGAAGCTCATGTGGTTGATGTTTTAAAATGCTATATGAACGTTACGTCAAATCGACCAACGGTCCATCGCAAAGTTAGTGGTGAAGATAAGATCCTAAATTTTGATGCCGTGATTCCACGTATTGGCGCATCAATTACCGCTTACGGTACGGCAGTTTTGCGTCAGTTTGAAGTGGCTGGCGTTTATTCGGTTAATGAATCCATTGCCATTACTCGCTCCCGTGATAAGTTACGCGCGCACCAATTGCTTGCTCGTAAGGGTGTTGGTATGCCTATTACCTCTTATGCCCACTCTGCAGATGCAACCAAGGAGTTGATCAAGTCAGTTGGCGGTGCGCCATTGATCGTGAAAATCATCGAATCAACTCATGGCGACGGCGTAGTATTAGCAGAAACTAATAAAGCCGCAGAAGCCTTGATTAATGCTTTTAGAAGTTTGAACGCAGACTTTTTGGTGCAAGAATTTATTAAAGAAGCCAGCGGTTCTGACATCCGTTGCTTCGTAGTTGGAGATCGCGTCATAGCAGCCATGCAAAGAACGGCTGCTGAGGGTGAATATCGCTCAAATTTACACCGTGGCGGTCAGGCACAGGTGATAAAACTAAAGCCCGAAGAGCGAGCTTTAGCGGTTCGTGCGGCAAAAGTCATGGGCTTGGATGTAGCGGGCGTGGATATTTTACGCTCCGCACACGGACCATTGGTGATAGAAGTCAATTCATCGCCTGGTCTTGAAGGAATTGAAACATCTACTGGCAAAGATGTAGCAGATGCCATTATCAAATATATCGAAAAAGATTCCCTAAAAGGCCCTAATAAGCCTACAGGTAAAGGCTAAACAAGGTCTAATTGAGGATATGCGATGATTACTGTTGGCTGGCATGAAAAAGGTTCATTACCCTTATTAGGCATTCGTCGATTACCCATCAAAATCGATACTGGCGCTAAAACTTCGAGTTTGCACGCCACTGATATAGAAGTATTTAACAAAGATGATAGTCCTTGGGTTCGTTTCAAAACCGTTAACACACTTGGTGAAGCGATCACTATTGAAGCTGAAATGTTTGATAAGCGCGAAATCAAAAGCTCCAATGGCCAGGTGCAAGCGCGCTATGTCATTAAAACCATGTTAGAAATGGGTGGTGAGCAATGGCCGATCCAATTGACCTTAGCCAACCGCAAAAAAATGCGCTTTAAGATGCTGCTTGGGCGACGCGCTATGGGCAATATGAAGGTTTTACCAACAAAGGCAGACTTACTGTCGAGCTAGAATTTTTATTTTATGGATTCAAACTCCCACAGCCGTGGGAGTTTAGAGATCACTATATTTAGTAAAATGATTTTACAGAACGTAAATATAGACTGCTAAGAAATGACAAACCGCCCCACCTAATACAAAGATATGCCAGATGGCATGGTTGTAAGGGATTTTACCATCAGCAGCATAGAAAATTGTGCCGACGGTATAACTCAAACCACCAGCTAATAACAGCCACATACCACCTGCAGGTACTTTCGCCAGCATTTCAAAAATGGCGACTACCACTATCCAACCCATTAAAATATAGGCCATTAAAGATGCTTTTGGAAAGCGGTGCTTAAATTTGAGCTTGAAAATTATGCCAGCCAAAGCCAAGCCCCAAATCACGCCAAATAACCACCAACCCCAAGTGCCGTTTAGACTCACCAATAAAAATGGCGTATAGGTGCCTGCAATTAATAGATAAATTGCACAATGATCGAGTGTCTTAAAAATCTTCTTTGCTTTTGGTGATTGAAACGAATGATATAAGGTTGAGGAGGTAAATAGGATCACCAAACTCAAGCCGTAAACAATTGCCGATGCTAATTTCCAACCATCATCTGACACCATAATCATCATGGTCAACGCGGCAACGCCTAAGAAGGCACCAATGCCATGACTTATGGAATTGGCTACTTCTTCGCCATGGCTATATTGGTACTCATCGTGCTGGTGGATATCAAAAGAGTCTTCTTGGATATTTTCAGATACAGTTTCAGTCATCAGTTTAGAGTTTGTTTCAACACGCGGATAAAGTTCTTGCCGCTGATTCTACCAATATCTCTTTCAGAATACCCTCTTTTTAACAGCTCTTGGGTAATTAATGGCATTCCTGTGACGTCAATCGGGCTGACCACGGCGCCATCAAGATCTAAACCTAATGCCACATAATCAACCCCAACCATTTTTGCAATATGGTCAATGGCATCGACCATTTGCTTGACATCCGTACCGCAAGTCGCCTCTTCAAAAATCGCAACCGCAATCAGCCCTCCAGTTCTTGCCACATCGCGAATATGCTTATCACTCAGGTTTCGAGGAGATTCGCACAAAGCTTTCACTCCAGTGTGTGACACCACTAAAGGTTTTTTGCTAATAGCGATAACATCGTCAATTGCCTTGGGCGAAGCATGTGCCAGGTCAATTAAAACTCCCCCTTTTTGCGCCATTTCGACTAACTCTTTGCCTTTTGCGGTCAAACCACCCTTTTCCATGCCGTGAGCCGAGCCTGAAAATTGATTATCAAAAAAATGAGCCAAACCAATCATTCGCACACCGGCAGTTTTTAGATGATTAAAATTATTCAGGTTACCTTCTAAAGCATGGGCACCCTCAATTGCCAACAAACCAGCACGCTTTTTGGGATCTGCTTTACGCGCTTTAAGCCATTCATCTAAATCAGGTAAATTTCTAATTAAGGTTAAGTCATCATTTTCTTGGGTTAGTTTCTGCAAACGATTGGCTTGATACATAGCTCTATGTAGCGGGCTGGTCCAAGTTTTATAAGGCCAATGTTGCGCTGCCGCAAGGTATCCTAACTTATCCGAATCAGAAGGATTCTGCTGAAAGTTTTGTCCTTTAGGTGATTTACTGACAATGCTGAAAACTTGCAAGGCAACATTAGCTTTGCGCATTCTAGGCAAATCAAAATGCCCTTGTTGCCATTCCTCATTCAAGTCTCGCCCCCATAGTAAAGGATCGGCATGTAAATCAGCAACCAATAAGCTGTCATGAAAACCTTGCGCATAGGTAGAAACCTGATAAGGGCTAGGATAACGCACTTTGTTAAAGTTTTTTTCAACTTGGCGCGCAATAAATGGAGAGAAAATAACAGCGGCAACCAGAATTATTAATAAGATTAATAATAATTTTTTAATCATCGTTCAATCCGTTTAAACGTTTTTTATAAGCTTTCCATACTTGCTTGATAAAAGCAAAAAGTATTTTTTCCTCTTTTTTTCGCTTGGTACATTGCCTTGTCGGCTTGTCGTATCAATTCTCGTGGATTGGAGCTTTCATTAGGATAAAAACTGATGCCGATTGAAAGCGAAGCTGGGATTTCAGTACCTGACACATGAAAACTATTGGATAGGGACTGATATATACGACCGATAACCTTCTCGACCAATTCGTGGCTATCAATTTCATCTAAAATAATCACAAATTCATCGCCGCTTAGTCGGGCTAAAGTGTCGGGAACACGTAAAGAATTGCGAATACGGCTGGAGCAACTTATTAAAAATTGATCGCCTATAGCATGCCCATATTCATCATTAATCTGCTTAAAGTCGTCTAAATCTAAAAACAACAAAGCGAATTTTTTGGGCCTTTCCCGTGTAGAATCAGTTAAGGTTTCTAATTTTTTAAATAGGTAAGTGCGGTTAGGCAACTGAGTAAGAGCATCGTGCAACGAGCGATAGGTTGCAATCCGCTCTTGGGTTTTGTGCTCAGTGATATCACTCACCGACCACACAATTCCGTCAATTAAGCCATTTTCAATAACCGCTTGCGAGCTACAAAATAATACTCGGTTGTTTTTGGTTTCAACCACCAATTCTTGCTTCTGATAATATTCTTTGATCGGTAGTGTAAAAAGGTTTTCAATGTCCTTTGAGTTTTTTACGGTTTTAGCGACATAAGTGACTAACTCTTGATAGCTCGGTAAAATGCCATCAATTATAGTTAGATCTAGAATTTCTAATATTTTTTCGTTGTAGCAGCGAATGTTGCCACCTAACCCCACATAAATGATCCCTATCGAGGTATGGTCAAATGCTTTTACTACGGCATCCGAAAAAACACCGCCTAAGCTCTGAGGTTTTATCGAACTCGTATGATCTGCAGCTTGTCGAGTGACCACTTGTTTCATGAATAATCCTTCAAAACAACCTCTTCCAGCTCAATATTAAAGAGCCAGAAACGAATCTGTACATTTATTATTCAGTTTACAATGCAAATATGACTTGTCAAATTAAGAATAATCAAATCGATTATTTATTTGCTTTTCAGTTACTTATAAAGGTATTTTAAAAACATTACTAGATCTGGAAGCTAAATATTTAGCGGCAAAGTCACTGGCATTGATGGGTTCGGAGTAGAAATAACCTTGCACCAGATCACAGCCAATATCTTTTAAGGCTTGTATCACATTCGAATCCTCAACACCCTCTGCCACTACCGCAAGCTCGAAGGTATGGGCGATATTGATGATTGATTCTACGAGAGCTTTTTGCTTTTCTGAACGTTGTAATTCCACGATGAAACTTCGATCAATTTTTAGCTCTTGAATAGGAAGCTGACTTAAATAGGTAAAAGATGAATAGCCAGTCCCAAAATCATCAATCGAGACACTTACCCCCAATCGATTTAACTGGACTATTTTTTTGATGGCCGAATCAATATCGCCTATAAAACTACTTTCGGTGATTTCTACCATTAATTGAGCTGGTTCAATCGAGTAATGCCTAACGGCTTGATTGATGTCAGATACTAGATCACCAAATTGAAAGTGCTTTGCTGATATATTAAGACTTACCATTGTCTTACTCGAATGAGCTTGATTCCACTCAGATATCTGCTGACAAGCTTTATTAATAACCCATTGACCAAGCGAAATAATTAAACTGTTATTCTCAAGCTCAGCAATAAATCCCGCAGGTAAAATTAATTGCTCATCTTTTTGCCACCGAATTAAGGCTTCGGTGCCAACCAACTTGTCACTATTTAAATCAAATTTAGGCTGATAATAAAGACAAAACTCATCGTTTTCTAATGCTTGAATTAAAGCATTTTTCATTGATAGCCGTCTTTGGTAATAGCGCTCAAATTTTTCCGAATAATAGCTAAAAGTATTCTTACCAGAATTCTTTGAGTTATACATCGCCATATCAGCTTTCTTGATTAGATTAGACGCACTAACACCATGCTCAGGATAATTAGCCACACCTAATGAGGCAGTCATATAAACTTGGGTGTGGGCTAAATCAAAAGGATCTTGTAACGCATCTTTGATCCGCTCTAAGATTTTATTGACAGATTTTTTATCGTTATGCTCATCAATCAAGATCACAAACTCATCACCACCCAAACGTGCAAACGAATCTTCATCTCTTAAAAACTGACTTATTCTATCAGCAACCTTGATCAATAAATGATCACCAACATCATGACCTAAACTGTCATTAACTAATTTAAACTCATCCAAATCTATAAAGATTACAGATAAACTTTTTTGAGCTCGTTTGGCGCGCTTTAAGGCGAACTCTAAACGCTCCATAAATAGCACACGATTTGGCAGTTTAGTTAAACCGTCATGCAGTGCCCGATACTGAGCTTCTTTCTCTTTATTTTTTAACTCGGTAACATCTCTTAAAATCCAAACCAAGCCTCGGTCCAAGTTATTCTGATTAATGGCATTCACTTTACATTCTAAAAAGCGCCCATCTTTCATTGGTATTTCTATCGGCCTGTTAGTTACACCCTTACCAATCGCATAACTTAGTTGCTCAACCAATAACTCTGGCTCTTGTGCCCTTTCATACATAAAAGGCACTATGCTGCGGTAGTCCATTTCTTTAAATTTTTCGATACTAAGCCCAGACATTTCTAGCATGGTTTTATTAAAGAGTAATGGTTTACCATATTTATCTGCATGCAAAACGCCATCGAACCCTGCATCCATGGTACTGGTTAATAACTCATAACTTGCTGTAAGTTCTTGCTGTGCACTTTCTAAATCCTGCAGCTTTGTTTTTAAAGATTTATAGCGTTGATTGGATTCTTCAGAGGTAAATTCCAAGGAGCGTTCTAGTAATAATCGTTCTTTATCAGCGTGATGATAAGCGTCATTAATGGCTCTAAATAACTTATCAGGCAAAACGTCGGTATCGCCATCCAAATAGCGTTCTATTTGTCGTTGTAATAATCGATGTATTTTGTCTGTCATCCTTACACTTCGTATAAAGAAGTTACTGTCATGGTTAAGTTATGCAGTGCCATTTCGTGATTATTGCCATGAGGGCAAATTTCACCATAGGAATAAAATCCTGCAAGTAAACAATCTTCGCCTAAGGCTTTTTTTACAGCTTCAATCTCTTCTTCTACTCGCTGATCCATAACCATTTTACGACCAACGCAACTCACCAAAATTGCTAAGCGCGAGTTCCCATCTTGCTGCGATGCAACCGCAGCATCTTCAGCACCTTCTATCAAGCCTTCAATACTCGACTTCATGAGCCTTACGGTTGTTCCTTTGGGAATGTCGCCTGCAAAAGTCATATATCCAGTATCATGATCAACCGCTAAAATAGAACGAACATAGTTACCATCCGCTGCATCATCCATCACAAACAAAGGAAAAAGTTGCGCTGAAGCAGGCAGCCCCTGAATGAATTCATCGCCTAAATATTTTTTATACAAAGACAAAGCTGGTTCACCATCCAGCTCTTTTAAAATATTTGCTTCAGAGTCAGTAACTTCTCTTTCTGGACCGAATGGATGACTGCCACCAACAGAACCAAAATTCACTTTCAAATCTGTACCATAAAAACCAACTGCAGCCACCAGTTTTTCAGTGAACTCATCATTCAGCCATACTTGGGTATTTTCAAAATCAATACCATCACCCGCTAGGCCGCCAGTCACCTTAATGCCGGAAGGTAAAGACTCAGCAATACCTTTAAGCAGTTGTGAACCATTGATGCTTAGACCTTCAGATATTAAAAACAAATGGCTTAAATTATCATGCGGTAACTCTTTTGCCAGCTCAATTCCAGTTTGATACGAGTCGCTGCCATCAGTTAAGATTTTGAAAGCTGTTTCAATTTTAGTCTTAGTAAAAGATATTGCGGTAATGGTTAACTGCTGCTCAACCACTCGATCATTTTGTATGATTCCTGCGGTAGTGCAACCGATAATTTGAGCATTTGGAAAGGAACTTTTTATTTGATTACGAATGGCTTCCACTTGATAGTCTTCTAAAGTGCCAAACGCTAAGACAAGGTCACAAGCCGCATCGGCTTGCGGCATGATTTGATCCCAGCCACTATTGGGCGAGTAATAGAACTGCTCAACCTTCATTCGTCCCCCATTGGTTATCCCTTAACGAATAATGGAAATCTTGCTTCTAAGCAGTATAGGAGCAAATTGCTTGTGATGCAATTCACATAAGTTTGGCTTTACATTTGTAGCGCTAACTCAGTTCCTTGCCTAATAGCTCGCTTAGCATCT
The DNA here is from genome assembly GCA_013372875.1 of Gammaproteobacteria bacterium. Next base: position 2,915 of record JABXIW010000117.1, on the reverse strand, counting down.
AACTCGGCCGCCACATCGGCTCCGCCAATCAAGTGAGTTTTAACTCCTTTTTCTTCTAAACCATTTTGCAATTCACGCAAAGAAATTTGACCTGCACAGATAATAATATTATCAACTTCTAGCAATTCATCTTGTTCATTTGCATTATGAGTAATGAGTAAACCTTTATCATTAATCTCTTTATATTGAACACCCGTAACCATTTTTACTTTTTTATGCTTTAAACTGGCGCGATGGATCCAACCAGTGGTTTTACCTAAGCCTTTACCCATTTTACTATCTTTACGTTGTAACATAGTCACTTGGCGTTTTGATGAGTTAACTTCTGCTTGCTTTAACAAGCCACCTGGAAGCTGATACAAGGCATCAATGCCCCACTCTTTAAGCCACTCATCTAGATCTAAAGTGGGAGATTCGTTTTCGTAAACTAAAAATTCAGAAACATCAAAACCAATTCCACCTGCGCCAATGACAGCCACTTTTTCACCTACCGGCTTTTTATGGAACAAGACATCGATATAAGTCATAACTTTTTCATTATCTATGCCTGGGATATTTGGCACTCGCGGCTTAACACCCGTGGCTAAAATCACTTCATCAAATTCTTTGAGTGAGTCTACTGTTGCTTCAGTTTCAAGATGCAGTTTCACATCAGATAGTTCCAATTGACGTTTAAAGTAATTAACCGCCTCAAAAAATTCTTCCTTGCCTGGTATTTGTTTGGCGATATTTAATTGCCCACCAATTTGATTAGACTTATCAAACAAATGCACTTCATGACCACGATGTGATGCCTCTAAAGCAAATGATAGGCCCGCAGGTCCTGCCCCAACCACGGCTAACTTTTTCTTGTTCGATTGATCCTGAATCGGAATAGAAACTAACTCGGTTTCATAACAAGCTTTTGGGTTCAACAAACAACTAGCACGCTCGCCTTTAAAAACATGATCTAAACAGGCTTGATTACAAGCAATACAAACATTAATTTCATCAGCACGATTTTCTTCAGCTTTTTTCACAAAATATGGATCAGAAAGTAATGGGCGTGCCATTGAAACCATATCCGCATTTTCATCTTGCAGAATCTGCTCAGCAACTTCTGGCGTATTGATTCGATTTGAAGTTACTAAGGGTATTGATACTTCGCCACGCAATTTTTTTGTAACCCAAGTAAAAGCACCTCTCGGCACCGAGGTTGCAATAGTGGGAACTCGAGCCTCATGCCAGCCAATACCCGTATTGATAATAGTAGCACCCGCCTTTTCCACTTCTTTAGCCAGCTGCACCACTTCTTGCCATGATGAGCCATCTTCTACAAGATCGATCATTGAAAGGCGATAGATAATGATAAAATTCTCACCAACCGCCTCACGGGTAGCTTTGATAACCTCCAATGGGAATCTCATTCTGTTTTCATAAGAACCACCCCATTCATCCGTTCGTTTATTGGTTCTTTTGACAATAAACTGATTAATCAAATAGCCTTCGGAGCCCATAATCTCAACTCCATCATAACCTGCTTTTTGCGCTAGCTTTGCCGATTTAGCAAATTGGGCAATGGTCTTTTTGATACCTCGTTTGGATAATGCTTTTGGCGCGAATGGCGTAATTGGAGATTTCAGTTTTGAAGCGGAAACGGAAAAAGGATGGTATGCATAACGACCCGCATGCAAAATTTGCATAGCAATTTTACTGCCCGCAGCATGCACCGCATCGGTGACAATCTTGTGGTGTTTGACTTGCCAGCCAAAACTTAGTTGTGATGCAAATGGTGATAAGCGACCACGGAAGTTAGGTGAAATACCACCAGTAACCATCAGACCAACACCGCCCTTGGCTCTTTCGGCATAAAAAGCAGCCATTTTCTCGTAGCCGCCCTTTTCTTCTTCCAAACCAGTATGCATCGAGCCCATTAAGACGCGATTTTTTAGTTGAGTGAAGCCTAGATCTAATGGTTCTAATAGTTTCGGATAGCTCACGATATTTCCACTTAACTCTTTGTTAATTCTTTGAATATTTATCGAGTTTACTGGTATAACCAGTCCCTATCAAGGTCATTTCAAGGCTAAACCCAGCAAAACAGTAATATTTGATTACAAAATGCCCTGAAAAACCGCGATTTGGAAATGAACTGTTAACATCCTTATGGTTTAATAGCGGCTTACTGTAGGCAGAAGGCGTAGTTGTGTATGGCTACTGCTGTTTTTTTAGTTTAGAAGAAGGATAAACTTGTGGCTCAACCTAATTCGATGATAGGTAAGTTTTTTTACCGAATTTGGAAAACCATTGATGTAGCTGGTCGTTTTATGATTGGCTTAATCGCACTTTTCTTAATTGCATTCATGATCCGCGGCTGTGTAAAAGGCCCTGATCTCCCTAGTTATGACAAAGGCTCAGCGTTAATTTTAGCTCCAAAAGGCATTTTACAAGAACAATTAACTCACGTTGATCCAGTCCAAGAAATTGTTAATGAAGCGCAAGGCAACCAAATCGTTGAAACTGCGGTTGCTGATTTAGTTGACGCTTTAGAATACGCCAAAAAAGATGACAAGATTAAAGTGGTGGTATTAGCCCCAGGCTCATTACAAGGCGCTTACGGCGGTATTTCAAAGTACCAAGACGTTCGTAAGGCATTGGCTGATTTCAAAACCAGCGGCAAAAAAATCATAGCCACTGGTGACAGCTATAGTCAATCTCAGTATTACCTAGCTTCTATGGCTGATGAGATCTACATGAACCCTCAAGGCATTTTGATGTTTGAGGGTATGGGTAGATTCCGTAACTACTATAAAGGCTTAATTGATAACCTAGGCGTGAAAATCAACTTGTTCCGCGTAGGTACTTTTAAATCGGCCATGGAACCTTACATTCGTAACTCTATGTCTGAAGCGGCAAAAGAAGCCAATATCGAATGG